>JAAUQO010000049.1 GCA_012032775.1 Oscillochloris sp. | reverse complement strand
GCGGCGGGGCTGCGGCCTGGGCCGGGGCGCTGGTTGTCGGCGGGGCGGGCGGTGGAGAGGTACAGCCGACGAGCGCGCTTATCAAAGCGAACAACAGTAAAAATCGCATGGAGGATACGGGATACAGGATACAGGATACAGGATTGGGCACGAGGATGATTATAAACGACAAGTGCGGTTCGGCTGGAGTGAGTATATTATCCGCCGGCGGCAGCGATCACGGCGAGTACAATAGCGCCATGCATAACAACGGGGCACAGCATGCTGTACCCCGTCGCTCGTCGCTCGCTACTTGTCACATACTTGTCACTCACCATTTGGGCTTTTCCGCCGCAGCAGAATGAATGCGCCGCCGATAATCAGGGCCACCGGCCAGAAGTAATTCAGCGACCCGAAGACGCTCTCCAGCAGCTTTTCGCCGCGTTCGCCGAACATAATCGCGCCGCCGATAAAGGCCATCACGCCGGCCGGGATCAGCGCCCAGGGCTGCGGATTTTGGTGAAAATGAGCGACATCACGGTGATCAGCACCCAACCGGCGGCGAAACTCAGCAGGAAGATACCGCCGCTCAGTGGATCACCAACACCTGCGAACGGCCCTTCGATCAAACCCGCGCCAAGGGCGATACCACCCAGGATGCCGCCGGGAATGAGCAGGCCGGCCGAGCGATTCATTGCGCCGGTAACAAGAAAGATCAGCGCCAGAATGGCGAGAGTCCACACGCCGAGATCGAGAACTGGCCTGCCAGAGCCGTCAATCCGATTGCTACCAGAATGATGCCGGTGATCCGGCGATCTTTCGCCTTGTGGTCTTGATCGCGCGGTTCATTGATAGTATGTGCTTGCATGGTTGTATCCTTTCAGTCGAACGATTCGCGTATACGGTTCTGACTCTAGGATAGCGCTGCAAGCGGTTTTGCGGGAGTGTGAAAAGATAGATTTATGCCGTCGAAGGCCTATAACTTTGGATAGAGATGCGCAATACGCAATGCACCATGCGCAACGGCGGCGCCCTTACATCAGCCCCAATTCTCGCCCACGAATCACGGCCTGGGTGCGGTCGCGGACGCCGAGTTTGGCCAGCAAATTGGAGACATGGTTTTTGACGGTGCCTTCGGTGATCACAAGTTGTTCGGCGATCTCGCGGTTCGAGCACCCGGCGGCAATCGCACGTAAGACATCGTGCTCACGCTCGGTCAGTGGCTCGGCGAGTGGCGATGGCGGCGCAGGAGTTGCAATTTCGGGGCTTGTAGTGCGTGCCAGGCGCGAAAATTCGGCCACGACTTTGCGGGCGATGCTGGGCTGGATCAGGGCTGCGCCGCCGGCGACGGCACGAATGGCGGCGACGATCTCGCTACTGTCGGCATCTTTGAGCATGTAGCCGCGTGCGCCGGCCTTCAAGCCCTCGAAGACATACTCGTCGTCGTCAAAGGTGGTCAGGATGATCACGCCGATCTCCGGGTGTTGCGTCGTCAGGATCCGGGTCGCCTGCACGCCGTCCATCAGCGGCATGCGAATATCCATCAACACCACATCGGGCTTCAGTGCGGCGGTCTGCTCGATCGCTTCGGCGCCGTTTGCTGCCGTGCCAACCACCGTCAAATCCTCCTCGATCTCCAACAAGGTCTGAATGCCCTGACGGATCAACGTTTGATCATCGACAAGCAGTACGCGGATCATCATCATTTCCAATCACAAGATGCCTGACGGCTGATGCTTGATGCCTGATGTTCGTATCGGCGCATCGGGTTGACGCGCGGCTCGCTTACCCGGCACCAGGTATTGTATGCGGCCTGGGCGTTTTCTGTATCGCGAAAGAATGTTGCTCAGGCCGCGATCCGCTGCCGGCCGGCTGTGGCCTGTACCCTCACGGATATGCTTAATTCAGCCGTACCTGCACACTATCTTTTGCGATCTGATTAGGTTCGTCGTCGGCGGGGTCGGCAGCATCAGGCCGGTCGCTGATCTCGATAATAAGATCCTGGGCAGTACGTGGCGCCGGGAAGTTGATCGAGACTTGCCATTCGATGGTGTTGCTGCGCGGCGATGGATCGACCGGGAAGATGCCGGCGGCGATCTCGCTTCCATCGAGTGTCAGCACACGATAGTTCAGGTTACCGTCTGATGGCCGCAGGCCTGCGCGACCGGTCAGCACCACCGGATTGCCGATCAGTGTACCATCGGTAGGCGTTTCGATCACGATCTCCTGGCCGATCACGATCGGTGCGGTAGGTTGAATCGGTGGAGCATTAACCTGAAGCCGCAGGGTTGCGGTGGCGAGGATCGCGCCGCTGCCCTGATCTTGATCGAAGACCTCGACGATGATCTGGCCGCCGCCGGCCGGCTCGCTGAACGTCAGGGAACCGACCCACGGGATGGCGGTGCTGTTCGGCCCGCCCTGCACCGGGATCGTGCCGCGCCCCAACTCTTGCCCGCTGCCGCTGCTGATGCGATAGCCGAGGTTGCCCTCGAAGGGATAGCGAGCCACGCGGCCGGTGAGTACAACCGGGCTGCCGACGGCGGTGCCGGGCGCCGGGCTGTCGATCGTGATCTGCTGGCTGGTTGTCGGTGGTGTGGTCGGGTTGACATTCAGGCTGATCGAGGCGCTGGCCGGCGGCTGGGTTGGCGATGAATCATTGGCGCGCAACTCAATTGTGATCGCGCCGCCCTGGGGCGGAGGTGTGAAACTGATCGAGGCATTGAACGTCGTACCGTTGATACCGAACGAACCCTGGCCGATATTTGTGCCGTTAGGCCCGCGTACCAGATAGCTGATCTGGCCGCCGACCGGCGGGCGCACCACGCGGCCGGTAAGCACAACCGGGCTGCCGACAACCGTGCCGGGCGGCGGAGTTTCGATTGTGATTGTCTGGGACGGCGGGAGCACATTCAGATCAAGCGACGTATTAGCGACGATCTCGTTATTGACGGCATTCTGGTCGTACACTTCCAGCCGCACAACACCACCTTGAGCCGGCAGATTGAACTGGAGTGAAGCGGTGAAGTTGCTTGGGCCGCCGGGGTTGCCATTGACCGGGAAGATTCCTTCGCCAAGATTCTGGCCGCTGTTATCGGTGAAGCGGTAGGCTAGATTGCCCTGGAACGGGTAGCGGGCGGTGCGCCCGGTGATCACGACTGGGCTGCCGACCGTAGTGCCGGGCGGCGGGCTTTCGATCGTGATCTGTTGGGGCGGGGCCACGGTTAGTAAAATGGCTGCTCTGGCTCTGGCGGAGCCGTTTGCCGCCGGTTCAAACAGATCGATCTCGATCTGGCCGCCCTGTGCAGGCAGATTAAAATTGATTGAGGCGTTGAAGGAATTGCCGCTACCGCTTGAGTTAACGCCGAACTGGCCGGAGCCGATCACCGCGCCGACCTGATCGCGCACCAGGTAGAACAACTGCCCGTTGGCCGGCATCTGTGTTGTGCGGCCGGTAATGACAACCGGGCTGCCGACCGTAGTGCCGGGCGGCGGTGTCTCAATCGTGATTGTTTGATCCGAGCCGACGATCGTAGGGATTGGCGTTTGGGGCGGCGCATTGGTTGGTGTCAGCGTTGTTTGCCCCGCTTGGCCGGGATTTGCACTAAGGCTGATATTCAGTGACGCAATCGCCAGGACTTCGCCGCTGTTAGGATTGATCGCCACAACTTCGACGCGGCCCATACCGGCCTGTTCCAGGGTGTAGGCAACCGGCTGGGCGAATGTGCCCGGCCCGTTGGGATCGCCTTGCAATTGGATGGTGCCTCTGGCGAGCAATGTATTGGAGAGGTCGAAGACGCTATAGCTGACGGTATTATTCGGTGGGCGAGGTGTGACGCGGCCGCTGATGATGAGCGGGCTACGTACATTGGCGCCGCCGGCCGGTGAGTCAAGGGTTATCTGTGTATCGCTAGCCGTGGGCGGTGTGGTTGGCACAGGATCAGGGCTGCTGCCGCCGAACAGGCCACAGCCGGCCAGAAGCAGACTGCCGATCAGAAGTATTGCAACCGAGGGGATGCTGAATAGCCTATGGAGTACCCAGGATCTCTGCTTCAGCATAGACATTGTTCCATATACAGGTGAAGATAACCTATCGCTTTGTTCTTTTACAAAGCGTACGGGGTGGCATTGCCACCCCGTAACCCTTCAACGATACCAGAATTACCCACTGGTTAGCGGGGGAGAAACCTACTTCAGATAGGTGCGGAACCAGTTGATCTGCTCTTGGGCGGCGTACAACTGGTAATCGGGGCTGCCAAGGCCATGGCCGGCGCCGATGAACTTAACCATGCGCGCCGTGGTGCCCTGGTTGAACAACTGCAAGTGCAGATTCTCATTCTGCACCACCGGCAGGAAATCCTCGCTGCCGTGGAAGGTCAACACCGGAATGCGCACGCGGTTCGCATTGTAGAAGGGCGAGTCGGCGCGGTACTCGTTCGGGTTGGCATAGGGCGGCAAGCCCATCAGGTGCGGGATCAGCGTCGAGAAGCCGCGTGACCACTCGGTAACCGTGTCAACCAGCGCACACTGCGGGTTGGCGGCGGTGTACAGATCCGGGTGGCGGATGATACTCTGCCATGTGAAGTAACCGCCGTAGGAACAGCCGGTGATCCCGACTTTGCCGCTGCTGGTCCAGCCGCCGGCGATCATCTGGCGCACCACCTGAGCCTGCTCGTCGATATCGATCTGGCCGAAATTGTCGCTGTCGGCCAGGGCGTTGAACGTAGCCGGGGTGTAGCCGGGCCGGCCCGAGAGCGGCATCACCAACAACGAGTAGCCGAAGCTGGGCAACAATGCGAAGGGATTCTCGACATTCGCCAACCACATGCCGTTCATCGACACGCCCGGCCCACCTTCTTGCCAGACGATGATCTGGCGATTGCGCGGCGGGAACTCGGCATCGGCAGGCTGAATCAACGTTCCAACCCTGGTCTGACCATTACTCAGCCGGAAGCTGACCGGATGCTCGGCCAGATTGGCTACCTGGCGCAACTCCTCATTCGTCCAGGTTAGCCGCTGCAAGCCCTTGCCGTCGAAGCCGAGCGTATAAACATCGGGCGGGGTGGTGAAGGATGTATGGGTGAAGACGAAGCGGGGCGAGTTATTCAACGGGAAGACATTGAAATACGAGCCGGCGCGATTGGCGAGATTGCGGAACTCGCCGCTGACCCGGTTGTAATAATAGGGATGGCGATCGGTGCCGCTGATCCCACGGAAGATCACTTCGTCGTTGGAGACAAACGCGCCGATCGGGCTACTGAATGCGCTTGCCGAGAAGATATTCGGCGCGAAGTTGCCGATCTGCTCCAGGTTGTTGTTGTAGAAGCGGTAACTGACGCGCTCGCTAAACTGCGTGACATAGGTCGGGTATGTGCGTCCGACCAGTTTTGTCGGATGCCAGGCCTGCATCATCAGGGTGTTGCCGTCGGGCGACCAGTCGGCGGCCACGAGCAGCGGCGGCGCATTACCGGCGCCCTCGCTGGCGCGCACCAACCGGGTCTCACCGCCGACGAAATCGACGATATAGGAGTTGTTGCCCTGCAACAGCGGATTGGCGGCCGGCGACAGATTACCGGTCACATCGCGATAAACAATCTCCGAGATCAGGGCGCCGTCGTACTGTGGCCGCAGATCATCGGGTTCGGCGAGCGAGAGCAGCGAGAAGGCCAGTTTATTCGAGTCGTTGCTCCAGGTTTCGCCCAGAATACCCGACGCCTGGGGGATCGTGGTTACATAGCCGACATCACCACTGACCGCGTCGTAGCGCAGCAGATCGAGCGGGATCGTCGTCAGGTCGATCTCTTCTTCATCGCCATCCTGGCGCAACCACTCGATCTTGCGCATCAGGTGCGGCTTCTGAGCGGCCAGTTTGTCGATCTTGGCCTGGAAGGCGACCGGCAGCAACGGCTTGGCCTCGGGCTGAAACTTCGCTGCCGACTGCATCACACGCACACTCTTTGTGCGCAGTGCGCCCTCGCTTGAGCCGGCGGCGGCCAGGAACTCATCGGGGATGCGAACCAGCAAATAGCGGGTGAAATCGGGGCCGACACCGACAACATCGGTGTTGGCCGGCAGCGGCACCCGAGCGCCGTTAACTTCGCCGGTGATGCGGTCGATCAAGATCACCACATACAGCTCATCGAGGCTGCTGGCGAAGAAGTTCAATCCCAACGCGCCAAGGGTGCGCTCATCAACCCAGCTAAACTGCGTTGCGCCGAGCAACGGTAGCGGAATAACCGGTCCGAAGTTATTCGGGTCGATCTCGTTAAAACTGCCGTCGGTCAGATTAAGGAAGCCCAGCGATTCACCGCTGGTAACGAAGACCGCCTGGTCGTCGGGGCTTACCGGGCTGGTTGGCAGGGTATAAACGGCTTCATTCTGCAGCCGTTCAATCTTGGCGACCTCTTCATCGGTGAGGATGTTATCCGGGATGCTGTCGGGTTCAACGATCTGGATGTTGTTCTTGGCGGTGCGGGCGCCGTTGCGGGGACGGCAACGGCGAGCATGGCGAGCAAGATTGGAATGAGTAGCCAGCGGAACGAGCGCATACGTAATGCTCCTTCGCAGCACGTGATAGGGGACGGACCGGGCATGCCCGGTGGACCAACAGCCGGACGCAGCTCTGGTGAACGGCGAAAGCCTATCCCAGCATGGCATAGCTTCGCGAAAAATAGGGTGAATGTATTGAATAAGACGGCCCCATAATACCAGATTCCAGCGCACAATGGTATACTGTCGCAACGATTGTGGCGCTATGCCGGGCGCTTATTGTTATGCCTGAGGCATGGCGCGATTTCGCTGTTCCGGCGCTGACTTTCAACATATTCTTTCCATGTGCCGTCGAAACGGCAACAGTTCGATTGTGCAATGTTTGTTATGGCGATGTCGGCATATTTACGGCTGTTATGCCCAAAAAACCTCCGATAGAAATAGACTGCCGGACTGCGCGCCGCCTTCTGCGTGAATCCGGCGAAGGCCCCGATCGCGAGCAGCTTGATATGCATCTGGCGCGATGCGTCGATTGTCGTAGCGTGCGGATGCAGCAGGATGCCGATCTGTTGCGCGATCTGCTGACAAAGCCGGCGATAAATCCCGCGATACTACGCCCGGCTGTTCCGGTGATGCGACGAAGCGGAACGCATATACGGCCTGCTCGTTCATCCTGGTTGCGAATTGCCGGAACAGCAGTGTTGGGTATTGTGCTGTTGTTTATGCTGATCAATCTCGGGCGGGTGGCATTTGCCGCATATACGATCAGCCAAAGTGTGGCGGCAATGCAACTCCAGCCGACACCGGCACTCGCCCGGCCTGGTTTGCCCAATTCGGCCGGGCCGACAGCGCTTGTGCCAACGGCAGTGATCGTGCGCCCCAGTGCCGTTGCGACCGAGGCGCCGCTCGATCTTGCGCCAATTCAGATCACGCCGCTCGATCCGCTGATCGCTGAGCCGCCGACCGTTCCGCCGGTTGCGACGCCGACCGCCGGCTTTCGGCCCAGCCCGACCGCAGTGCGCTTGCCTGCCGTTGGGATGCCGGTGCCGACGTTGATGGCGACTGCGCCGGTGCAGCCGATCGGCGACGAAGCGGTGAATATTTTGCTGCTTGGCAGTGATCGCCGGCCGGGCGAAAGCTGGGCTACGCGCTCCGATTCGATCATGGTGTTGCGGCTGGAACCGCGCCGCCAGCGCGTGGCGATGCTTTCGTTGCCGCGCGATCTGATCGTGCCGATCCCTGGTTATGGCCAGGCCCGGATCAATGCCGCGACGGTGTATGGTGATCTTGATCCGGGGTTGGGCGGTGGGGTTGAATTGGCCCGCCGGACAGTGTCGGAATACCTGGATATCCCGATCCAGCATGTGTTACGGGTTGATTTTAGTGCTTTTATCGCTGCGGTGGATGCGATCGGCGGGGTTGATATCTTTGTTGAGGAGGCGTTGTACGATTCGGCCTATCCAACCATGGATTACGGCTATCGCGAGGTGTATTTTGCGCCGGGGATGCAGCGCATGGATGGTGCGACCGCCCTGGTTTATGCGCGCGTGCGACATATGGACAGCAACTACGCGCGCAACCGTCGCCAGCAACAGATTTTGCTGGCCATGATCGATCAGGTGCGCCAACGTGATCCGGTGTCGCAAGTTGAATTGTTATCCGATGTGAGTGTGGCCCTGCGCGATCATGTGCAGACCGATATGTCGCTTGAGCAAATGCTGGGTTTCGCCTGGGCGTTTCGCACGATCTTGCCGCAACATGTTGAGCGCTACGCCGTGGACGAAACCATGGTTTCGGAGGGTGTACTGGCGGACGACCCATATGCGACTTTCGCGAATCCGGGGGCGATAAGCGCCTTGATGAGCCGGTTCTTGCGCGGGGATATGACGCCGTAGGGGCGAAGCATGATGCTATGCGTGATGCTTTGACTCTACGGTGCGGGGTGGTAAATCGCCAACGCATCGGGGACGGGGCGGTTGCTGCCGAGGAGTGGTTTCCCCCGCCAGACAAGCTGGGTCGAGGTGTCGTCATCGCCGCCGAGGGCGCTGTGGCAGCCCATATCGCGCAGGGCGCGGGCGAAATCAACCCCGGTGACGCCATTCGAGACCGCCAGAACAAGGAAGGATCGGCCATCGGGATGATCGCCGACACAAACGGCGGTTTTCGGGTATCCTCCGCGATAGACTTTGATCCGCCAATCGAGTTGCACGAAATCTTCGTTCAACGGGTTGAACGGCAGAAACTCATCGGTGGCCGCGTTGATGTCGGGGTTGGCGATCTTGCCTTGCCAGAGCATCATCGGCCCGCCGCCGATCGCCTGAGCGCAGCCGGCGAGTTCTTCGGCGCTAAACAGACCGATCGCGGCGCTGTTGTCGGGCCTGATGCAGAGTGTGCCGCGCCCGGCGTTCACCCGGTGGACGACGCCGTTGATCACGACGCTGCCTTCGGGCGAAGTACGTTCGGCGCCGTGGAAGCTGAACGCGAGCGCGCCAAGCGGCACCTGGGCCTGATGCAATGCGTGGGGGGCTGCGGCCATTGCCGCGACGCTTTGTAAGTGGCGGCCGCCGTCACGCCAGATCGTGTCGCCGGTTGCATCGCTGGCCGGAATTGCGCCATTGGCCGTAATCACTTGGAGATGTAGCGGTTCGCCGAGTGACGCGACGATATACAGCAGTTCGCCGCCGCCGACTGCCTGGCGGTAAAGGGCGGCCTGGTGATCGGTGGTTGCTTCGATCAGATTGCCGGCCGGCTGAAATGCTTGTCGATCGCCTGCTGTGCCGTCAGCGACCGGAAGTGCGACCGCGCGCATCGGTTCGGCGATCCCCGATAACCCCTGCGCGGCGGGTACATCAAGTTTGGTTGACGCGGCGAGGTTCGCACCCCAGCGCGAAATAACCGGTTCGCGCCCGCTCATACCGAACAGGAATGCCAGTAAGCCCAGCAGCGCCAACGGCGCCAACAACAATGTCTGGTGACGAAACATCGGCCTCATTGTACGCGGAATTGCGAACCACGGGGGCGCCACGAGATTGCAGATCGGTACATTCCGGTTGAAGTTTCGGCAGCGTAGCCGCGCAAATGCTCAGCCGCACTCCCGCAGGAAAATTGACGATCTTTCGACGTTATTCGATATGGTAGTATAGCACATATGTTTGAGTACGATATAGCTGAAAGAGTGGCGGCGCAGATGCTGGAATTACCCGGCTGGCTTTTGCCGGCGTTATTGATCGCGGCGTTACTGACCGCTGCAGGAGCATTGGGGTTTTTGGCTTTTGCCGATTGGAGTCGCTATCAGCGTCGTGGCACCAGGCGCGGTTATCGCCGCCGGAAGAGCGCACATGAACGGTTTGCCACCGCCCGTGCCGCCGCCCGATCGCAGGCGGAACCGCTTGCGCATGCCGTACCACGCCAACCTGCGGCTGCGCCGCCCGGCGAGGATGACGACTTACTACGGGATTTGTTGGGGCAGTAGGGATAAAGGATTGCACTTTGCGCAATCCTTTATCCCTACTGCAGGATCGTGCCGAGAGTAGTTGGGGTGATGCCGAGGGCCTCAAGCCGATCAAGGTAGCCGGGGAGCGCTTCAACAGTAGTGGCGCGGCCATGCAGCAAAACGATCCCGCCGTAAAGGGCGCCCGGATCAGCATTGGCGGCATCGAGCCAGAAGGGCATGCCGTTATCGTCGGTGCTCCAGTGGTACGCCACATATCCCCGTTGCGCTACAGCCTGGATTGTGGCCTCGTTCGATTCACCATAGGGGAAGCGGAAGTAGGGCCGGCTGGAGACGCCGGTAGCCTCGCGGATAATCCGCTCGGTTTCGTCGAGTTCATTGGCGATGCCATCAAGCCCGATCGTTGTGAATGCGGGGTGGGTTAGGGAGTGATTGGCGATCTCGTGGCCTTCATCGACGATCGCACGGGCCGCGTCGGGAAAATTGTTCACCCAACTCCCGGTGACGAAGAAGGTCGCTTTGATGCTGCGCCCGCGCAAAATCGTGAGAATATCGTAGAGCGAGGCGGCGTCGAGTTCAATATCGAAGGTCATGGCTAGCAGCGGCTCGGCCGGATTCCCGCGATTGATGATCGGCGCCGTCGGTAAGCCGTCGCGCGGCGTATAGATCGGCAACACCAGTGGGCGACCGACCCGTAGCGGCGTCTGCGGATTCAGGAAATTGTATGCAGCGATGGCGTATGGATCGCTGCCGGCGCGCTCCGCAATCTGCGCCAGCGTATCGCCTTCAAGGGTCAGATATGTGGTGTAGGCGGTCGGTTCCGGCGCCGCCAACGGGCCACGCTGTCCGATCTCGGCAACTGCGGCATCGACGATAGCTTGCATCTGCGGGATCAGGGCGGCAATCGGAAGTTCAGTGGCGTTGCTCGCCGGCGGCGGGGCGGCGGCAACCGCAGTTTGCGCTTCGGGGCGCTCCAGCACGCGCGCAACCATCAGGGCCAGAATAATCAGCGCGATGCTCAGGACAACGATCCGCAAGCTGAGGATCGAGCGTTGCTGTGGTTTTTCGGCGATCCGGCGGGCCGGGGCGCGACAATGGTTTTGGCGATGGTGAAACTTTTGCTGTGACGCTCGAAAACCGCCCCGATCCGTTGCACCATCGGTTCCCAGGGAATACCCACGCGCGATCGTGGCCCTTGCGCGTTACGGCTGCGTTGCTTGCGCTCTTCGCGGCTGCGCCGGTTGCGATTCACCCGATCGATGAGTGTCGGTTGGGCCAACGAGATGTCCGGTTCCGCCGGCAACGGATGCAGCGTGAAAAGTTGCTCACCTCCGGCGGCCATCCACAACTGCGGCAAGCCCCAGCCGGCGCCGGAGTTGGCCAGCGCAATCCGGCCGTTGGTAACGGCCAGTTCGGCCAGTTCGCCGGCGGCCAGTTCGCCGTAGACGACGCTGCAGAACAGCGCATTGGTTGGGTTGTCCAACCCACCCAGGGCCAGGGTCGCCATCCCGTGATATTCGTGGAGCAGCCCGGCAAAATGGCTGGTCGCCGCTGGTTCGCCGCCGCCTGAGAAGCTGCACATGCGCAGATCGGGATAATCGGCGAGCAGCGCGGCCAATCCGGCCGGATCGAGATTGCGGGCCAATTGCAGGCGCGGCGTGGCATCGTACGCACTGTGTCCGATCGGGGCGATGATATGCAGCAGATGGCAGGGTTCTTCGGCCAGCGCCGCCGCCAGATCGGATGGCGAGGCATCGCGCAGCAGATCGGCCACCAGTGTGCCGGCGCGAACCGGTCCGGCCAGGGCATGGCCAAGTTCGGCGATCGCGCCGTCGGCGCCGGGCGCACACACGATCAACAGCCGCAACGGGCCATTCAGATCCAGCGGCGGCAAGGGCCGCGGGCGACGGCCGATCCGCACCAGTGGGTAATCGTCGCGGAGGGCGGGCTGCCAGAGGGTGCGTTGCCCCAGGGTTGCCCACTCCCAGGGCAACACCGCCAATTCGGGCGCTGTTACCTGGAGTTGGATCTGCAGGCGGGCACCGGAGACATCGGCGCCCTGAGCGGTATCGAGCAGCAGGCGATGGATCGAGCCGGAAAACAGTGCGGCGCCAAGCACCTGCCCCAGTTCGGCCTGATCATCCGGCAATTCTCCCAGATTCAGCACGCTCTCAGCCTCGCGACCGGCGGCGCCGGCCCGCACGTCGTACCCATCGACGCTGTGACCGCCGACGACGATCCGAAACGGAATAATCGAGGTCTGCATATTCTTGACGCTTTACTGGGTGAATAAACAGCGCTTCCGTGCGGACTATAGCACGTTCATGGCTCTCTGTCCAGATTCTGTTGGTGAATGTGTCAGGAATTTCGTATACTAGCGGCGATGAGAGTGTCGGTGGGGATAGGTTGCCTGTCGCTCAAACCGGTACCTGCTTTTCTGGTAAAGTACAGGGTGCTCGAACAGGTTTACATGTGTCAACTCAATGTGGAGTTCCCATGAATGGCTCCGATCCATTGCGCCGGAAATGGCCGACCTTGCTGGTATTGGCGCTGGCTGAATTGTTGGCGATGGGTACCTGGTTCTCGGCTTCGGCGGTTGTGCCGGCGCTGACGGCTGAGTGGTCGCTCGATGATACCGGGCGAGCCTGGCTTACGATGTCGGTGCAAATCGGGTTTGTGGTGGGCGCACTGGGTTCAACGCTCTTTAACCTGGCCGACCGGGTTGCGGCCCGCTTGCTGTTCGCTGTTTCGGCCTTGTTGGCCGCGCTGGCAACGGCGCTTATTCCGCTGGTTGCGGCAAATCTGGTGTTGGCGCTGCCGTTACGCTTTCTAACCGGTATGTTTCTTGCCGGTGTATATCCGGTGGGTATGAAGATCATGGCCACCTGGACGAAGGCCGATCGCGGGTTGGGGATCGGCCTTCTTGTCGGTGCGTTGACGGTTGGTTCGGCGGCGCCGCACTTGTTGAATGCCCTGGGCGGAATCGCAGATTGGCGGCCGGTGTTGTACCTGGCGGCCGGTTTAGCGGCGACCGGCGGTTTGCTGGGCCTGCTGTTTGTGGACGAGGGGCCGTATCGCAGTCCGGCGCCGCGCTTCAACTGGCGCTATATTGCTGAAGTAGCCCGCGACCGCAATCTGGTGCTGACAAACCTGGGCTACCTTGGTCACATGTGGGAGCTGTACGCAATGTGGGCCTGGGTGCCGCTGTTTCTGCTCGGTAGCTTTGAGTTGGCCGGAGTCTCGGCGGTCTGGGCGGGGATGGCGGCGTTCGCCGTGATTGCGGCCGGTGGCCTGGGAAGTTTACTGGCCGGGATCCTGGCCGACCGAATCGGGCGCAGTACCGTGGCGATCAGTTCACTGCTGATCAGCGGCACATGTGCGTTGCTGATCGGGCAATTGTACGGCGCCAGCCCAGTGTTGGTAACGGCGCTGGCCCTGATCTGGGGTTTCGCCGTGGTTGCCGACTCGGCTCAATTCTCGGCGGCTGTAAGCGAACTCTGCCGGGGCGAGTTCACCGGCACGGCCTTAACCTTGCAGACGAGCCTGGGCTTCTTGCTTACGCTGTTCACAATCTGGATGATCCCGCCGTTGGTGCGCCTGGTCGGCTGGCAATGGGCGTTCGCCTTTCTCGCAATCGGCCCGGCGCTGGGCGTGTGGGCAATGGCGTCCTTACGCCGATCGCCCGCAGCGGCGCTGATGGCTGGTGGGCGCGGATGATAGGATGCAGGGTATTAAAATACAGGATACAGAGAGATGAGTATGCGCAACGAAGAACCGCTGGAAGAGTGGCTGATGTATGTCGAGTTGGCGCACGAAACGTCGCAGAGCCGGCGCCAGCAGGGCGAGCGCGAGAACCGCGCCGCATTGAAAGAGCTTGCCAGGGCGATCAAGGCGACAAGCGGCAAGATCGATTTCAGCAAGGTGAGGGGCGGCTATATCACGCGCTTTCGCGGCGCCGGGTTGGCGCCGAAAGATACGCCCGAGGCGCAGCGGATCTACATGGAGTTGTGGGAGCGCGGCGGCGCCGGGGCGAGTTATACCGGCGCCGGCTTACTTGAAGGGATCGCCCTGGCGCTCAGCCCCGCAACAGTTCCGTTCTGGCAGCAACTACTCGATCTGACCAAACCGCGTGATCGGCATGCTTTGCAGCGCCGGATCTATGCAATGGCGGCCCTGGCATTACTGGCGATCGGCAAAGAAGATGCGCCGGCCGAGACGGCGATTGTGGAGTCGCTGCAACACGAGAACGAGCATGTGCGCGAACTGGCGATCTTCTACCTTGTCTGGGTGATGATGGCGCTCCAGAAGGAACCCGGCGCCCATGTGCTGGCGGCGCTGGCCGAGTGTGCGACCGAAGATCGGGCGTTTGGGCCGCGCTATCAGGCTCGTAGCGGCTTACGCATGCTTGATCGGCCGTTGCCGCTTGAGAACGAAGACCATGTCTACTTCTTCAATGTGCAACTGGGCAAGCACCCGGCCACACGCCTGATCGGCATTCGCGCCGAACAAACCCTGGAAGAATTGCACTATGCGATTCAGCGTGCCTTCAACTGGGATGCCGATCATCTCTACAGCTTCTTTTTGAACGGCAAGCTTTACGACGAACGCTTCGAGATCGCACCGCCGGAACCCGATCTGGGCATGTTCGCCTTTGCGCTGTCGGATCCCTTGATGATCGAGGATGGCGACGACGAGGATGCCGGCGAGGATGGCGATGGGGAAGTACGGACGACCGATCTGGTTGAGATGATCGCCGGGGCGAAGTATGGGCTTGTTTCCGATGGCGCAAGCGATGAAGCGGGCGACGAGGACGATGAGGATGAGGATGATGGGGCGCTTCTGAATACTGCCACGGCTCAAATCGGTGATCTGGGGTTACGCCCGAAACACAGCTTGCGCTACTACTTCGACTACGGCGATAGCCACGAGTTTTCGGTTAAGCTCGTGGCGATCGAGCCGCGCTTCGACGACGACCCGTACCCGCGTGTATTTGAGGCCCATGGCGAAGCGCCCGAGCAGTATCCGTCCTACGATGAGGATTGGGAAGAGGATTCGTGATGCCTGAGGCGTGATGCCTGAGGCGTGATGCCTGAGGCGTGGCTGGCCGGGCCGCACGCCCGCTCAGGCGTCGGTATTTTCGGCCAGCATGTTACAGAAGAGCGCACCCTGCTCGATCGCATCGTCGAGGGCTACATGGGTATGCCGGTGCGGATCGAACCAGTGCTTCGGCATCGCGCGTTTGACGGTGGCGCGATATTCAATTTTCAACAGCGCCATCGCGTAGCTCTTGATGTCGAGGGCCGAGTGGGAGAACGGGCTTTCGCCGGTGAAGCGGATCAGGTACCAGTAGACGAACAGAAAATCGAAACCGGCCGGGTAGGCTACGAAGACCGGTTTTCCCGGCAGCGCCTTCAGCCATGCGACATAGTTGCGCATTGCCTGTGCCGGCGCCTGCAGATCGACCCGGCAAGCGGCCCATGCTTCCGGTTGCGTCTCCCACCAGGCCATTGTTTCGGGATGGCCGGTTGCGCCGGGAAGCGGTTCCAGGTTCGCACTGAATGTTCGCAACAGGTGTTTATCGGCAGTGTAGGCAGCCGACGCAAAGCTCAACATCGAATGCGGGCCGGGGATCGGCCCGTCGCTCTCAACATCGGTGCTCACATAGATCTCAGACATAACCGCCCCCAACCCGAATATAATCGCTATCCATTGCCTGCCATTCTTCGGCATAATTGACTTGACCGGTATCTTACCATAATAAATCCTCAAAAAATCTGCGGTGATTTTCGGGTTGAAGGCGAGCTTTTATGCTCGGCACGATTCTGATGGAAGTGCGCGATGAACGCACAATCTGGCGGGCGGCGTTGCAGGAACAGCAGCAGCGCGATCCGCCCGCGATAGCATGGCTGGCCTATCGTCAGGGTGGCGTCGATGCGCTTGAAAAACTCGCCGCTCGTGTTACCGTTGATCTGTAACCTTTCGGATTATTGCCGCATCGAATAGGCAGCGAGCGAACAATTTCTGAAAGGATACGGTCATGGGCTTGATGAAAGATAAGGATCGCGAAGCGGTAGGCGAGGCATTTGCGGGGCTGAAGCAAGCGGTGCATATTGTGCTGGCAACCTCGGCCGAAACCGCCGAGTACAGCGCGGTTGCGAATCAGTTGCTGGCGGAAGTAGCCAAGATCAACCCGCAAATACGTATCGAGACTGTCGATCTGCAATCAGCCCGGGCCGCCGAACTCGGCCTCGATAAAGCGCCCGGTTTGGCCTTCTTGCGCGGTTCCGAACAGGCCGATCACGGCATTCGTTTCGCCGGCTTGCCGACCGGCTACGAATTTGTTACCCTGATTGAAGCGATTCGCCTGGTGGGTGACGGATCTGAGGCCAGATTGCAGCCGGCGACGGTGAACTTTTTGCAGGCGCTGGATCACCCGATGCGCTTGCAGGTCTTTGTAACGCCGACATGCCCCTACTGCCCGCGGGCGGTGGTACTGGCCTATCAGTTGGCGCTGGCCAGTCCGTTCGTCCATGCCGAGGGTGTGGAAGTCAGCGAATTCCCGGAGTTAGGCGATCGCTATGCCGTGATGGGCGTGCCGAAGACGGTGATCGACGAGATCGTGCATGTCGAAGGCGCCGCGCCCGAGTCGATGTTGTTGGAGAAGCTGCGCGAGGCGTTAGTGGCCGAAGCTGCGTAAGCGCATATTTCGGTACCTGCCGGTGGTCGATCCAGTACAGGTCGGCCTACGTCCGTCGAGGATTTTTAACGGCCTTTAGGCCGTCACAGTGCGATGTGCGCCGTAGACGTACGTACGCTTGAGCGTACTAGCCGATCATCGGCAGGTACTGCATCTTATGGTCGGACCATACATCGATCTATCGATTTACGATGATGAAGCGGCGCTGCTGGCCGGCTTGCGCCGCAGTGATCCCGACGCCTGTACCTGCCTGGTAAAGCGCTTCGCGCCGCTGGTCTATTCGCGTGCATTGCGGCTCACCAACGATCCCGACGACGCCGAAAATGTGTTGCAGACAACCTTTATCAGTGTTTGTAAAGCATTACCGACCTTTGACGGCGCCAGTAGCCTTGGCACCTGGATCTATCGGATCGCCACGAATGAAGGCTTGATGTTGCTGCGGCGGCGCAAACCTCAGCTGAATCTCGATAGTATCGCCGAAACACTGCAACCCGATGAATTGCCCCAACAACGTGAGCCATGGTCAGCCGATCCGGTGCGGGCGGCCCTTGATGCCGAGTTGCGCGGGCAGATTGAGCAGGCGATCGCCGTACTGCCCGATTCGTTGCGCCTGGTGGTGATTTTACGCGATGTAGAGGGATTGAGTACCGAAGAGACCGCCGCACGGCTTGAGATTACGCCCGGCACGGTGAAGGTGCGTCTGCACCGGGCGCGTTTACGGCTGCGCGAGATCCTGGCCGCTTATATGGCCCAACGGGCGGAGGGCAATGATGAAGCATGAGCACAATAATTTTGAGCGTTGCCGCGAGTTGGCGGAGCAGTTGAACGATTATCTCGACGGCGAACTGCCGGAAGATCTTTGCGCCGAGCTGGATGTGCATCTCGCCGATTGCCCTGATTGCAGCGTCGTGTTGGACACACTCGGACGCACGGTGCAGATCTTGCGGAAACTCGACATCGCCCCGCCTCCGTTGCCCGCCGATCTGGAAGCACGCCTGCTGGAGCGTTTGATTTCGCCTTTGGGATAACCCCTGATCACCCGCAGCGCAATGCCATGTTCGCGGAGCGCTTGATCAAGCCGGATGGTTTTCTGGCCGGCGGACTGGCGCATGACGATCTAAACTTAGAAAGGGAATCAACGATGCTTCTAAAATACTTCTACGATAAGCCCTGGCCCAGGCTTCGTATCTGGTCGGATGTGCGAAGACCGGCGAGGCACTGGTGGTCGATCCAATGCGCGATCTGGAGCCGTATTTGCAAGCGGCAGCCAAAGAGGGCCTGCGGATCACTCATGTTACCGAGACCCATATTCACGCCGATTTTGTCAGCGGCGTGCGCGAGTTGGCGGCCCGCACCGGCGCAACAATCTACCTTAGCGATATGGGCGATGCGGCGTGGAAGTACGAGTATCCCGAAGTTGATCGGGCGATCCTGGTGCGCGACGGCGATAGCTGGATGGTCGGCAATATCAAGGTCGAAGTGGTTGCAACTTCGGGCCACACGCTTGAGCATATCGCCTTCCTGATCACCGACACCGCCGGGGCTGATGCGCCGATGGGCGTGTTCACCGGCGATTTCCTGTTTGTCGGCGATGTCGGTCGCCCGGATCTGTTGGAAGAAGCCGCCGGTTTCACCGGCACCAAAGAGTCCGGCGCTCGCATGCAGTTCCACACCGTCGAGCGCTTCAAGGCCCTGCCGGATTATTTGCAGGTCTGGCCGGCCCACGGCGCCGGGAGCGCATGCGGCAAGGCGCTCGGCGCGATTCCGTCTTCGACTCTCGGCTACGAGAAGTTGTTCAATCCGGCCTTTCAGTTCAAAGACGAGCACAAGTTCGTGAACTGGTTGCTGAGCGGTCAGCCCGAACCGCCGCGCTATTTCGCCCGCATGAAGCATGTCAACAAGGTCGGCCCGGCATTGCTGAGTGAACTGGCGATCCCGGTTGCGGTCGATCGGGCCGAGATCGACGCGGCCCTGGCCGCAGGTGCGCTGGTGATCGATCTGCGCAGCCAGGACGAGTTTATCGCCGGGCATGTGCCGGGTAGCCTGAGCGTGCCGATGACGACCACAATGTACAGTACCTACGCCGGTTGGTTCGTCGATTATAGCCGGCCGACCTATCTGGTGCTGCCGGAAGGCGCCGATCTGGGCAAGATTCTGAGTACGTTGCGCGCAATTGGGATCGACGATATGCCGGGCTACCTGCCGGCCGCCGCACTCGGCGCCAACCTCGCCACGTTGCCTACAGCGAGCCTGAGCGAACTCGCGGCGGCGCTTGCCAACCACGACACCCAGATCCTCGACGTGCGCGGCAAGACCGAATACGATGAGGTGCATTTGCCCGACGCGCTGCATATTCCGTTGGGCTTCCTGCCGAAGCATCTTGTCGCTATTCCGCAGGATCGGCCGATCATCGTCCACTGCGCCTCCGGCTATCGCTCACACGTCGGCGCAAGTTTGTTGCGGCGCCTCGGTTTCAGCAATGTTGCGACGCTGCTCGATCCCGACGGACGTTGGAAGGAGTTGGCCCAGTCTGAGGTGATGGCGTAGATGTTTTTGGATGGAGCTTTCAACGAAGCTGAAAACTCCATCCAAGAGAATCCTTCATTTCAGGAGACCCATGTTCTCGATCATCATCGAACTCGTGCTCGGTTTTCTGATCGGGCTTAGCCTCGGCTTGCTCGGCGGCGGCGGCTCGATCCTCACGGTTCCGGTGCTCGTCTATATCGTCGGCAAAGCGCCCCACGAGGCTGTCACAATTTCGTTGGTGATCGTTGGATTGAACAGTCTTAGTGGCGTAGGCTTTCATGCCAGAGGCGGAACCTTGAACTTCCGTACGGCACTGATCTTCGGCAGTGTCGGGATGCTGACCGCTTTCTGCGCCGCTTCGCTCTCGAAAGCCATCCCTGAGGCCGTCTTGATGGTGATGTTCGCCGGCTTAATGCTGGTTGTCGGCGCGATGATGTTGCTGCGCCGCAGCAAGCCCGCGAGTGATGTGTCCCGGCGCCACGGCGGCCTCGCCGTTACCCTGGCGAGTGGCGCGGGCGTGGGCATTTTGACTGGATTTCTCGGCGTTGGCGGCGGTTTCCTGATTGTGCCGGCGCTGGTGATCCTGGTTGGCCTGCCGATGGCGCAGGCAGTCGGCACTTCGCTGGTCGTCATCGCAATGAATTGTTTCGCCGGTCTGCTCGGGCATCTTGGCGGCCCGCCGCTCGACATCGATCTGTTGCTCATCTTCGGCATCGCCGGAGTAACCGGCACCTACAGCGGCAGCCTGCTGGCGCGCCGCATCCAACCCGCCCGGCTCCAGCAGAGTTTTGCCGTGTTTGTGATTGTGCTCGCGCTGGTGTTGCTGGCGGACAATTTGAGCAAGGCGTTCGCGTAACAATGGGCTGAAGCGATGCCGTATACCCGGCCCAACGGCGTATCGATGCAGCATATCGCCGCATCGATACGCCATTTTGTTAGCGTTCGATCGGGTAGCCGGCGGTGCCCCAGGCGATGATGCCGCCATCGACATTCACGAGGTTGCTGAAGCCGGCCTGCGCCAATTGATCACAGGCGCTGCGACTGCGATTGCCCGAACGGCAGAAACAGGCGGTCGGCGCATCCTTGTCCAGTTCAGCCATACGCTGGCCCAATTCCGGAAGCGGGATAAGGGTTGCGCCGGCCACATGGCCATCGCCGGTGAACTCTTCCGGCGTTCGCACATCCAGCACCACCAGCGGCTCGCCGCTATCGAGGCGGGCCTTTAGATCGGCGACACTGATCGTCGTGTAACCGCCTGCGGGTGCGGCAGCTTGTGGCGAGGCGGAAGGACTTGCGGCGGCACATGCGCCGGTGAACAAGAGCAGGGCAGCCAGCAGAAATGTCTTCAGTGCGCGCATCGAACTCGGCCTCCTCTGTATGTGCGGTGGTTGACATCAAGTAAGCTGCACGCTCAACCACCACGATCGCTTAACCCTTTGATGCTGCTTGTTCGGAAATAGTTACGGCATGGGCCGCTGAAACCGGTTCCACCGGCAGGGTAAACCAGAAGCGGGCGCCTTGTCCGGGTTCGCTGCTTACGCCAATTGTACCGCCCTGCAGGCGGGCCAATTGGGCCGTGATCGCCAGCCCTAACCCGCTGCCGCCCGTCTCGCGGGCGCGGCCCTTGTCGGCGCGGTAAAACCGCTCGAAGACATGTGGGACATCGGCGGGTGCGATCCCGTTGCCGGTATCATCAACCGTGAAGCGAATCTGCGCTTGCCCGGCAGGATTGTTCAATTCCGCGCCGAGCATAATGGTTCCGCCGGCTGGGGTATGTTGGAGTGCATTGCTGATCAGGTTGCGCAACATCTGCGCCACACGTTCGGGATCGGCCTGTACCGCCGGTAGCGCGGGGATCATGGCGGTGTTCAGCCCTACACCCCGGCTTGCGGCGGTTTCGGCAAAAAATGCAGCTTCGCGCTCCAGGAGCGGCGCCACCGCCACAGCTTGCAGATCAAGATTGAGCCGTCCGGCCTCGGCTAACGACAACTCGCGCAGATCATCAACCAGCCGGTGCAATCCCAGACTGGCCTGATACACCGTTGCAACCTCTTGCTTACTCAGGGGGTAAACATCGTCGAGCAGCGCACGCAAGTTGCCCTGGATCACCGTGAGCGGCGTCCGTAACTCATGGGCGATGTCGGCCATCATCCGGCGGCGCTGCAACTCAGCGGACTCCAGGGTTGCCGCCATCTCGTTGAATGCATGGGCAACCGTTTGTACTTCGCGCGGGCCGGCGATCGGCACCCGTTCGTTGAAATGGCCGCGCGCCATCCGCCGTGCGCCGTCGGCTAGCAAACCCAGCGGCGCCGCCAGATTGCGGGCGATCAGTAAACCAAGTGCCAGTCCAAGCATGCCGGCCAACAAGCCTGCTGTCCACAAACTGGTGTTCAAATTGGCCAGAAAGCGCTCGCCGGCAATTGGTAATGCAGCGCTGCGCGGAGTGTGCGCCAACAAATAGCCGACCGTCCGGTTATCGACGTTGATCGGAATGGCTGCCGAGCGCTCGGCAGCACTAAGAACGGCATTATTCGTAATCCGGCCGGGATTGGCGACAATCCTGCCCGCAGCGTCGGCGAGGGCCAGACTTCCGCCCATAAAACCGTTCTGACCACGCCCCAGGCCGCCCATGCCGTTCATCCCGTTAGGGTGGCCCGGCAACAACAAGCCTGCGGCATTTTCCCACGAGCCCTGGGCAGCGTAGAATTGAGCCAGTCGCTCGACAATTCCGCTGTCAAGAGCCTGGCTTTGCGCCAGATAGCCGCGAAACGTCTCGTCGGCACGGTTATTGGCCAGCACCGCCGTAACTAGTGCGCTTACCAGCGTCACCAGTGCAAAGCCAAGCATAAGTTGGTTACGGAGACTACGCATAAACATGATGGTAGTTCATGGTGCGATGAATCCGCCCATGAACTACCTCATTTATCTTTCCGGCTCACGGCGCAGGCGATAGCCGACTCCATAAACTGTTTCTATCAAAGCCGTATCGCTGTCGATCTCGATCTTTTTGCGCAGATTTTTAATATGGCTATCGACGGTGCGTTCCATGCCGGCGTAGGCATAGCCCAGGCCCTGTTCGATCAACTCGGTGCGGGTGAAGGCATGGCCGGGATTGTGCAGGAACAGCGCCAGCAGATCAAACTCAGTCGGCGTCAGCACAATCTCGGCACCGGCAAGGGTTACCCGGTGGGCGTCGAGATCAAGCACCAGATCCTGGTGTTGCAGCCGCTGATTCGGTGTTGCGGCGCCGGAACTACGCCGTAGCACCGCACGCACCCGTGCGACGACTTCGCGCGGGTTGAAGGGCTTGGTGACATAATCGTCGGCGCCGAGTTCCAATCCGACGATCCGGTCGGTATCATCGACGCGGGCGGTAAGCATGATGATCGGCAATCTTGCATCACTGGGGTCGGCCCGCACTTTGCGGGCGATATCCATCCCATCGCAATCGGGCAACATGAGATCGAGGATCAGCAGATCGGGCCGCTTGGTGTGCAGCATGCGCAGGGCGCTCGCACCATCGTGGGCGCATACGGCCTCAAACCCGGCTTGTTCCAGGTAGGCCCGCACCAGGCGGGTGATCTCACGATCATCGTCTACAACTAAAATCTGCTGCGCCATAGAAAGCTCTCGCAGTGCCATTATTGGTTTTGCCACCTTATCGTAGCGACAGGAAGGCGGGCGAGGGTGAAAACCTCGCCCGCCTTCGTGAACATCGAACTACCGATTGGGGCCATGCCGGTTGCCGCGCTGTGGATTGCCGTCGCCGGGCATCTGGTCACAGACACCGTCGCCGTCTGCATCCACGAAATTGGTGCAGTTGGCCTGGTCGCAGTTGCCCTGACCGCCTTGTCCCTGGCTCTGGTTCGGGCCTTGACCGCCGGGGCCGAGCACGGTGAATGGTTGATAGATCCGGGCCGTGGCCATCGACTGGACGGTAGCCAACCGGGCTGCGGCCTCTTCCTGGCTGATTGTGCCGGCGGCTACGGCGGCGTCGAGGCGTTCGGCGCGACTGGCGACAAAGCTGCTGATAAAGCTTGCCGGATCGACTCCGCCGTTTGTCAGCGTATCGGCGATCGTGCCGTTGGCGCCGAGTTGCGCGATCAGTTCGGCCCGGCTCTGGTTTAGTTCTGCTGCCGCCATCCCAACCAGCGATTGCTCCGCGCCGCCCATCATTCGGCCCTGGTTCTGCATCTGGCCGCGCCCGCCGGCCTGGCTGAGCATCTGGCCGCTGCCGGGGAATGGCGGGCCTGGATCCGCCGGCCCCTGGGCGAAAGCGGCGGCGGCATAACTCATGGCGAACAATGTGAGCAGGGCGCCGGCAAATCCGGCGGCAAGGAATGCAAGGATACGTTTCATGGTGATACTCCATCGTCAGCCGTTCGGCTGTTCCGAACGGGTTCTTGTTACATCCTTACTGTAACGCCCGATTATGGAGAACCAATGGAGAGTTGCGCCAGCCAACGTGGAGAATCAGCCGTGTCGGATGCAGATCAACCCATTACACGAGCGGCCCGCCGCTGCGCTCGCGTAACGCCGATCTGTGAGGCAGGATTCTTAATGCTGTGTTGAGGAATTGGCGGGACGATCGAGAACCTGGCGTACTTTTTGCGCCAGATCGCGAATTGCAAAGGGCTTGGGCAAGAATGCCACGCCGGGATTAAGAATCCCGTGATTCACGATCACATCGTTGGTGTAGCCCGACATATAAAGGACGCGCAGTTGGGGTTGCATTGTCAGCAGATGATGATACAGCGCCATGCCGTCCATCTCCGGCATAACCACGTCGGTCAGCAACAGGTGGATCGGCTCGGTCCACCCTACCGCCTGTCGTAAGCCTTCGCCGGCGCCCTGCGCCTCGATCAAGCGATACCCATAGGTACGTAGCGTCTCGCAGATAAGTTGACAGACCATTGGTTCATCTTCCACCACCAGGATCGTCTCGCTGCCATAAAGTGCTGCGCTTTCGGCGGGGCTCGCGCCGGAAAGGTGAGGCGTATCACCGCTCTGGGGTAAGTAGATCTTGAATGTGGTGCCGCGATTCGGCTCGCTATAAACCGAGATATGGCCTTTATGCTGTTTGATAATCCCGAAGACGGTCGATAAACCCAGGCCGGTGCCTTTGCCGCGGGCCTTGGTGGTGAAGAAGGGCTCGAAGATCAGCTTGCGCGTTGCGGCATCCATCCCCTGGCCGGTATCGCTGACGGCGAGCATCATATAGTGACCGGCTTCTATGCCCTCGGCGTACATCGTGACATAGGCCTGATCGAGGTACACATTGGCCGTCGCGATCGTAAGAGTTCCGCCGCTCGGCATGGCGTCGCGGCTATTAACGACCAGATTCAGCAATACCTGTTCAATCTGGCCTTTGTCGGCCAGGATCGGGGCCGACTCGTGATCAAAACTTGTGCGTAGCGCCACATCTTCGCCGATCAAGCGACGGATCATCTTCTCGAAATCGCGGACAATGCTGTTAAGATCGAATGTTCGCATTTCCAGCATTTGTTGGCGGCTGAAGGCGAGAATCTGCCGGGTGAGATCGGTCGCCTGTTCGGCCGCTCGGCGCACCTGTTGCAGATCGCTGTACAGCTTGTTCTCCGGATCGAGATCGATCATACTCAGCTCGATGTAGCCGATGATCGGCACCAGAAGGTTGTTGAAATCGTGGGCGATGCCGCCGGCGAGCCTGCCGATCGACTCCATCTTCTGGGCCTGTTGCAGCCGGGCCTCCAACGCCGTGCGCTCGCTGATATCCTCGAAGAGATTGATCACCCCGATCATCGCACCTGCGCTGTTACGAACCGGAATCGAGGAGTTGCGCAACGTGATCCAGCGGTCGTCGCCACGTAAGTAGCGCGTCTCAAGATCCAGTACCGGCGCTGCATGCTGCAAAACCTGAAAGGCCGGGTAATCTTCCGGCGTATAGGGACGACCGTCGAGGTGATATGCGCCATACCCGTTGGTTGGATCGGTTTCGGATGCATTAATGATAGGGTGGCCAAGCAGGCGTTCGGCTTGCTGATTGTAGTGCAGCACCCGTCCCGTCGGCGCCTCCAGGTAGATATAGCCGAAAGGAATACTCTCCAACAGCAGGTGCATCAGGGCCACTTGCTGCTCTAGTTCATCGGTCTGGTGTTTGAGCGCCGTCAGATCCTGGCCGAAGCCGATGCCGCTGCCGTCGGCAAAGCGAACATTCGCCCAGGCGGCATAGATCTGCTCGCCGTTGCGGGCAACAGTGCGAAATTCGCGCCAGCCGGGCTTGGCGGCCAACATGTACTCCAGGGCTGCTTGGCGATATTCCGGTTCGGGGTAAAACACGCTCATAATGTCGGGATGCCTGTTCATCATCTCGATATCCCAACCGAGAATCCGTTCCCATTCGCGGTTGACGAATTCGAACCGACTATCGAGACCGAAGAAGGCGATCATCACCGGAATATGGTCAACAATGGTTTTCAACAACTGTTGTTGCCGGTTGAGATCTGCTGCGACTTGCAACTCCAATGTAATATCGTTGTGCATCCCAATCACGCCGATAATTCGTCCGTCGGCGTTGCGGAGCGGCGCCGTTGCCAGGCGCAGTTGCAACCGGGTGCCGTCTTTACGCAGGCGCTCGACATTGGTGCTTGTGGAGTTTTGTGCGCCCTGGTGCAGCAGTTCGGCAAATGCGAGTTCCTGGCCCGGCGGTATATTCGGCGGCACGTTGCCGATGCACTCCTGCGCCGTCCAACCGAAGAGGCGCTCGGCCTCTTGATTCCAGATCATGACATGGCCGGCAAGATCAACCACCACAATTGCGCTCGGAGCGCCATCGATCACGGCCTGGAAAAGAAGGGCTGAATCGGCGGATCTGGCTTCCATTGCGGGCCTCAGGGGTTGCTGTCGCCGCCGAGGCTGCGACGTGCATCCCGCCAATATGCAAGGACTATCGAAAGTGATCGCTTGTTGGGATTACTGAAATCTCAAGTGTCGTTATTGTACATGAAAATCGCGTTTCTCCAATCCCCAATCTGAAACCGCGCGCTCGATTTTCTTAACGGATTGTGATCGTGGCCAGCACAACCGGAGCGCCGCCGGCTGCCGGCAATGCTGTGCCGTCGGCGGCATTGTAGAGGCCGATCCTGAGTTGATAGTCGCCGGGCGCTAGTGCCGGCAGCGGCATATCGGCCCGGTCGATCACGAACTCGCCCGGCACCCAACCCGAGGTTGGATAGTCGCTGTAGCGCAGCGGCAGATCGCGTTGGGCCACCCGCTCGTCGGCGGCATTATACAGGTGGACAAACAGTGTGTAATCGATCGGCGCGGTGTTGAGCGCCCGCCAGTAAAGGTTGATCTGTAAAGGTTGGCCGGCGCTCAATGTGCGTTCATCGGCGCCCTCAAGCGGGGTGATGCGTTCGCGCAGATCGCCGGGGCGCAGTTCGTAGCCCAGCAACTCGGCCACATCGCCGAATACGGCCTGGCGCCGCACAAACGGGATCATGTCGGGGTGTGCGCCCAGATCCAGCACAGCGCCGCCCGGCCCCGGCATCGCGCCGCTGTCGCGGTCGGGCATTGTCATGAGGATCTGCCCGCTTTCGAGCAGACGGCGATAGTTCGCTTGATCTTCAAGCCCGTAACGCTCGCTATTGAGCAGCAGGTAGCGATACCCGCGCGCCCGATACCAATCGGCATCGTAACTGCCCAGCCAGCGCAACGGTTGAACCGCCGGGTCGCCGGCCCATTGAACCGGATTGCTCTCGACGGCGGCCAACATGCCGCGCGGCTGCGCCCGCAATGTCTCGGCGGCCAGCACCAGGGTATGCGGGTTGTTCCAGTAGCGCAACAGCCAGATCGTGGCCTCGAATTGCGGGAACAGAAGGGCAAGAGTAAGTATTGCGAGTATCAGCCGGCTGCTCCCGTGGGCAAGGCGGATCTGATTCGGCGCCGGTGGTTGCGGTGCGCTGGTGCGGATATCGATGGTTTGCGGCCCATCAATACCAACCCTGCGTCCGAGCCATGTGCCGATCCAATCGGCCAGCGCTACCGCCGACGCGGCCGCAAGCAGCACGACTGCCGGGTAGATAATCAGCAGATTGCGTACGAAATTGGTGGTGTACGACAACAGTAATGCCAGTTCGATCGCAATCACCGCCACAAGCAGGATGGTTGGCCGGGCCTTCTTGTGCAGTAGCAACGGAGTGCCTACCAGAACAAGCAACACACCGCTCCAGGCCAGGCCGCGCTCGAAAAAGAATTGAGCATAGCCGGCGAAATTCCATGGCCCCTCAAAATTGCCGCCGCCAAGCTCATAAAATCCCGATTGGCCCGTCACATCGGCGATGAAATTTCGCCAATCGAGTACTGCGTAGGGCATCACAATCCCAAACACCAACAAGGCCGTTGCGGCGGCGGCCACCAGCCTGAGTACATGCAGCCGTAAGAACTCGCCCCAACGACCCCAGGCGTACAAGAGCGCGGCGATGCCGAGCGCCAGGCCGATGATACCGGCATTGTATTTGGTGGCTGCGGCCAGGCCGGTTGCCGCACCGGCAGCCAGGTAATCGCGCCAGCGGCCCGTGCGCGCTACATTCCAGGCGCAAAGCAGAAAAAGCGTGGCTGTCAGCGCTGTTGGGCCACTGGTTGCAATATAGTAGCTATGCTCAACATGAAATCGTGAAACACCGATCAGCGCTGCTGCCAGCAGGGCGGTGCGCAGATCGAACATACGACGCCCCAACATGTATACCAGCACCACCGTCAGGGCGCCAAGTATGGCAATCAACCCGCGATTCCAGACATACAGGCCCACATCCACGGTGAAACCGTAGGTTTTATTCGGCAGCTCGGCAAATGATGCGAGGGCGCCGGTCTGAATCTGCCACCAACCGTATGCACGAGTTGCAATAGTCAGCAGGTAAAAAACAAGTGTCGGGTGACGGTAAAAGCGCGGATTTGGATCGCCGGCCTGCACCATATCGACTACGGTCTCAATGTAGTTCGGCTCGTCGGAGTGCTCAACATACGGCAAGCCCCAATCCAGCACCAGCAAGCGCGGAATCAAGGCCAGCACCAACAACAGCAACGGCACAAGCAGCATGGCTCGTGGCCGGTTATTCATTGACATAAGGCGTTTATTATCCCGGTGAGTGATGATCAATCGGCGTCAGACACCACCGCAGGTATAGTACCAGAAGATATGCAGGGGAAGAACATGGGTGAGGAGCGGGGAACGAAGCAAAGGCAGGAAAGACAGGCTCAGGCGCACGACAACACTAGCACGGCATACCCTGCGCGCGAGTCACAAGCCCTGCCGCTCTGTCCCCAAGGATTCGCATAGCGAGGTTCGCATGGCAGGTTTGGCATTCTGCATTGATCATGCGGTTATGGCCTGGTCGGAGTCGATTGCGCGATGCACCAGTTCAAGCAGTGTCTGGAGCTTGAATGGCTTGTGCAACACCATGCTTTCTTGATTCAGTGGTAGCTCGATATCATAATAGCCGGTCATAAAGATCACGGCGCAGCGGATACTATGCGCCCGGAGGTGATTTACCAGATCGACGCCGCCCATTCCCGGCATCATGACATCGGTCAACACAAGCTGGAATGCGAGGTTTGTTTCGGCGATGATCTCAAGGGCATGTAGTCCGTTCTGCGCTTCGGTCACCTGATAGCCTTTATGGCATAGGAATCGACCGACCAGGCCGCGCACCGCTTGATCATCCTCAACCAGTAAAATACGACCACGCTCCGGTTGATCAAGCGATTGTCGTTCAAAGGAGTCGTTGGGATTGATACTCGGGCAGGCAAGATAAGATCGCATAGGAACAACGGCTGAATCAATGAGAAAACACCGACCTTTATTATACACCCGAAGTCTCTACGATGATAGGTAGTACTTCCGTCCTTTTTCTAGCAAGATGCCTGATGCGTGATGCCTGAATGCGCTACCGCGCGGCTCGTCAATCAGGCATGCGCTCCGCGATCAGGCTCAAGCGTTGTGCTCCCTGCTATAATGCCGCCGAAGCTGTGCAGCTTCAGCGGCATCCTGTTCGACTAGTACAGGTCGGCCTACGTCCGTCGCGGGTTTGTAACGGCCTTGAGGCCGTCACAGTGCGATGTGCGCCGTAGACGTACGTACGCTTGAGCGTACTAGCCGAGCGACTCGAGCAGAATCTCGGCAACATCGCGCCGCTTCAGGGTTTCGTCGCGGCCGGTATTCTTCGCAGCGTCTTCGAACATCACCATACAGAAAGGGCATCCCATCGCCAGGGTGTCGGGTTGTTCTTTGGTGAGTTGTTCCAGCCTGATCACATTCATGCCTTCTTTACCCCAACCCTCCATCCAGACATTGCCGCCGCCGCCGCCGCAACACATCGCCCGCTCGCGGTTGCGTTCCGGCGCCTCGACCAGTTCGATGCCGGGGATGCTTTGCAACAGCCGGCGCGGCGGATCGTAGACATCGTTGTAGCGCCCGATGTAGCAGGGATCGTGGTAGACCACTTTCTCATCGACGCGTGTACTCGGCGTGAGTTTACCTTCGGCCACCAGTTCGGCCAGCAGTTCGGTATGGTGGATCACCTGATAATCGACGCCGGCCGTGCCGCCGAACTGCGGATACTCATTTTTGATCGTGTTGAAGCAATGGGCGCAGGTTGTCACCACCCGCTTGACGCGATACTGCTTCATGGTCTCGATATTTTGCTCGGCCTGGGCCTGATAGAGTAGCTCTTCGCCCATGCGCCGGGCCGGATCGCCGGTGCATGTCTCTTCGTCGCCCAGAATCGCGAAGTCGAGGCCGGCCTTCTGCATCAACTGCACCATCGCGCGGGCCGTGCGCTTGCTGCGCTCGTCGTAGCTCGGCGCACAGCCGACCCAATAGAGCACATCGACTTCTTCTTTCTCGGCCAGGGTCGGCACATCAAGGCCATCGGCCCATGCGCTGCGCTCGCGAGTCGGCAGGCGCCAGGGATTGCCGGCGCGCTCGATCCCCTCCAACACCCGCTTGACGCCCTGCGGCACCTCGCTGGCGATCATGGTCAGATTGCGCCGCAGATCGACAATGTCGTCCACATGTTCGATCATCGCCGGGCATTCATGCACGCAGGCGTTACATGTGGTACACGACCAGAGTTCGTTTTCGCTGAACAGGTTGCCGTAAAGCGGGTACTGTTCGCTGGTTGCGTCTGCGACCTCGCCCGGATCAAGGGTGTTGATCGGCTTGACGCTGCCGTCTTTGAACAAGATCGGATCGCCGCGCTGCAGATCGGCGAGCTTGGTGATGATATATTTGGGCGAAAGTTCGCTGCCGGCGGCGTGGGCCGGGCAGACACTCTGGCAGCGCCCGCAGCGCATACATGCATCAAGATCCATGCGCCGCTTCCATGTCAGATCGCCCAGGGTCGCAATCCCGAGTTGCGGCTCGGCGCGCTCGATCTCGGCCTCCAGATTCGGGATCGGATCGAGCGCGCCTTTCGGCGTCAGATCACGGAAGAAGGCGTTGAGTGGTGTGTAGAGGATGTGGCGGAATTTGCTTAAGGGCAAGGTTCCGATAAAGGCGAAGGTGGCGGCGGCGTGGGTATACCAGAGCAACTGGTGGATGCCGAGCGCGATCGGGTTACCGTCGCCAAGGCCGATGGCGCGGAAGATCGTCGCGAATGAGAAGCCGATAAATGAAAGCCGGGCCCAACCCTGTTCGTACACAACTGCGCCGGCGATCTGCTGATTGGCGATCCGCAGACCCTCGATCAAGAATCCGCCGATGCCGATAAACAGCAGCACCGCCAGCACCCATGCGTCGGTGCGCCGGTTATCGAGCCGATCGGGGCGCGTGCGATAGCGCCGCCAGGCCGCCCAGATCAGGCCGGCCACAAAGGCCAGGCCGAGTGTGTCGAGGATGAGTTCGTAGCTCTGGTAAAATCCGCCGACCAGGATGCGCCCGGCCTGCTCGCCGATCATCGGCACGGTGAAGTCCTCTTCGACGGCGATAATATCGGTGCCGATAAAAAGCGCCAGAAAGCCGAAGAAGATCAGTGCATGCATGGTGCCGGGTTTGCGATCGCGCAGCACCTTTTTCTGGCCGAAGCTCTGCACCAGTACCTCGGCGATGCGGCTCGGTATCGCGCTGATCCGCGCCTCGGGTTTGCCGCGGCGCCAACGGGCGATATCACGCAAAATGCCCCAGGTCGCAACAATTGTCGCTGCAATGACGAGGCTGTAGATGAACAATTGGCCGATGGTGGGGTCGATGTTCCAGTAGATCTCGCGAATCGCGACAATCTGTTCCTCCGACATGCGACACTGCACCTTTCTAGTGTTGTGAGGATTGCTGCATAGTAACATTTGTGATATGTCGGGTCAATTCCAAACCACAAGTCTGTAATGTCCGTTCGCTATAATTTGTCCTACTCCTCACAAGTATTGGTCCGGTTGCAATTCCCTGAGTTGTTCATACGCAATAGACAGGAAGTCTTATGAGATCTGCGCCCCATCATCGTCTCGGCATGTTCGCCGTCGTCATCCTGCTCACGGCGTTGCTTGCCTCGCTTGTGCCGGTAACGCCGCAAGTTATCGCCCTGGCCGCAGCGGCGCCCAACAGTGCTGCGCAGCCGGATCTACGCAGCGGGCAGATGTTGATCCATTCCGGCGGGTACCTGAGCGATCCGGCTCCGGGGGATCCTGAGGCGATCGCCCGCGATTTTATCGATCGGAGTCGCCATCATTTCGGCCTCAGCGCTGCGGATCTGGCCGATCTGCACTGGTGGATCGCTATGTCAGTCCCAACAATGGATTAACCCATTTGTACTTCCGGCAACGTGCGCATGGCATCGGTGTTTTCAACGGCGATATCAATATCAATGTGGCCGCCGATGGCCGGATTCTGAACATGGGCAGTCTGGCGGTGCCGCATCTGCACGACTCGCTCAACAGTGTGTTGCCGCGCATACCGGCGCCTAAGGCTGTCCAGCGTGCCGCCGACCAACTGCGCCTGCCGGTTACCGAGGCGATTATGCCGCTTACGAGTTTAAGCGGTAGCGACGCCCATCAACTGCTCAGCGACGGCGGCATCTCGCAAGACGATATTCCGGTGCGCCTGGTGTATATGCCGGTGGCGCCCGGCGATCTGCGCTTAAGCTGGGAGATGACGCTTCATCTGTTGAATGGCGAAGACTGGTTGTTCCTACGTGTTGACGCGCAGACCGGGGCGATTCTTTCCCAGATCAACTATGGCGCCCATAGCGATGATCAGATCAGCGTTCACGATCATGGCGTCGATCACGACAATGAGGATTCCGCCGCTGCCGCCCATGTGGCCCATGGGTCGGCCCATGGCGATCTACAAAGCGTCGGCGTTGATGACGGCAGTTCCTACCGGGTGTATGAATTCCCGAAAGAAAGCCCGCATGAGGGTGATCGCACGCTGGTGGTGAATCCGGCCGATCCAACTGCCTCGCCTTATGGCTGGCACGATACCAACGGCGCAAGCGGCCCGGAGTATGGCGAGACGCGCGGCAATAATACGCACGCCTACGCCGATGCCGATAACGACGGCAACCCCGACGCCAACAATCCCAACGGCGGCGCCGGGCTGGATTTCGACCTGCCGCTCGATCTCAACCAGGCGCCGGCAACGTATCGCGATGCGGCGATCGTTAATCTGTTCTACGCCACCAACCGCATCCACGATATTCTGTTCAACAACGGCTTCGACGAGGCCGCCGGCAACTTCCAGGTGACGAACTATAGCGGTCTGGGCCTTGGCAACGACGACGTACGCGCCGAGGCGCAAGATAGCAGCACCGGTCAGTCATCGCAGTTCGCCAACGCCAATTTCTCTACTCCACCCGAGGGCCAGCGTCCGCGTATGCAGATGTATCTGGGCGAAATTGCTCAGGTTACAACATTGACGGTGAGCAGCGCCGCCGCGCCCCTTGCCGTCGGTGCGGCTTCGTTCGGCCCGCTGAGTTTTAACCTTACGGCCGCGGTTGTGCTGGTTGCGAACGGTACCTCGCAGCCGCGACCTTTAGGTGATCCACCTTCAGCGACCGACGGATGTGAAGCGGTTACGAACAAT
>JAAUQO010000320.1 GCA_012032775.1 Oscillochloris sp. | reverse complement strand
CAGACCTATACCCGCTTGCGCACGGATCGGCAGGGCTTGTCCCTGATCGAAAAGGAAAACCACGAGTGTATCATGCTGGACGGCCGGGACTGCCGGATCCAACCGGTCAAACCGGAGCAGTGCCGGGGATTCCCGAATACCTGGAACTTCCCCGGCTGGGAGAAAATCTGCCATGCCGTCCCGGTGGCCGTGGCCGTGGTGATGATCGCGAAGTTGTACTTTCGCGCGGCCGGGGTGGGCCACAGGCGCGGGTTGTTGCCCGGCCGCGTGGGCCGGTCGAGTTGCCCAGTATCATGACGATTCGTGAATTCTCGGAGGCGACCGGGATCGGCGCGGCTGAGATTCTCAAGGTGATGATGAAGGGCGGCGTGATCGCCAATATCAATCAGCAGATCGATTATGAAACGGCAGCCTTGATCGCGGTTGACTTCAATATCGAGACGAATGAAAAGGTGCCCGAGAAACTTGTCGGCGTGGTCGAGGATATTAAGCAGGTGCTTGCCGCCGAAGAGGCGGGCAATATGCGTACCCGCCCGCCGGTGGTGACGATCATGGGGCACGTCGATCACGGTAAGACGAAGTTGCTCGACGCGATTCGCTCGGCGCGGGTGGCCGAAGGCGAGGCCGGTGGAATCACGCAGCATATCGGCGCTTACCAGATCGAGGTGAACCAACGCCGGATCACCTTCCTCGATACCCCCGGCCACGAGGCGTTTACCGCGATGCGTGCGCGCGGCGCCCAGGCGACTGATATTGTTATTCTGGTTGTCGCCGCCGATGATGGTGTGATGCCGCAGACGATCGAGGCGATCAGCCACGTAAAGGCGGCCGGTGTGCCGATGATTGTGGCGATCAATAAGATCGACTTGCCGGCGTCGAATCCCGACCGCATCAAGCAGCAACTGGCGGCAAACGATGTGATCGTCGAGGATTACGGCGGCAATGTGCCGTCGGTCGAGGTGTCGGCGCGCTCGAAAATCAATATCGACGGCTTGCTTGAGATGATCTTGCTGGTGGCCGATCTTGAGGATCTGAAGGCAAACCCCGAGGCTTCGGCGATCGGTACGATCATTGAGGCTGAGCTCGATAAGAGCCGCGGCTCGGTGGCGACGGTGTTGATCCAGAATGGTACGCTGCGCCCTGAGGATAATGTGCTCGTGGGCAATGTGGCCGGCAAGATCAAGGTGATGTTCAACGACAGTGGGAAGCGCCTACGCTCGGCTGAACCCTCAACACCGGTTGAGGTTCTTGGCCTCGAAGGTGTGCCGCAGGCCGGCGATATCTTGCAGGTGATGGATGATCTGGCGGTGGCGCGCGAGATCGCGCTGCAGCGGCAGCGTCAGACCCGTATGGAAGCGATCGCGAATGTGCGCGGCACTACGCTTGAAGATCTGTTCAGCAAGGTGCAGGAAGGCCAGATCAAGGATCTGAATGTGATCCTGAAGGCCGATGTGCAAGGGTCGATCGGCGCGATTGAGCATCAGTTCAATCAGTTGAACAACTCGCAGAACGAGGTTCAGATTCGGATCATCCATCGCGGTACCGGCGCAATCAGCGGCAGCGATGTGAACCTGGCGGTGGCGTCGCAGGCGATTATTATCGGCTTTAATGCCCGGCCCGACCCGGCAGCTCGCCACGCGGCCGAGCAGCAGGGTATCGATATTCGCTTCTATAACATCATCTATCAGCTCACCGACGACATCAAGAAGGCCATGGTCGGTATGCTCGCCCCGACCTACAAAGAGGTCGTCGAGGGCTTCGCCGATGTGCGTGAGACGTTCCGTCTGCCGAGTCGTGAGGTGGTTGCCGGCTTGTATGTGACCGACGGCAAGATCACGCGGACGGGCCAGAGTGTCCGTGTGCTGCGCAACGGCGCCGTGATCCACGACGGCAAGATCAGCAGCCTTAAGCGCTTCAAGGATGATGTGCGCGAGGTGACTTCCAGCTACGAGTGTGGCCTGGTTGTCGAGAGCTTCACCGATGTGCAGCAGGGCGATAATATGGAGTTCTATCGCCAGGAAAAGGTTGCGGGAACCCTTTAGTTTGCTGAGGCTGTGATTGGCGGTGTTTCGACACAGTCGGGGCACCGCCAATCACATGAAAGACTATGGCAAAACAACGCCTTCAGCAGATCGCCGATACAATCCAGCGGGTGCTCGGCGATGTGATCCAGCATGAACTGAACGATCCGCGAATCGGGTTTGCAACGGTTACCGGGGTGGCGGTGAGCGCCGATTTGCAACACGCGACGATCCATATTTCGGTGATGGGTGATGAGGAGCAGCGTAAAGAGACGATGGCCGGCTTGCAGCGGGCGCGCGGCTATTTGCGGCGGCGTGTTGCTGATGAGTTGAACCATATGCGCTTTGTGCCCGAGTTGCACCTTAAGCTCGACACGTCGCTCGATTATAGTATTCATATCGAGGATGTGTTGCGCGAGATCGCCCACGAGCGGGAAGCAAATCCGCCGAAGTTGGACGAGGAGCAGTAAGGGCGAAGCATTCGCTGATTGTGGGTATGCGCAATGCATGCTTGCTGTGCGGCGCGTGTTTCGCCCTTACACCTTCTATGGAACCTCCTGATATTTATTTTAAGAAGCGGATCCCGTATTCGCTGCGTGGCCGGCAGTATGTGTTCGATGTCGGGCATACGATCTTCTCCTCATTTCAGATCGATGCCGGCACCGATTTGCTCTTGAAGACGGTTGAGCCGGCGGATCCCGCGCCGCAACGCATCCTCGATCTTGGTTGTGGGTGTGGGGTGATCGGGGTTGTGCTGGCGCTTCGTTTTCCTGCGGCAACCGTCACAATGGCTGATAAAGATTTGCTGGCGGTGCGCTATGCCCGCCATAACGCCGCACACAACGAGGCGTTCAACACCACGGTTTTGGGGAGCATCGGGCTGAATGATGTGCCGCCCGGCCCGTATGATCTGATTGTCTCGAATATTCCGGCTAAAATCGGCGATGAGGCGATCGAGCAGGAGTTTGTGCTCGGCCCGCTGGCGGCACTGCGCCCCGGCGGTGAGTACTGGTTTGTGGTGGTGAGTGGCTTGAATCATCTTGTCCCGCGGCTCGGCACCCGCCATCAGCTGAAGCTCAAAGAGATCAAGAAGCGCTCCGGCCATAGTGTGTATCGGTTGGTGCGACCTGAAGTGTGATATGCCCTCTGGTAACGGTGAAGCATTCGCCGAGCAGGTATGCCCCATAGGCGATGCTTGTAGTGCGAATGCTTTGCCCCTACACGTATGCACGGATTCCTCAATATCAATAAACCACCCGGCCTGACATCGCATGATGTGGTGGCACGGGTGCGGCGGCTGGTCGGTCGGAAGGTGAAGGTCGGTCATGCGGGAACCCTTGATCCGGCGGCGACCGGGGTGTTGCCGGTGGCGATCGGGTATGCGACGCGGCTGATCGAGTATGTCGGCGAGGCCGGCAAAGGCTACATCGGCCTGGTGCATCTTGGCCGGGCAACCAGCACCGATGATGCCGCCGGCGAGATTGTTGCCGAGTTGCCGGTGCCGCACTATACGCCCGCGCAGATTGAGGCGGCTGTGGCGCCGCTGCGCGGCACGATTATGCAGGTGCCGCCGGCTTTTCCGCGCTGCACGTTGATGGGAAGCGGGCCTACGATCGGGCGCGGGCCGGCGAAACTGTGGTGTTGGCGGCGCGCCCGGTACAGGTGGATCGCTTGGAATGGGAGCAACTGAGCGCGGCGATATTGCGGATCACGGTTGATTGCGGCAAAGGGACGTATATTCGCGCGCTGGCTCGCGATATCGGCGCGCACCTGGGCTGCGGCGGGCATCTCGATCAGTTGGTGCGTACGGCGGTGGGCGCGTTTCGGTTGGAAGATGCCGTTCAGCTTGACGCCTTGAGTGCCGATCCGAGTTTGTTGGCGGCGCATCTGCATGCGCCGGAACTGGCGGTGGCTGCATGGCCGGTGGTGACACTTGATCCGGTGGCGGTGAAACGTATTGTCAATGGTTTGCCGCTCACATTGCCGGAACTGGCCGGTGATCAAGCCCGCGCCCATGCCCCCGATGGCGCGCTTCTGGCGTTGTTGCGGCGCGACGGCGCGTTCTGGCGGCCGGCGAAAGTGTTTACAACTGAGTAGGCCGGGCCTGCCGATTTTGCCGACAAGCCCGGCCTACACCGGTTTATTCGTCGGAGGTGACGATGTAGAAGCAGGAGTTGTATTCCTGGCCTGCTTCGAGTGTCCATGTGCCGCTGAACGGGTTGACGTTGCCGCTCACAGCTTTGACCACCACATCATAATCGCCGGGCGCAAGCACATAGCTGCCGACCGGGCCGAGTTCGGGGCAGCCGGTCGGATCGGCGTTTTCGAATTTGGCGCACTCCTCGCATGCTGCGATCTCCTCGACCCGTACCTCAGGCCCGCTGAACACCAATCGCAATGCTTCGGGTGAATCATTCTGGATCACGACGGTTACCTGGCCACCGGCCGCACCACTATTGCCGACGGCGAGCGGCGCCGGAAGCCCACCGGCGCCGAGTGCCCGGGCTTCGGCGATGGCTGCACGGGCAAGGGATGCCTGTACGGCGACCGGTTCGTAATCGGGAAATTCCTTGCGGACGCGATCGTAGCTGACGAGGGCGGAGCTGAAGTCGTTTGCGCTTTCGAAGGTTGCGCCGCAGGCCATCAGCACCGGTGCGAGGATTGTCGGGTCGTCGGCGAGGATTTGTTGTTCGAGCAGGGTGTCGAAGTTTTGGCAGAACGCCGGGCTTGCGAGATCTTCCGGGGCGCTGTTGTCGCTCACGCTCTGGGCTGAGCCAAGTGCCGGTAAGCTCAGTGGTCCGTCGGCATATTTGACGAGCAGCTCGCTATAGCCGAGCAGCGCTGTTGCAGGATCGCCGGCGGCAACGGACTCTTCGGCGCTCAGCAGTAGTTCGCACTCTTGCAATTCGGCCTCGGCCTTGAGGGCGACATCGTTGCCGGGAGTGCCGGGATCTCCGTTGGCGGCTTTGCGCAATGGTTCGGCGGCAACGGCGCAGTTGGCTTGCATATAGGCGGCGTGGCCGGTGTTGTAGTTCTGCTCTTGTTGCCAGTTTTCGTAAAATGCGAGACCGGCGATGCCGATGCAGGCGACGAGGAGTAACGACGAGCAACCGACGGCGATGCGGACAAGGGGACCGCGACGTTTCGGCGGGGCGGCGGGTGAACCTGGCAGATCGTTCATTGTTGTTCCTGGCCTGAGGCTGATAAGTACAGATAGAACCGAGAACCGAGAACTGAGAACCGAGAACCGAGAACAGAACCGAGAACCGAGAACAGACCAGAACCGAGAACCGAAGCACACGAAGACCGTACGACGAACATCGACGAAGCCGTACGACGA
>JAAUQO010000319.1 GCA_012032775.1 Oscillochloris sp. | reverse complement strand
TGCCTCCGTTAGTGGACGCCGGCGCTGCGACGCACCTCGATCGCCAGACGACCGCTGAGATATGCACCGGTGAGCGATGTATCGTGTTGCTCAACGGTAGTGGGCGAGCCGAAAACCACCACCTTCGCCGCCCTTCGCCACCCGGCGCGGACCAAAGTCGATGATCCAATCGGCGGCCTGCATTGTTTCAAGATCGTGCTCGACCACCACCAGGGTATTGCCGAGATCGCGCAACCGCAGCAGCGAGTTGAGCAATTTGCGATTATCGCGCTGATGCAGGCCAATACTCGGCTCATCGAGGATGTACATCACGCCGACGAGGCCGGAGCCGATCTGCGAGGCGAGCCTGATGCGCTGGGCTTCGCCACCCGACAGAGTCGGCGCGGGGCGATCGAGGGTAAGATAGTGCAGGCCGACATTACGCAGGAAACCAAGGCGCTCGCGAATCTCCTTCAACACATCACCGGCGATCTCTTGTTGGGTAGGATTGAGAACCGAGAACCGAGAACCATTCGCGGGGGATGAAACCGTCGCTTGCTCCTGACCCACTGTTCCCGGTTCTTGATTTCTGGTTCTCGGTTCTGCATCCTCGATTCCCGGTTCTTGGTTCTCAGTTCTCGGCTCGCGGTTCTCGGTTCCGGTTTCTGTGGTCAAACTCAGCGTCCACTCAAACGCCTCGCTGATATTGCGTTCGCAGACCTGCTGCATATTGCTGTCGCCGACCCGCACCGCCAGGCTCTCGGGGCGCAGGCGGGCGCCCTTACAATCGGGGCAAGGCTGCTCGCTCATGAACTGGGTGTAATACTCACGGGCCATGTCGCTGCCGGTTTGCATAAAGCGCCGGCGCACCTCTGAGGCGATCCCCTCCCAGGTTCGGAAGAACTCGCCGCGACTGCCGCTCTCACTCTGCCAGGTGAAGCGCAGTTTCTCGCGCCCGCTGCCGGAGATTATCACCTCGCGCTGCCGTTCGCTGAGTTCATCCCAGGGCGTATCGAGCGAAAACCGATAATGCTCGGCGATCGAGACAAGCGACTTGTAGGCCCATGAATCCTGCTTCTTACGCAACTCGCCCCAGTAGGAGACCGCACCTTCGTGGAGCGTCAGCGCGCCGTTCGGCACCAGCAATTGCGGATCAACCTCCATCCGCGTGCCGAGACCGGTGCAGGTGGGGCATGCACCCTGCGGCGAGTTGAACGAGAACATCTGCGGCGACAACTCAGGGAACGAGATGCCGCAAGTCGTACAGGTGTTGCTCTCGCTCATCAGCCATTCTTCGGGAGAGCCGGGAACCGCGAACTGAGAACCGGCCTCGGCTTCCCGTGGTTCTTTCGCTTGAACGCTGATAATCACACTGCCTTCGCCGACACGTAAAGCAGTTTCGATACTATCGGTAAGGCGGGTAACAAAGGCGTCCCACTCACTGCCGGCGCCCTCTTGCGCACGCCCGATCGGCGCCGTCAACCCCGGCGATCGGCGTCGCCTCGGCGGTTGCGCGATCGGGCATTGCAAGCCGATCGACCACCACCTCGATCGAGTGCTTCACCTTCTTGTTGAGCTTGATATCATCATCGAGCGAACGGATTTCGCCATCGACGCGTACACGCACAAAGCCCTCGGCCTTGGCCTCGGCGAAAAGCTCTTTGTACTCGCCCTTACGCCGTGAGACCAGCGGCGCAAGCACCAGGAACCGTGTACCGGCGGGGATCTCAAGCACGCGATCGACCATCTGCTGGGCCGATTGCGAGGCAACCCGGCGGCCGCACTGGTGGCAGTGCTGAGTGCCGACGCGGGCATACAGCAGGCGCAGGTAATCGTAAATTTCGGTGACGGTGCCGACCGTCGAGCGGGGATTCTTGCTGGCGCTTTTCTGCTCGATCGCGATCGCCGGCGAAAGCCCCTCGATCAGATCAACCTTCGGCTTCTCCATCTGGCCGAGAAACTGCCGCGCGTAGGCCGACAGGCTCTCGACGTAGCGGCGCTGGCCTTCGGCGTAGAGTGTGTCGAAGGCCAGGGAGCTCTTGCCCGAACCGGAGACACCGGTAAGCACGACCAGTTTATCGCGCGGGATCTCAACATCAACCGCCTTCAGATTATGCTCACGGGCGCCTTTGATCAGGATCGTGTCCTTGGCCATGAATCTGGTATCCTCCGCTGAATAGTTGCCGCCGGCGCAGATAAGCCGCCGCTGATTGGTGCGCGCGAGCCGCACCTTCTGCTCGGGCAAAAAAAAGCGCCGCAGGATGTTCCAGGCACACGCAGCGGCGCAATGTAACACAGTCGTGCTACTAGTATACCACTTCTTGCCGAATTGCAGCATCGCTCCAATCCGGCAAGAGGCGGATTTTTCCGGGCCGGCGCGGCGCTACCGGTTGAGCAGCGGCAGGTAGATCCGCGGCTGCGGCGGGTCGGAGTCGCCGATGGTGAGGGTGGCGTCGGACGTTTTGCCGAGCGCCGCGCCCTGTGGTGTACTGAGTTTCAGCAGCACGGTCTCGCCGTCGTCGGCAACTGCGTCAGCGGCGATGATCACCATAAACTCGGCGCTGGTTGCGCCGGCCGGGATGGTGACGGTTCCCGCAGCAAGGGTGAAGTCATCGCCCACAGTAGCGGTGCCGCCGGCAACAGCATAGGCCACACTGGTATCGGCATGCGGATTGGCCTCACTCAACGCAACGCTGATCGCTGCTATGCCGTCGGCTTCAACGGCGCTGTAGGCATCGGCGCTGAAATTGACAGCCGGCACGCGGGTGCGCAACAGCGCCGCCTGGGACTGATTGCCGCCATCGAGTTCGGTTCCGCCGCCGATCAACGTCACCTCCAACTGGTCTTCGGCGGCTGCGTTCAGGGCCGGATTCACCCTGGCCGCGACAATAAGTGTGCCGGAGGCGCCGGGCGCCATGGCACCGATCGTCCACTCGTAGCCGGCGCCTTCGCTGAGTGTGAGCGCCGGCCCGCTGTTCTCAAATGCGACATCGACAAGTTGTGCCGGCAGATTCAGTTGCAACTGGGCACCGTTTACCGTGGTTGTGCCGTCGTTGCGGAAATCGATCACATATCCGATCGACTGACCGGGCAGCAGAACCTCAGCCGCCGGTGTAACATCAAGGCTCAGTTGCAGATCCTGCACCGGCTGCTCGGCACACCAGTTCAGGCTTCGTTGCAACACCGCCTGCAGATTCGCCGCGTTTAACGCCTCCAACGGAAATCCGAAGTAGAGCGTCCGATACGTACCGGCATCGTGGCTGACGGCAGCGCCGCTACCATTCGTGCCGTTACCGCTTAGCTGCAACACACCACTGGCGTTGGGCGCCATATAATCGCTGTAGTTGTCCCCGTCGAAGCTCAGCGCCATGCCACCCAGACCATCGAAGATCCCGCCGCTTTCCGCCGTTACACTGGTGTGAACACTGTCGTCGGCCATAGTTTCGACGCCCAACACTGTGCTGATAAAGGGCGTAACCACCATATCGCTGCGGGCAAACAATTCCTGGCTGGAGAGCAGCAGGCAGCGCCCGCCGGGCAACCAGTTGGTCAAGCGCTGCTGAGCCGCCGGCGACGGCACACCGTTGAGATCGTAGCCGCCGAGCCAGATCACGCTGCGGTAGTTGTTGAGGGTGCCCAGCGGCGGCTCATCGTCAAGGTTTACGCCGCGCCAGACATCGTAGGTCAGGCCAAGGGCATCGAGCGCCGCCGTGTAGATCACCTGCGAATCAGTCCCCTCGACGGCGTCGTCTACCAGCAGCAGATCGACCCGATCGCGGGTGGTGAACGAGGATGCGCTCAGCGGAGAGACGCCGCAGCCGTTCAGGGCCGTAACCCGCCAATAGTAGGTCGTATCGTCGCGCAGACGTTCGGACAACATGTAATCCGTGTCACGCACGGTGAGATCGAACAGCGGATTGGTGAATGTCGGCTCGTCGTCGATCTCGACTCGGTAGCTTGCCGCCTGTGCAGACGCCGCCCAACTGAACAGCGGCTGGATCGACACATTGCCGGCGCCGGCGCCGGGCGCGCTCAGCGTCGGCGCGACAGCAGGGGCAGCGGCCAGATTCAACTGCACCGTGGCGCTGTAGGTAGCCTGGGGGCCGACACCGGTTACGGTTACGGCCAACGACTGCGGTGATAAACCGGCAGTTGTCGTACTCAGGGTCACATTGCTGTCGGTCGCAGCCGGATTGGTACTAAAGGTGGCCGATCCGGGTGCGCCGTTCTGGCTCAGGCTAACCGGGCCGGCGAAAGACTCGCCGACATTCACGGCGAGTTGCAGCGGATCACCGATACAGGCATCAACGATCTGCGGTTGAATCTCAAGCGTACACAGCGGCGGCAGATCGTATGCTTCCGTGCCGTCGAGGTGGTTGTCGGCAGAGCCGGCATCGGCGCTGTAGCCCAGACCACGGCGGGCAAATGTTTCCCAGATCACACACTGGTTGACGCCGTTGTTATTCGCGATATCGGCGGCCAAAATGCCGTTACGCGCATCGACGAAACTCGGGCTGCAATTCTGTAGCTTCAGGCCGTCGATCATCAGTTGTAGGGCGATGCGATTGCCGCCGTTGCCGGCGATCAGATCAGGATCGAAGCCATATTCGTCCACCATGCTCCAGTACACATCCCAGACCATTGTGGCCCAGATTTCACCGACATCATGCACCCGTGGGTCGGTGCCGTCAACCTCCACAGTCTTGATCGAGTCGTAGGTGTAATTGTTCAGCGCCGTATCGGTTGTGTAGGGCCTCAGGCGGATGCCGATGCCGTCGGCGGGCTGTGCCAACAACCAGTTCCCAATCGCGATTGGATCGACGGCTGTATCTGTGGCCTGCGCCGTCAGCATCAAGGTGAGCAGATCGCTCCAACCCTCGCCGGCCTGCTCGGCATTCGCCAGACAGCCGGTATTGCTGGGGCCGCCGGTAAGCCGGTTCGAGAGGCCGTGGCCGTATTCGTGGATGATCACCCCGTTGTCGAGCGATCCATCGCTGCGCTCGCCGCCGGCGCTTTCCATTGTTGCAGTAACCGGCCCCTGAATAAGCGCGGTTTTCAGCGCGGCACCGGCCTCGAAGGTGATCGAGAACGTGCCGATCGTGATCGTGGGATCGCTGCCGGGCATACTGGGAGGCGCAGCACCAGCAAGGTTATTGGCGATAATCACGCCGACCGCGCCGGCGTTCTGGGCATTCAGCACCTTCTGTACATAGGTGCAAGCGCCGCGATCGATCAGAACAATTTTGCCGATGACATTGTTCGTAACCGCTTCACATCCGTCGGTCGCTGAAGGTGGATCACCTAAAGGTCGCGGCTGCGAGGTGCCGTTCGCAACCAGCACAACCGCGGCCGTAAGGTTAAAACTCAGCGGGCCGAACGAAGCCGCACCGACGGCAAGGGG
>JAAUQO010000318.1 GCA_012032775.1 Oscillochloris sp. | reverse complement strand
TCACCGGCTCCGCGACCGTCGCCGGGGCGGCCTCGCTCACCGGGCTGCGGTCGGTTCGGCAACGATCGCCGGGGCTGCGGTGGGCGCCACTGCGGCTGATGTCGGGAATGCCTCGTCAACACTCGAACTAATAAAGAGCGGGCTCACGGTCCACCAGATAAATGCGAGCAATCCGATCCCGACGACGGCGGCACCGGCGATCAGAGCGGGAGATAGGCGACGGGTATTGGTCGGAGCGGACATCGGCTTAGCCTCCTGAAATTGTACACTATAGACGTACAGGTTTTGCGGTGAAGCGGTAAAATCGGTAGTGCAACGGTAATGCTGTTACCTAGTCGCCCTCCGGCGCGTACTGTTACATGTAGTGCGGTGCGCGGTCATAAGCACTGCGCCTGCCGAAGCAACCGATCTGCATCCGGCAGGGTTGAAGTGGCTCTTTTTCGTGCTGCTGCAAGTAAAATACCCTGTTGTGCGGGCGGCCCACAAGACTGTCCGTAACCAACAGTAGCGGCAAGTACTGACGGCGGGCTTACTGAGTTGTTACGGAAGGATAACGGCGTGATGGAGCATCAGGCGACGTTGGTGTTGCGGAATGCGCGCATTTATACCCAGGATGCGGAACAGCCCTGGGCCGAAGCGTTGGCGCTGGCGGGTGATCGGGTGCTCTGGGCCGGGCCTGATGCCGAGGCGGCTCAGTGGTATGGCCCACGTACCCACGAGATCGACGGCGCCGGGCGTCTGGCGCTGCCGGGGTTGATCGACAGCCATTTTCATCTCCTCAGCGGCGCCCGTACCCTTGGCCGGCTGCAACTCGATGCTGCGACACGCATTACCGACGTACAGTCGCGCTTGCTGGCCTACGCCGCAAGCATGCCGGGCGACGGCTGGTTGGTGGGTCGGGGCTGGATGTACCGAATCTTCCCGCCTGGGACGCCGATCGACCGGCGCTTGCTCGATGCCGTGATCCCCGACCGGCCGGTACTCCTGACGGCGTTCGATGGCCATACGGCCTGGGCAAATACGGTGGCGTTGCAACTGGCCGGGATCCTGGAAGGTGCCGATACCGGTACGCCGTTCAGCACGGTGGTAATGGGCGAAGATGGCCTGGCGCTGGGCGAGTTGCGCGAGGGCGCGGCGATTAATCTGGTGCGCCGGCTTATCCCGCCGATCAGCGCCGAGGAAGAGGAAGATCTGCTGCGGCGCGCACTGCGCGATCTGGCGGCGCTCGGCCTGACGGCAGTGCAGAATATGGACGGCGATCTGCCGCAGTTGGAGTTGTACCGCCGCTTTGCTGCGCGGGGCGCCCTGAGCTTACGGATGCTCGTGCCGTTGTTGCTCAGCCCACAATCACGGCTTGAGCAGATCGACGAGTGGGCGGCGATCGCTGCGACGGAATGCGGCCCCTGGTTGCGCACTGCGGCGGTGAAACTGTTGCTCGACGGCGTTGTCGAATCGAAGACGGCGCTTTTGTTGGCGCCCTACAACGATGGTTCTCAGGATCTTGGCGAGGCGAATTATGCCCAGGCGCAGTTCGAGCAGTTGGTCGGTTACGCCGATGCGCAAAAGCTCCAGGTTTTTGTGCATGCGATCGGTGATGCGGCGGTGCGCCGCACCCTGGATGCGTTTGCGGCGGCCCAAACCGCCAACGGCCGGCGTGACTCGCGCCATCGGATCGAGCATGTCGAACTGATCGATCCGAGCGATGTGGCGCGCTTTGCCGCGTTACAGGCAATCGCTTCGATGCAGCCCATCCACGCCAATTTCGGCCTCGATCCGGCCAATACCTGGCACCGGCTGAGCGGGCCGCAACGCTGGCGCTGGGGCTTTCCGTGGCGAAAACTGGCCGATGCCGGCGTGCCGCTGGCGTTCGGCAGCGACTGGCCGGTCGCCTCGCCCGACCCGATTCGCGGCTTACATGTGGCGCTGAACCGGCCGAAACTCGACGGCAGCGGGCCGGAGAGCGATTTTCCCGACCAACGCGTCACATTGCCTGAGGCGATCGCAGCGTATACCAGCGCTGCGGCCTACGCCGCTCATCGTGAGCATGAACAGGGCCGGCTGAAACCCGGCTATCTGGCCGATGTAACCTTGCTGAACGATAACCTTTTTGCGCTTCCGCCTGAGGCGATCGGTGATACAAAAGTTGACATAACCATTGTTGGCGGTGAAGTTGTGTGGGAACGAACCTGAATGCGAAAGGCAACAGCGAAATTGCCCGTGATAATGCGGTGTCGGGTTGTTCAACGAAGCTGAACAACCCGACACAACATCCCATGGAGGATTGAATGCGGTGTCCACATTGTGACAACACGATACCCGATGATTCAGTATTCTGCATAGAATGCGGCCGCTCGGTGCAGGCATATACCGATCGCACCCGCACTCTGGAGGCCGAGCAGCAACGACAGCAGTTGCCGCAGGCGCCGCAGTTGCCGGTGCCGGCAAGTGCGCCATCTCAAGCGCGGTATCAGCGCAGCCATCGCTTTCCACGGCGGAATTACCGTCATCTGGCCGGAGGTGCGTTTCTGATTGGTCTGGGGGTGCTCTTTCTCACCGGCCTGTTCTGGCCGGGGATTCTTGGCCTGATCGGCCTGGTTGGCGCACTGGAGGAATTGGCGAAAGGCAAGACTCGCGCGGCCGGTATGAGCCTGGTGTTTTTCGGCGGCATGGCGTTTTTGTTCGCCACCGATCTGTTCTGGCCGGGGATCTTGATTTTGCTGGGCATCCTGGCCCTGATCGACCGAACGAAATGAGGCGTATGGGCTATGGTATGCGATCTTCGTTGCTTTGGATGAAGCTTTCGCCGCTCCTGATTGGCGTGGTGTTCCTGCTGACGGGATGTGCGCCGCCGGGCCAACCGCCGCAGGCCGCAGTGGCGCCGACAAGCGTGCCTGCCACGGCAACGGCGGGCCTGCCGACGGCGACGCTGATTCTGCCGACCGCCACCGCTGTTCCGCCGACCGCCACCGCTCCTCCCGCCACTGCAACCCCGATCCCACCAACGCCGTTGCCGCGCTACGATCTGGTACTTGTGGGTGTGACCATTATCGACGGTACCGGCGCAGCCCCGTTGCCGAATATGGCATTGGCGATCAACGGCGACCGGATTGCGGCGATTGCGCCGGCCGGTGCGCTGGTTTATAGCGCCGATACCCCCGTGCGCGATCTGGCTGGTGCGAGCCTGCTGCCGGGCTTTATCAACGCCCACGCCCATACGCACCAACTGAGCGACGCAGAGCTGCGGCGTTGGGTGCAAGCGGGAGTCACGACGGTACGCGATCTGTCGGCGCCGCTCGATATTGTGGCCCGTCGTGATGCGCTGGCCGCCGATTTCAGCGTGCCGCGCCTGCTGGTTTCCGGGCCGATGGTGACGGTTCCCGGCGGGCATCCGATTCCGATCTACGGCTTGAACGAGCGGGTTCTGACGGTTGGTGGGGTTGCCGATGCGCGCTTGCAGATCGCTGCGCTGGCGGACGCCGGGGTTGATGTGATCAAGATTGCGGTGAGCGGGCGCAGCGATACGAGCTATCCGGAACTTTCCGACGCCGAGATTGCGGCGATCAGCGAAACTGCGCGCAGCAGAGGTATTGCGGTGACGGCCCATGTGGATCGGGCGGTGGCGTTGGAGCGGGCCGTGGCGAACGGTATCGGCGATGCGGCCCATGCGCCGCGCGACCGCATTCCCGATGCGCTGATCGCCGCAATGGTGCAACGTGGTGTGGGTATGGTGCCGACGGTCGATGTGTACGAGGCTCTGGCCGAACAACGCGGCAACGCCGCCGAGTGGCGATTGGTGATCCTGCCGGTGATGTACGACAACCTGCGCCGCTTTGCGGCGGCGGGCGGCACACTGGCGTTGGGCGATGATTTCGGCGGCGCCGACGGCACCCAACTCGGGATGCCGATGGCCGAGATCAGGCATTGGTTGGCGGCCGGGATCGCGCCGCTGGAGGTGATCCGCGCCGCCACACAGGGCAGTGCGAAGGTTGCCGGAATCGCGGCGACCTGGGAACGGTTGAGGTCGGGAAGATCGCCGATCTGCTGGTGGTGGACGGCGATCCATTGACCGATATTGATGCACTGGCAAGGCCGATTCTGGTGCTGCGAAGCGGAAATGTCGTTCGGTGAATGCGGCAGACCGCAGGCAAATGTGTATCAGAATGTCGTCACCGGCGCAACCGCCAATCCAGTTATCCATGCGCCCGTCAGCTACGATTGGGCGCTTGAGATCGACAACAACCAACCGGCGCCCGACGACGCAATCCTGGCGGCGATCCGAGCATTGTAATCCGCCGTTACGGTGTCGCGACGGTTTCAGCCTCGGCGCGGATAACGGCGGTCATGTTCCAGCGCAAGCGCGGGTCGCTCTCTTCAAGCCGGGCCACAACGGTGTAGACGATATCGCCCTGGCGGTTGCCGCCCTGTGGCTTGATCCGGATAATCGTCGCCGGCAAACTTAGTTGCGGCAATGCGTCGAAGCTGACTTCGATCGTCTCACCCTCGCGAATCTTCACTACGTCGAGTTCCGTCAGATCCTCGGTTTCGATCCGCCACTCGGAAAGATCGGCAAGCAGCATTCCCGGCGTAGACGGGCCGGCCGGCGCACCGACTTGCAGGTCGATTCGGGCGATCGTACCCGCGAACGGCGCCACCAACATCGCCTGGCCCAGGTCGAGTTCGGCCTGGTCGAGCGCAACGCGGGCGGCGGCGATTTCAGTCTCGGCGACAGCCAGATCAACGGCGCGCGGCGGGGCTGCGACTTGCTCGCGGGCGGCTTCGGCTTGCGTAACCCCGACTTCAGCCGACTCAAGTTGGGTGTTGCGGGCCGGGCCAAGCAGGCGATTCAACTCGGCCTGAGCGGCGGCAACCCGGGCCTGGGCGGCGGCAACCTTGTCGTTGTCGGCAGGCGCTACCAGTTGGGCCAGGCGGGCTTCGGCATCACGCAGCCGGGCCTCGGCGGAGGCCACGCCTTCGGTCTCGGCCAGGCGAGCCTGCTCCGCAGCCACATTCGCCTGGGCTAAGGCTCGCTCCGCATTTTCCACCGCCCGCAGCGCCGCTGCCTCCATGTCGATCCGTTCCTGGGGCATATCGCTGCCGTTCAGGCTATCCTCGATATCGCGGTTCTCCCAGTAAATCCGGCTGTAGGCGTCCTGGCGGTCGCGCAGGGTATTGGCGGCCTGTGTCAGCGCCAGATCGGCATTGGTTTTCGCCGACGAAAGGCTATCGCGAGTGGATTGCAGGTTCGAGCGAGCCTGATCGACCGCAGCCTCGGCCTGGGTGACTTCGGTCGATTTCGGGCCGTCGAGCACGGCGTTCAAGGCGGCGCGGGCCTCGTCGAGCCGGCGGTGACGGCACTGCTCAGTGAAGCCGAACGTCGTGATCAGCGTATCCGGGCCCTGGCGGCCGAGGGC
>JAAUQO010000317.1 GCA_012032775.1 Oscillochloris sp. | reverse complement strand
CGTCTTCGTTGAACAGTAACTGATCGGTCGGCGGCGGCGCCAGACGATGACCGATCCGGCGCAACACGTCCGGCCAGCGAGTTGCCGGCCAGCGCCCAGCCGGATTAGGTGCGCCGAACCCCGGCACGCCCTGACGGTGCAAACGGCGTAATGCCCGTCCGGCCTGACGGGCGGCCCCACGCAGCAGATGCGGTTCGCAAATCGTGGAGGCAGGCGCACCGGCAACATAGCTCTCCAGAGAGTAGGCGAACGGCACCAGTGTGCGCGAAAGATCGCGTTGGATAATCTGTGCGGCTGGAATCCGTTGCCCGCTTGCCGAGCGCACGAAGTAGACGTAAGCTGCCATGTCATCTTCCGGCGCAATCCGCAGCACCAGATGGGTGGCCGGAGTTGTGAGCCGCACCAACAAATGCACATCGGTCTGGCCGAGCAAATTCACGGCGGTGGGGCGTAGATTGAGCGAGCGCACGATCAATTGCGTGTAATCGCCCAGGCGTCCCATTACGCGCTTCCAGGCCTCGCTCAGCCCTTCCGACGAAGGTGGAATGTAGTGGTTAAGATACCGGTAATCCATCGTACTCACGGCGCAGGCTGAACAGAGGGTAACACAAAGCGCAACACCTGGCGTGAAGTCCGATCGGCCACCCAGACACTGCCGTCAGGTGCGATAGCCATGCCGCTGGGCGCATTCAAGGATGCGAGATCATTGCCGCCGCCACCCCATCGGAGCAGCGTATCACCGCGCATATTGGCCGCCACCACTTGTTGGCGGCTGGGCACACTCACATACACATCGCCTTCAGGGCTACTGGCGATCGAAGGGTCGTCGTAGGTGTTCGGGCGCCAGCCGGCCACATTCCATGTGATAATCGGAATTGGTCCGACCTGACCGCTGCCGTCGGGGCCGAAGATTTGCACCCGCCCATTCCAGGTATCGGCCACGTAAACCTGTCCCTGGGCATCGACGGCGACATTGGTCGGCTCGTTGAACTGGCCCAACTCGGTGCCGGCCGATCCCCACTGATACAGGTAGTTGCCTTCGGAGTCGGTAACCACGATACGTTTATTGCCGGTATCGGCGATATAGACATTGCCCTGATTATCGACAGCGACGCCGCGGGGACCGAAGAGACCGAGCGGATTGGCCTGATTGCCGGCGATCGTACCGTCGGTGATCGTGGCGATCCGGCCATCGGCGAGATCCTGATCGCCGCTGCCCCAACTTGCCAGCACACGACCCTCAGGATCGAATTTTACAATTCGTGCGTTCCAGGTATCGGCGACATAAAGATTGCCCTGCGCATCAACCGCCAGCCCGCGTGGTTCGTAAAATTGGCCGGACTGGTTGCCGAATCCGCCCAGGGTGCGGATCAGTTCACCGTCGCTGCCGTAGATCAGCACCCGGTGCGTGCCGGTATCGGCGATGTAGAGATTGCCCTGTGTGTCGGTGGTAATGCCGGTGGGGCCGGCGGCATCGGCAGGCAACGTAATCGCTTGCTGTGCTACCAGACGCAGTTGCGGCGCTGCCGAACCGGTTGTTGTGCCATCGGCGAAACCGCCGGCAAGATCGCTGCGCAGCCATACCTCCATCTCGCGTCCGCCGGGTTGCAGTGGGTACGGCAACTCGCGGTAGACCAGGAAATTGTACAGGGTACCCAAGTTCTCGCTCTGGAACGGCCAGAGCAATGGTGCGAACGGACCTGGCAACTCCGCAGTGATGTCGCGACCACAAGGATTACTGCCGTCGGAACTCACATCCTCGGGGCGGGTCCAGGTGCTGTAGTAAAAGCGCTTGTAGCCGGGGCTGTCCGGCGAGCATTTATCGCCCTCGGGGAACCACCAGTTGAAAACCCCGGTCGGCCCATAGGGCTGGACATAATGTTGGCTGAGGACATCGCGCACCGGCTCGGTAACGTGGGGCTTATAAAGCAACACCACCGGCGCAAGGGCCGTGCTGCCGTCGGGCATTTGCACCTCGAAGCTGCTTGGCGACGGATTGGTCTGATAATCGTCACGTTTAGTCCAGGCGAGGTTACGGAAATCGCGCAGATACCACTGGAGCGGCCATGCCAACGAGCCATCGCCACTGGCGTCGCCACTATCGACAAAGACCGGCATACTCAGGCCGCCGGTGACATCCTGAGGCGAGCGCGAGCCGCGGGTTAGATTTACCGCCAGTTCGCGAATATCGGCAACATAGCGCGGTACATCGGGTGCAGTCTGGGTGTAAATCAGCAACTCGACCGGCGTATCGGGATGCTGGTAGACAACCATCCAACTGGCGCGCAGGGTATAGGCGCCGACCATCACCGCCAGGGTGATTCCGGCAGCGGCCAGTACTACGCGGTTCCCGAGGTGTGCCGCAAGTGTCAGCAGGCCATAGATCAAGCCACCTGCGATCAGCAGCGGCACAAGCCCCTGGAGCAAATTGCTCTGAGCGCCCTGGCCGCTGCCGGGTTGGGCGAAGCGCCAGAAGGCCACGGCGAGTGCCACCACCACCAGTGATGTCGCCACCGGCACCAGCCAGACGGAGGGGCGCGATTGAGTCGGATCGCCCTGGCTTGTTTCCCTGGTGTGGGCAGCAATGGTGTTGAACAGCTTGCCGATCACCCAGGCAGCCAGCAGATTACCCGGCAGCGCCATATGCACCACCAGCCAGGGCATCTTCTCACCGGCCCACGAAAACACGATCGTCGCAGTGAAGAACCAGAAAACCATCAAGAGCGGAAAGAGATCCCAGGGCTTGAGCGCTGCAACCTCAGGTGTGGCCGGAGTTACCCCAACTGCCGGAACATCGTCAGCCGCACTCTCAGGCGGGTTCTCGTTGGTCTCGGGGTTAGCGGCAACAGCGGTACGATCGCGCCGATCGGCCAGAAAACGCCGCGTGACGGCGGTGATCATAGCGCCGACCATGCCGATTCCACAAATTACCGCCAATGGTTCATAGAGCGGCAACTGAATCAGGTAATAATACCAGGGCTGATCGCCGCGGGCATATTCCTGCTGGCTGCCGAGCCAGTAGGACAGACCGGCATAAAGGCCGTCGATTGCGCCGCGTGGGTAGGCGAAAAAGGTGCTGTACATCACCAGATACAGCCCGCCAAGAATACCCAGCGCAACCCAGACGGTCGAGCGGCGTTCGAACCACAACTCGCGCAGTTGGTCGGTCAGCAATGGACGAGGATCCCAGAGCCGCTGACAGAGCCAGCCGAGCAGCACCGCCGAGGCGATCAAGAAAGCCTTCTCGCCTAAATAAAGCCCGCGACCGATCGGTAGCGGCGGGTTGATCACCATCAGTACAAGGCAAAACCCGATCAAGCCGAGCAGACCGATGTTCAGGTAGCGGGAGAAACGGCTCTCGGAGATCAGCCGCATCAGCACAAAGATGCCGAAGATAAAGAACAGAATATAGTACAGTTCGTGGGTGCCGATCGCCAGCGCAATCGAGGCGGCGGTCAGATAAAGCCAGCCGGCGCGACCGGTATCGAGCCAGCGGAACACCCCGATCAGCATCCACAACTCCCACAGCACCATCAGGCCGTCGTGGCGGGCGAAGCGGGTGTAGTAGAGCAACGAGGGCGAGAAGGCGAGCAGCAGTGCGGCGGCCAGAGCGCCGGCGCGTCCGAGATACGGGCGCAGCCACCAGGCGGAAGCCGTGAGTAAGATCCCCGAGATCGCCATTGGCAGGCGCGCTTGCGCATCACCGTCGCCGAAAATGAAGTAGCTCAGCGCCGTGAAATAGTAGAGCGTCGGCCCGTGATAAACCGGATCGTAACAATAGGTTGGGGCTGTAATGCCGCCGCGAGCCTGCCCATTTTCATCAAGGCCGCTCCAACAATTAAACCCGCCGGCGCCGGTATAAAGCCGCCAACTCGACCAGGCATGAATGCTCTCGTCGTGATGCATCGCCATGCGGTCGAGCCCCCAGAGATGCGCAAACATGCTCAAGGCGATGATCGCGATGTAGGCGGCGATTTCCCAATTCAGGCGGGAGAGATCGACGGTACGTTCAAGCAAAGCGGGGCGCGGCGAGCGCGAAAGAGTATCAACGGCCATAAGTATTTGTCTCAGGGCGCAGCGAACTACGCAGCTATCGACTAAAGCGCACAATAATGCGCGTTACGAGAGAATGGCGCATATGCTTGCGCCGATACGATCAGTATAGCAAATTTCACGCGGAGCAAGGTAAAGGGTTGATTTCAATAGTGCGGTGATGATTCTTCGTTTGGCGCGTGTTGGCGCCAAACGGAACTATGGTAATTCGCCGCGTAATTCGCCGCCAAGACCAATACCGATCTGGTCGGCGATTTCGGGGCGCACCGCCACAATCATATCGCTGGAGCCAAGGGCTGCGCCGGGATCGCGGAACATCAGGAAGCGCCAGAGCCGCTCGTTCACGCCGCGATCAAATGGTGCGCGCAAAACTTGCCCCAGCAAGGATGTATTTTCAAGCGGCACCTCGCGCCAACCATCGTTCAGGCGATAAATTTGATCTTCAGGGAACCACCAGCGGAGCGGATACCGCTGGATCACAAAGCCGTCCAGGTACGAGCGATTCTCCGGGTTGCGATCCAGATTCTCTTGCAGCATCAGCACCGCCATTACCTCGGAACCGGGCGGGCCATCGAGCCGACCGTCGATGCGCGTTCCATTGGTGAAATCGCGGATGTACCACGACCAGACGGTTTCGTTGTCGTAGATGACGGGCATCGCCAGACCGTTGCCGCGCCGCTGCGAGGCTTCTTCCAGGCGGCGTACAATCCGCATCACGTCGGGCGATGTCTGGGTGTAGACCATCATCTCGCGCGGGGTGTCGCCATTCTCAAACGAGAGGCGATAGCTGCTGCGAGCGGTATACACGCCAATTGCAATCCCGCCGCAGATCGCCAGCAACGCGATCGATTGGCCGAAGCCCCAGCGTAATCCGGCGCCGACAGTGAGCAAGCCGATCAGCAGCAGGCTGACTGCGGGCACGGCCCAGGGCATGATCAAGGACTGCTCGCCGAAACCGACCACTGCGGTCATCACCACAAATCCCAGCCCGACAATCGAAGCAAAGAGCGCGCCAAACACCACCGCTGCCTGACGATCGACGGCAAGTGGTTCAGCGCCCGATGTGCGCCCCCAGACCAACCGTTGGAAGCCCCAGGCGGCCAGGAATGTCAGCGGCAGGCTGATATGGATCGTCAGCCAGGGCATCTTCTCGCCGGCCCATGTGTAGATCGCGAATGCGCCGATCGCCCACCAGGCGATCAGGCCAATGCAGAATGCGGCATCTGGAATTGCGGCTATTCCGGCGCTGGGCGCAGCCGATGAATGCTCTGTTTCAGCGGAGGTTTTTTGGATCTCCAGTTCAGAACCCGGAGATTCTGCATGCTGCATGCCCAACTTTGCATTCCGCATGTAATCGACGCCGAGGAAGATCAGGGCGAGGCTGCC
>JAAUQO010000316.1 GCA_012032775.1 Oscillochloris sp. | reverse complement strand
GATCGCGAGCGCAACGACGCCCGCAGCCGCCGGCAAGTCGCCGTGGTCAACCTTTACGCCGGCGATGCCTTTCTGGCCAGCGCCGACTTGCAGTGTACGCTCAGCAACCCAAGTGGGCCGGTCTATGATGCGATCGCCCAGCAGCGCATCGGCTACACCGCCCATGCGATCGGCAACCACGAGTTCGACTACACGCCCGACTTCCTCAAGCGCTTTATCGATGCCTTCGGCGGCACCCAGCCGTTTGTGGCGGCCAATCTCGATTTCAGCGGCGAGCCTTCGTTCGCCGGACTAACCACCAATAACGCCAACGGTATTTTGTACGATCCGATCAGCGACGGCCGTGTGATCGGCAATTCGTTGGTCTACACCGACACCGCCACCGGCCAGCGCTTCGGCATCGTCGGGATCACCACACCGGCATTGCCGACGATCTCGTCGCCGCGCGATGTGACGGTGACACCGACGGTTACCGAGACGGCCACGGTGGCTCAGCAGGCGATCGACAATCTCGACGCGCTCGGCATCGAGAAGATCATCCTGGTTAGCCACTTGCAGGACAGCGACAACGATATCGAGCTGATCCAGCGCCTGACCAAGGTGGATATCGCGGTCGGCGGCGGCGGCGATGAACTGCTGACCAACCCGAGCATCCCGAACACCCAGGAGCTGTTGCCCGGCGATAGCCCGGCCACCGGCGACGGCGGCGCAGAGTTGCCCTACCCGCTGCAGATCACCGATGCGGAAGATCAGACGGTGTATCTGGTAACCAGCGACGGCAACTACAAGTATGCCGGCCGCCTGGATGTGGTGTTCGACGCCAATGGCGAAGTTGCCTCGATTGTGAACGAACTGAGCTACCCGCGCCGGGTGGTGGTGGCGAACGAGGCTGCCACTGATGTCGGCATCAGCGACGCGGTTGTGAAGGATGCCGGCCTGGTTACTACGGTCGAGACGCCGGTAAGCAACTGCCTGGCTGCGTTGGAAAACGAAGCGATCGCCCGTAGCGAGGTGGAGCTGAATGTCTCGCGGGCAAGTGTGCGCGGCGGCGAGTCGAATGCGGGCAATCTGATCACCGACGCATACCTGTACGCCTACAGCCAGTACGCCGACAACATCAGCCTGCCGACCGCCACCACACGCGTGATCGCCATCCAGAACGGCGGCGGCATCCGCCAGAACGCCGGCGATATCTTGCCGCGGCCGGGCGTGCCGATCACCGGCACGATCACCGCGTTGGATACGTTCAACGTGTTGCCCTTCGCCAACTTCATCACCGTGATCACCAATGTTACCCCACTTGAGTTGGAGAGCATTCTGGAGCGCTCGGCGGCCAGTTTGCCCGGCCAGGGCGGTCAGTTCCTGCAGATCGCCGGATTCACGGTCGAGTATGTGCCGAGCCGGCCGGTGGGCAGCCGGGTGCGCAGTGCAACCCTGGCCGACGGCACACAGTTGATCGCCAACAGCGAACCGGTTGCCGGCGCGCCGAATGTCACCATCGTCACCAACAGCTTCACCGCTGGCGGCGGCGACGACTACGCGACGCTGGCCGGCATCCCCGACACGCGCAAGGTCAATCTGGTTGACGACAACGATCTTGAATTGGCCTACGAGCAGCCGTTGCGCGAATACCTGCAAAGCTTCCCGGCAACCGGCACGCCAAGCCTGCCGACCATCCCGGCAAACGATGAGCGCTACGCACCGGGCGGCGAGGGGCGTATCACCCTGATCGAGGTGTTGTACCTGCCGTTGATCAGCAACGGCGAGTAGGGTTAGTGCGGTAGTTTAGTACAGCGCGACGCCGCTGGAATGATCGCCATAAACGATTGTTCCAGCGGCGTTGCGCATGTTCGGCGCTATTCAGGGCCAACCCACAACCAGCCGTCGCCGGATTATTGGTTGGCCAGTGGGGTGACAAACAGCTCCGTAATGCCGTCGCGATCGGCATCGGCCTGATACAGCAACCGGCCATCAGGCAACAGCCGAAACTCGACGATCGCGCCGCCGCCAAGCACCTGCCATAGCTGCGAACCATCGAGGCGCGCGGCATAGATCGCCGCAAACCCTGAACGGGTGCCGGCATAGATCGCAAAAACCGCCAGCGACTGATCGGCGCTGAGTATGAATTGCTCGACACTTGCGCCGGGCGGGATCTGTGCGCTGAGCAGGGTCGCCGCTCCGCCTGCGACCGGAACGCTGTACAATCCAACCTCGCCCGGCGTCACGAGGTCGGCTGCGAAAACAACCTGCCCGCTGCGCGGGGCAACCTGAAAGAACAATTTTCCAGCGAAGGGCCGTGGTCCGCTGAGCCGCAGCGCAGCGCCGCCGGACAATGGAGCACGGTACAGTTCATCCGACTGGTCATCGGATTGCTGCGCCGCATAGAGCACCTGGTCGCCGAGCACCGCTGCACCGACAATCCGTCCGGGCTCAGCCAGCGGATCGCCGATCGCGGTAGCCGGGCCGCCGCGTACCGGCACCGCAAAGTGCTGCCTGATACCGTTGGCGGCATCGGCGCTGAACAGCACATTCTGCCCATCGGGGCTGAGGCTCAACCAATCCGATGCCGGCCCGTTCTGTTGCTCATCCCAGAGCATGATCGGTTGCCCACCATCGAGCGGCGTGCTTGCGATCGAGAACCCGCGCGCCCTGAGCGGCTCCTCGATCGTAAACACCGCATACGCACTGTCGGGGGTGATCGCGAACGAACCGACGCCCATGGCGTCGCCGGGCAGCGGACTCAGCACGACCGGCTCACCTCCGGCGATCGGCACGCGAACGAGCCTGCTTGTGGCGTCATCGCCCGCAATGTACACGACACTACGGCTGTCGGGGCTGACGGCATACTGATCGCTTTGGGCCAACCCGCCGCCAAGTTGCGCCACTGCACCGCCGGCAACCGGGGCGCTCACCAACATGGCATCCTGCGTCCACACCACCAGCCACTGACCGTCCGGACTCAGCAGGAATTCGTTGACCCACAGACCAAATGGCTCCGCCGATCCACCGCTCAGCGGCACACGATACAGGCCGCCTTCAGGTGATCGATAGATCAACGTGCTGCTGTCCGGCGTGATCGCGAATGCGAACAAGCCCGCAAATTCGGCTGTGGCGGCATGCAATTGCAGCGGCGCGCGCCCTCCAGTGCCAGGCTAAACAAACTATACACCCGATCACCGTCGGGATCGCCGTTGAACACCACGTAGCGCCCATCGGGGCTAACCTGAAGGTTCACGGGATTGAGCGCCAGCAGCGAGCTATCCTGGCCGGGAACCGGCGGGATCGTCGGCGGCGGATATGGCGCCGGCAGGTCAGCGGGCTGAAGTGGGGGCACAGCGGTTCCAAGTGGATACGGCGCCACCGGTTCAGGAGTCGGCAGCGGGTATGGCGAGGCCGGCTGTTGTGCGTTCGCCGGCGCCGCAGCTTGTGGCGTTGCAAGCACACTCGGCGGCGCCTGGTCGCCCGGCCTGCGCCCGCATCCGGCGAACCCCACCACGATCAAAAGACAGAGCAGCAGGCGGATCATCGGCTACATCCCTTTGCAACGGCGTTACAGCGCAGCATCCACAAGTTCGCGTGCCTGGGCCGCCAGGCTTGTGATCTCGGCCCACTGGCCGGTGTTGATCAAGCGGCTGCCGGCCATCCAACTGCCGCCACAGGCGATCACATTCGGCAACGCCAGGTAATCGCGCAGATTAGCCGGGCTAATCCCGCCGGTCGGCACAAAACGCACCTGCGCAAATGGCCCGGCCAGGGCGCGCAACATCGCCACGCCGCCGGCCTCTTCGGCCGGAAAGAATTTCAGCACCCGCAAATCGTAGTCAAGGGCTTGCATCACCTCGGTTGGTGTGGCGACGCCGGGCAGCAGGGGGATACTTCGCGTGCGACACCACGCGGCCAACGCCGGAGCGAAGCCGGGCGAGACCAGAAAGCGCGCGCCGGCGGCCACGGCCTGTTCGGCCTGTGCAACTGTCAGCACCGTGCCTGCACCCACCAGCATGTCGGGCAGCGCGCCGGCGATCCGGGCGATCGCGGCAGTGGCGGCGGCGGTACGAAAGGTGATTTCAGCACACGGAATACCGCCGGCATGCAAGGCCCGGGCGAGTGGTAAGGCAGCGTCCGCCCGCTCGATCGTGATCACCGGCACAACGCCGATCTGCTCCAGAGTTGCGAAAATGTCTGCCATTGTTCTCCTCGCTGTAGCGCGTATGTGGTTGGCTGTAGTGTACGCTGAAACCCGAACGGAAGCCAGATATAATTGACACTGCACCTATACTGTACATACAACTACGTTGCCCCACAACAATGCCCGGTGTCGTGAATACATCCGGCGCGCGCACTCTTCGGCGGCGCGCCGGGCTACCTACGCATCCCCGTATCCACGATCACTCCGTTCCCGGCACTTCGTCGCTCGCCGAAGCGGCGGAGGAGTGGCCCGCATTGATGGCCCGCTGCGGAGAAACACCCCATCATAAGGAGGCATCGATGAAGACTTCCTTGCACAAGCCCGTCGCGCTCCTGGTTCTGGGAATATTGCTGCTGTGCGCAGCGATGCTGCCCACGTTCGGCCCGGTTGGTGCGGCTCCTCCAGTGGTCGAACCGGCCCAGGATGTGCCGGGCGACGGAATCCTGAGGATTCCCGCAGGCAACCCGCCTGAAGCGCTGGATGGCGATTGTAGTGACTTTACCGACGCAACGGCACAGCCGTATGCCGATTCAGGCGGCGGCGGCACGGTGTATCTCAAGCACGACGGCAAAGATCTGTATGTTTGTATCGAGGCGCGCCCCGGCTCGTTTGCGGAACGCTTCTTCTCCGTCTATCTCGATCCGCAGGGCAACGGCGCCGGCTACGAATTCGCCGCAGCCGACGATTATTCGTTACGGGTCGGCATCCCCGGCACCACCCGAACCTCGCTGGTCGGCAGCGGCGTTGCCAATGGCTATGTCGCACGCCCGGATGCCGATCCACTCTGGGATGCGGCGGCAAGCGCCACGCCTAATGGAGAAACCGGCGAGTACCGTATTTCGCTGGGGCGCTTTTTCCTCGCACCCTGCCGGATCTTCGGCCTGGCCGCCTATCATCACTGGCTGAAGGCGGTTGGAGATGATTATGGCTGGCCGAGCAATCAGTACTTCGATCAGCCGCGTACCTGGGCGCAGGTTCAGCTCGAACCGGCCGACGGCTGCCCCGCCGAACTCGGCACGATCGCCTATGTGTATCGCGGGGATGCGGCCGCCGCGATCAGCTTCTTCAATCTGCTCGCCGCCAACGGCTATGCCGTTACACTGGTTCCGCTGGCAAATGTGCTCAGTACCGATTTCAATCAGTTCGATCTGACGATTATCGCCGACGACAGCGGCAATCTGGACAGTTGGGGCATCGCAGCGGACACTGCCGCTCAGTGGCCGACGATCACCGCGCCGAATAAACCGATCCTGGGGCTTGG
>JAAUQO010000315.1 GCA_012032775.1 Oscillochloris sp. | reverse complement strand
GGCGCAGGCCGTCAACCCGCAACAACGGTTATTGCCGTCTCGGCACAGTTTCAAGCAACCTCGTTTGATGGCGGCTCAGACATACCGCATTGGTAAGCAAGGCGGTAATTCCGCAGGTTGCCTTTTGGATTGATCCGAGCGCCATCGGGATGTCGATACACTGCGCTGATTGACAGGCGGCATGATCAGGATCATAATAGTGATACTCATTTAATAAGTATTGATCGCCGTTTGAGAAGGAGGCGCCCGTGGGTCGTTCGCCCGCTCTGCTTATGCTCGTGATCGTCGTACTACTCGCCGCTTGCGGCAGCCCGCCCCCGGAAGCTGATCCTACGGCGGTCCCGGCTGAACCAGCGGCAGCGACACTGAGCGGAGAACTGATTGTCTTCGCCGCCGCCTCACTCACTGACGCATTCGAAGCGATCAGCAACGCATTCGAGGCGGCGTATCCCGGCACTGCGATCAGCTTCAACTTCGCCGGATCGCAGCAGTTGGCGGCCCAGATCAACGAAGGCGCGCCGGCCGATGTCTTCGCCTCGGCCAACCAGACCCAGATGGACATAGTGCTGGCAGGCGGGCGCGGGCGTGACGGCAGCGCCCAGACCTTTGTGCGCAACCAGTTGGTCGTGATCACACCGGGCAACAATCCGGCCGGGATTACAACGTTGGCCGATCTTACCCAACCCGGCCTGCACCTGATTCTGGCCGACAGCGCGGTACCGGTCGGCCGTTACAGCCTTGATGTCCTGGCAAAAGCCAGCGCTCTGCCGGAGTATAGCGCCGGCTACAGCCCCACCGTGCTGGCGAATGTGGTCAGTTTTGAAGACAACGTCCGTTCCGTCCTTACCAAAGTCGTCCTTGGCGAAGCGGATGCGGGAATCGTTTATCGCACCGATGCCGCACTTGAAGGCGATCTCATTCAACAGATCGCGATCCCCGCAGAACTCAACACCATCGCGAGTTACCCGATCGCGCCGATTGCCGACACGGCCAACCCGGCCCTTGCCGACGCCTTTATCGCCTTTATCCTCAGTGCGCAAGGCCAGGAAATATTATCGCGCTATGGGTTTATTCCGCTGCGGTAGCGACGCAGGCTATGGTGTTTCTCGCCTCGCTACGCCAAACCCAATGTTTCCAAAATATGCCTGCTGCGCGATCGGAGCACCGCGCCGCGATCGGGATCGCCGCGCTGCTCCTCAACCTGCGCCGCGAACTGCAAAAACAGGCCGACTTCAAGCGTCTCCTGATCGACCTGGGCCAACAAGGGTTCACCACCGGCGTAGGCGCTGCGGGCCGCGCTCCAATCGGATTGGCTCAAGGCCAGTTCACCAAGTGCGGTGAAGGTATCTAATTGCTCCAACAATAATTGGTGCTGGCGGGCTTGCGACAATGCACGGCTAAGAGCTGTGCGGGCGGCATCAAAGCGTTGCATACGCGTGAGCGCCCGCCCCAGCCAGCGCAAAGCCATGATCTCGTGAATGGCATCACCAAGGGCTTGCGTCTCAGCACTCGCCTGTTCCAGCAACGACAGCGCCACCTCAGGTTCGCCGGATTGCAGATGTGCGGCGCCGAGGTTGAGCATACTCAGCGCCGCCGCCCGCCGGCGCCCACTGCGGCGATTCGCCGCCAATGCGGCCTGGTATGAAGCGATCGCATTGTGCCAATCCCCCAGTTGCTCGGCCAGGATGCCCAGATTGTTCTGGGCATCGGCCTTGCCCGATCGATCGTCGAGCGCCGAAAAATCAGCCAGACTCCGCTCGACATAGCGCCGCGCCGCTTGCAGATTGCCCATCATCCAGGCCACGCCACCAAGCCGATTGTACGTCCGCGCCCGCTCCTCCAATAATTCCGGCGACTCGCCCTCGGCCGCAGGCAACACACGTAACGCTTCGTCGAGCCATTGCTGCGCGCGTTCCGGTTCGCCGCGCCGAAAATAGACCCAGCCGATCACGCCGGCGATCCGGCTTAATTCCAGCCCGGCCGCGCTGTTCGATGGGTTGAGCGCCGGTTTCTCGCTAATCTGCGCGGCCCCGGCAAATAAACGCCGCGCCTGATGCAGCCATTCCAACGCCGGTTCAAACAAACTTTGCTGCTCGTAGATCGCGCCGATTTTGCGCAACAGAACGGCGATGCGCAGATCCGGCGCCGCAAGATGATGGGCGTCGTCCAGCAAGACGCGGTAATGGCGGTGCGCGTCGTTGTAGTGGCCGGCCTGCACCTCCACATCGGCCAACTCTTCCAGCATCAGGATGACTTCGGCCGGATCGAGGGCACCGGGATGCCGGGTCGCGATCGTCCAGGCCCGCCGGTAACTCGCAATCGCCTCGGACAGCGCATACTGCGCACGGCTGCCCCGTGCGGCCCGTAGCGCATACATGCAGGCCCGATCGTAGATCTCGGCCCGCGCATAGTGATCGGACAATTCGGCTGCGAAACGGTCAAGCTGCGGCGCGAACACCATCTCGATCCGTTCCGCCACCCGCCGATGTAAGCCGCGGCGCTCGGCATACAGAATGCCCTGATAAACCACATCGCGCAGCATAGTCTGGCGAAAATGGAAATCGGTCTTGGCCTCCTGGGCATCGGAGACGAGAATCCCGGCCTGCACCAGCGCGATCAAATGCCGGGCCGGCTGGCGCGACTGCGAATAAACGCCGGCCAACACACGATATGGGATACTCGGCCCGATCACGGCAGCCACCTGCACCAGTTCACGGGTAGGTTCATCCAACTGGTCGATCTGCGCCGCCAGCAACAACTCGATCGTCTCAGGCACACCGGCTTCGGCCAGTGGTTTCAACAGCCGCCAGATTCCCGCTTCGTCGCGACGCAAAATCTGGTGATCGATCAGGTGGCGCACCAGCGCTTCCAGAAAGAAGGGCGATCCCTGCGCCCGCTCCAGGATCGGCTCAAGGCCGACGGTTGATTGGCTTTCCAGCAGGTGCGCCAGCAATCTGCGACTACCGGCGCGATCCAGACCCTCGAGCTGCAGGGCATGGGTTTGCGGCAGTTCAAGCCAGGGCGTCGTAGGCAACAGGTTGCTGCGGTAACTCAACACAAGCAAGAGCGGCAGGTTCTGCGCCAGTTGGGCCAGGCGCTGGATCAGATCGCGCGACGAGGCATCGGCCCAGTGCAGGTCGTCGATCACAAGCGCCAGGGGCCGGTGCTGAATCGCGCCCACCAGTAATGCCACGATCAAATCGTGCAACCGTTCGCGCTGCTCAAGCTCGGGCAACCGGGCAACAATAAGCTCGGAGCGCAGATCGAAGGCCGTGATCACGGTTTCATCGGGAGGCCCGATCGCGAATACCGTTTCGAGTAATGGCGTCAGCGCCGTGAATTCGGGCGCAGTCTGGGCGACGGCGTCGGCCAGTTCGGTCCAGATGAAATCGGGCGCTGCATGTTCGGGCAGATCAAAAAGCTGCGTGAGCAGATCGCGGACGAGGCTGTACGGCGTATGCTGGGCATAGGCGCGGGCACGTAAGCTGATCCGGCGCAACACTTGTGCTGCCAACTCCTGTTCGAAAGCCGCGATCAGGCGGCTCTTGCCGATCCCGGCCTCGCCGCTGATCACCGCAACCCGCCCGCTGCCGTCACAGGTTGCCCGAGCCAACCCACGCAGCAACAGCAATTCAGCGCTGCGATCCACCAGCGGCGCAATCGCTCGCAGCGGAACCGGCGTTTCGTCGCTGCGTTGCACCACCGAGGCGACGATCTTGCGGCCGAAACCCTTCAAGGCGATCGGCGGCATTGGCTCCAGATGCACCATGTCGCGAACCGCCCTGGCAGTTGCCGGAGCCACCACCACACTGCCGGGTTGCGCCACCGCCATCAAACGCGCCGCCAGATTCACCACCCGCCCGATCACAGTATACTCACGGCGCCGCTGCGATCCGACTGTCCCGGCAAATACGTTGCCGGTCGCAATCCCGATCCGCTGCCGAAGCGAGAGATCGACCGCGCGCCATAAAGCATCGCCCGCACTCACCACCGCCTCGTTCTCGTGGGTGCGGATCTGGGTGTCGAGAAAACGGCGTAACTCGCTGTTGGCCTCCCGAAGCGCCGGCGCCAGATCCAGGGCCGCCTCGACTGCGCGCTGTGGATCGTCGTCGTGGGCTATTGGTGCGCCGAACACCACCAGCAGTTTATCTCCAACACTGTTTATGTCAACCTTATGAATCTCGCCGCCATAGCGATGGATCACATTCTGGATGCGGCCATAGTACGAGGTGAGGATCTGAACTGCCGGGCGTTCGATCTCTTCGAGCAAGGTTAAGACGCCGCTTAGGGAGGAGACATTCACAAACAGCGCACTCACCGGCCGGAATTCGCCGCCGGCGCGTTCGGCCGGAAAGAGCACATGGCGCGGCAGCGGCGCCGGCAAGAACGGTCGCAGTTCGGCGATCCGGCCCGCCAGTGTCTCAAGGGTCGGCAGATCATGGGCGGCAGGCAAGGGCGGCAGCGGCGGCAGCGGCTTCGGCGCAACCGGCGGTATGGCGAGCAACGTGTAACCGCCCAACTGCGCTGTGCTATGTGCTCCCGGCAAACCGGCGAGCGTCTCGGCGCTGATCACCACCATGCCGGGCGCGGCTCGTTCTTGCATCAGCGCAACCCGATTCACCGCCCGGCCGGTCACCACTACTTCACTGCGCCGTGAGTCGCCGACAATTGCGCCAAAGGGATTACCGCGATGGACGCCGACCCGCAACTGCAAATGAAAGGTGCGCCCGCCAACGGTTAGATCGGCGAATTCGGCCATTCGCCGCTGCATCGCCAGGGCGGCGGCACAAGCCGATACGCTGTGTTCGGGATCGGATTGCGCATCGAAAAAGCCGGTTAGGGCGTCGCCGCCGAATTTCAGCACGATCCCGCCATAGGCGTGCAACTCTTCGAGCAACGCGCCGAAGAGGCGATTGATAATCGCCGTCAACTCCTCGACGCCACGCAAGCCCTGGGCGGTCAGATCTTCGGTGAGCGCGGTAAAACCACTTAGATCGGCATAGAGCAGGCTGCCCGCCCAGAAGCTGCCGCTGCGCCGGGCGAACCCGGCCGGTCGGCGGCAAGTGGCTCGGGTACAAGCGTGCGTAGCGCAAGAAGCTCGGAACGCAGCCGCGTACCGAGCTCCTCAGCCAGCGCCGAAGGCAGTCCTCCTTCGTAGCGCAGCAGTGTCGCCTGCTCCGGCGTAAGATAGGGTCCTAAGCGAGATTCCATACGTGCTGTAGAAGCAAAGCAGGTTGCGCTGCAACATACTTCGCTCCACGCTAAAAGTCACGGTCCACGCTCCAGCAGCGGCAGCGCGATCATGTAGGTTTCTGGTTCAAGCCGGGTATGGGCCTGCGAATCGAGGGTCGGCGGGATGGCGCCGGCCCATGCCCGCCCCGACCTGCCCGGCCCACAACTCCAAGCCTCACCGGTCCCAGCTTACCCGGCCCATGCCCGCCCCGGCC
>JAAUQO010000314.1 GCA_012032775.1 Oscillochloris sp. | reverse complement strand
GCGATGGTACAATACAAAAATCCCTTTGATATGCCGAAAGGAGTTGCGATTATGGCGCAGCGAGTGCTTGAGCGTCACGAAATTGCCGTGGAACACACCTGGGATGCGTATAGCGTTTTTGGCGACGACGCGGCCTGGGAGGCGGCGATCGCGGATGTGAGCGGGCGGATTCCGCAATTGGAAACGTTTCGCGGTAAGCTCGCGCAGGGGCCGCAGATGCTGGCCGATTACATGGCGTTGGCCGAGGATCTGCTTGGGATCGCTGGAAAGATCGGCGTCTATGGGCGCATGTTCTACGCCGTGAACACCGCCGATCAGACGGCCCTGGCGCGTTCCGAGCGGGCGCAGATGTTGTTTGCCCGGCTTGGCGCGGCAATGGCCTTCGGCGAACCCGAGGTGCTGGCGATCGGTGCAGATACATTACAGGAGTGGGTGGCGAATGAGCCGCGCCTGAGCCATTACGGCCAGCACTTCGATCGGTTATTGGTGCGCGGCGAACACGTACGCTCGGCCGAGGTCGAGGCGGTGATGCGACAGGCGGGCGAACCATTCGGCGCGGCCGCAAGTATTCATGGCGTGCTGGCAAATGCTGATCTGCGCTATGAGCCGGCCCGCGATGAATCCGGCGAGACGTATGAGATCGCTCAGGGCACGATCAATGCGCTGATCACTCATTCTAACCGCGAAGTGCGGCGGACGGCCTGGCAGAACTATGCCGATGCCCACCTGGCGCTGAAAAACACCATGGCGGCATGTTTGTCGGCCGGGGTGAAGCAGAACGTCTTCACGGCGCGGGTGCGTCGCTACGGCTCGGCGCTTGAAGCAGCCCTGGCGCCGAACAATATCCCGGTTGAGGTCTTTCACAAGCTGATCGCGACCTTTAAAGCGAATCTGCCGACATGGCATCGCTACTGGCGGCTGCGGCACAAGGCGCTCAAGCTGGACGAACTGCATGTGTACGACACCAAGGCGCCGCTGACGACAGCGCCGATGGAGGTGCCGTATCGCCAGGCGATTGAGTGGATCTGCGACGGGATGCAGCCGTTGGGCGAGGAATATGTGGCGGCGATGCGACGTGGCTTAACCGAGCAGCGCTGGGTGGATGTTTATCCGAACAAAGGCAAGCGAGCCGGCGCCTTCTCGATGGGGGTGAAGGGCACGAATCCCTTCATCATGATGAGTTACAACGACGATGTGTTCGGGCTGAGCACCCTGGCTCACGAACTCGGCCACTCGATGCACTCGTACTATACCCGCAACACTCAGCCGTTTGTCTATGCCAACTATGGCCTGTTTGTGGCCGAAGTGGCCTCGAACTTCAACCAGGCGCTGGTGCGGGCGCACCTGCTGGAGCGCCTGAGCGATCGCGATCAGCAGATTGCGCTGATCGAAGAGGCCATGGCGAACTTCCACCGCTACTTCTTCATCATGCCGACCCTGGCTCGTTTCGAGCTTGAGATCCACGAGCGGGTGGAGCGGGGCGAGGCTCTGACCGCCGACGGACTGATCGGCTTGATGGCCGATCTGTTCGCCGAAGGCTATGGCGACAATGTAATGATGGATCGCGATCGGGTGGGCAGCACCTGGATGCAATTCTCGACCCACATGTACGCCAACTTTTACGTCTACCAATATGCCACCGGGATCTCGGGCGCCCATGCCTTGGCGGAAAAGGTGCTCGGCGAAGGTGCGCCGGCCGCCGCGCGTTACCTGGATTTCCTGAAGGCCGGCAGTTCGCACTACCCGCTTGATGTGCTGGCCCACGCCGGCGTAGATATGACCTCGTCGGAGCCGGTGGAGCGCACATTCGGCATTCTGGCGGGCTATGTGGAGCGGCTGGAGCACCTGGTGGGGTAGCCGGGATCGCAACCGGCCGATATTTGATGGAGCAGTTCTGGTGAAGAAGGGCGAGCATGTTGCCTGCGAACTGCTCGTCCTTACGATTCTCGGCGTCTCTTGCGTTTATTAAAATTAGGTTTAAGATTTGGAGGCCGAACTACATTTTAGGAGGAGTGATGTTGCGTCCACTGCTGATCGCCGCCGCCTTGATCTTCGGATTCTTCTGGATCATGCCGCAGCCGCAGGAAACCCCTACCACGGTCTATCTGCCGTTGCTGGAGTTTCCGGTAACCCAGAATCCGCCTCAGGCCGGGATTATCACCTACTACGATGCGACCGGCGCCGGGGCTTGCAGTTTTTCGCCCTCGCCCCAGAACCTGATGGTGGCGGCGATGAATGCCGAGCAATGGGATGGCTCGGCGGTGTGCGGCAGCTATGTCGAGGTGAATGGGCCGCAGGGCAGCATTGTGGTGCGGATTGTCGATCTGTGCCCGGAGTGCAAAAGCGGCCACCTGGATCTGAGCCGGGAAGCATTTGCCGTGATCGCCAACCCGATCGACGGGCGGGTGGCGGTAACATGGCGCTCCGTCAGCCCGGAGTTGAGCGGGCCGGTGGCGTACCATTTCAAAGACGGCAGCAACCAGTGGTGGACGGCGGTGCAAGTACGCAATCATCGCAACCCGATCGCGCGTTTCGAGTATAGAAACGAAAGCGGCCAGTGGGTAACGGTGCCGCGGCTCTCGTACAACTATTTCGTGCAGACCGGGCCGGGGATGGGGGTTGGGCCGTACCATTTCCGGATCACCGATAGCTACGGCAATGTGCTGGAAGATACGGGCATTCCATTTGTCGAAAACGGCAGCGTGAACGGCAGCGGCCAATTCCCTGTCGGGCCGTAGGAAACGTGCCGGCGCGCGCAATCATTCGCTAACAAGCCGTCAATAGTTCTCTAATATTGGATCGACGTTGATCTTACACTTCCGCGCTACGATATTGCTATAGCAATCAGGCACAACGATAGTGAGTGCAAGCACGGCATTTGCCGGAATAGCGAAACCGAGGAGGTTGTAAGATGACGACGATCACTCGTTGGGACCCGTTCCAGGAAGCGATGACTCTGCGTGAGGCGATGAACCGGCTGTTTGAAGAGAGCTACGTGCCCGGTGCGGCCCGCAACGGCAATAGCTTCGTTCCGGCCCTCGATCTGAGTGAGACGCCCGACGCCTTCCATGTTGAACTGGCGGTGCCGGGGCTGAAAGCCGAAAACCTGAACATCACCGTTGAGAACGGCGTATTGACGATTGCCGGCGAGATGCAGCAGAGCGAAGAGAAGAAGGAGCGCAACTACCACCGTATCGAGCGCCGCTATGGTCGCTTCAGCCGCAGTGTGACCCTGCCGAACACGGTTCGCGGCGACGCGATCGAGGCCAATCTGGAGAACGGCGTGCTCTTCCTGAGCATCCCGAAGGCCGAAGAGGTTAAGCCGCGCAAGATCACGGTGAATGTAAGTTAGTTCGCGTAGCGTTATTTTGCTCAAGGGCGTCGTCGGCATTGCCGACGACGCCCTTTCTGTTTAGCGCATTGTCAGCTCGGCGATATGGGTGATGGCGCGGCGCGGCAGCAGGCGCACCAGAAAGGTGCTGAACGCATTGCCGAACCCCGGCACCAGCGTTGGCTTGCCGGCCAACAGCGCATCGATGCCCATTTTCGTAACTCTTTCGCTGGTCATCATCATGATGCGCTGGTACAGGGTCGGCTTCTGGCCGGAAACTTTGAGGAATTCGGTGGCGGTGATACCGGGCGAGAGCACGCTGATATGCACGCCGGTGCCGCGCAACTCGTGGTTAACGGCTTCGCCGAAGCTGAGCACAAAGGCTTTGGCGGCGGAGTAGCTGGCGTAAAGCGGCGAAGGCTGATAGGCGCCGATCGATGCAACCTGTAACACATAGCCGAAGCGGCGCGCCACCATGTCCTTGACGAACAGCTTGGTCAGGTGAACCAGGGTGATAATATCGAGTTCGAGCATGGATCGCTCGCGCTCCCAGGCAAGCTCGACGAAACGGCCATACAGCCCGAAGCCGGCATTGTTGATCAACACATCGATCGTGATACCCTCGGCCTTGAGTTGGTCGTAGAGCCGCTGGGGTGCGTCGCGTTCGCCCAGATCCATGGCGATAATCGTCACGCTGACAGCGTACTTGCGGGTGATTTCGTCGGCGTGTTGGCGCAACAAATCTTCGCGGCGGGCGGTGAGCACCAGGTTAGCCCCGCGCGCAGCGAGGTTGCGGGCGAAATCGACGCCGAGACCACTTGAAGCCCCGGTGACAAGTGCGGTGCGGCCTTTGAGATCGATTCGGGTGTTCATGGTTGTGGTTGTTCCTTTTTGCAAACCGATTATCTCGATCTGCTCTACCTGCATATGTGGGATTTCACCACGCCGATCGAGGAGATTTTGCGCGCCTTCGATGATCTGGTGCGCGCCGGCAAGATCTTGCACGCCGGGATCTCGGATACACCGGCCTGGGTTGTTGCAAAGGCCAACGCAATCGCCGATCTACGCGGCTGGACCCGCTTCAATGTGTTGCAGGCCGAGTATAGCTTGCTTAGCCGCGATGTGGAGCGCGATCTGTTGCCGGTAGCGGAAGATAATGGGATGGCGTTTCTGGCCTGGGGTGTGCTGGAGGGCGGCGCGCTGACCGGCAAGTACAATCGGGGTAAGCCGAATAGCCAGGCCGCGATGCCGACGCAGGCCCGGCGGCGAAGGCCCCGGCTCAGGTGCTGATCGACGTTGCCCAGGAGATCGGCCGTACGCCGTCGCAGGTGGCGATCAACTGGGTGCGCGGGCAGCGCCGCACCTGCCCGGTGATCCCGATCGTCGGTGCATGGCGCGGCGCACAAATGCGCGATAACCTGGGCTGCCTGGAGTTCAGCCTGAGTGATGAGCAGCTTGAACGGCTGACGGCGGCGAGTCCGTTCAATCCCGGCTTTCCGCATTCCTTTCTGCGTTACCCGCACTTGAAGCAGTTGATCTACAGCGGCGCCCTTGAGCGGATGTCATCGCGTAGCGGCGCTGTCTCGCCGTTGGTCAGGTCGAAGTGGCGAATGTAGGGCGTGCCGAAGTCTTCGGCGAGTAAGCCCAGGCCGGGCAGAATGCCGGCCCAGCCCCAATCGAGCGTCTGCATGCGCAGAATCTCGATTTCGAGGACATCGCCCGGTTCGGCGCCTTTGACATAGATCGGCCCGGCCAGCGGGTAGAGCCGGCCGAAATCCAGGTTCGCAAATACCGAGGCATCGCAGCCGGGTGTCACTTGCCCGCTGGTGACTTCGTCGGTTTCGCAATGCACGACATCACCCGATTCGATTTCGATCGCCGGCGGATGGGTGTTATCCCAGGTGTGGTGGATTTTGTGTTTGGCGAGGGTGTATTCGGCCATGGTGGTACCTCTTCTGAATGGCCGAAGCATTTCGCATAGCGAAATGCTTCGGCCTTACGGGATGCGGGCGGGACGGGCTGCGGCTCAGTCCGCCGGGCGTGATTGGGGCGGATGGGCTGGGGCTCAGTCCGCTGCGACGGGTTCTTCGGCCTGCTGGGTTGTGGCGCGGCGCGCGGCGCGGGCCATGGCCC
>JAAUQO010000313.1 GCA_012032775.1 Oscillochloris sp. | reverse complement strand
CTACGCAGAGCGGGTAGAGCATCCACGGAAGAAGAGTTCTCGACAATGGGCAACCAGCGCCACCAGGATAAAGAGGGCGATAAAGCCGCCGACGCCGGGTGCGACGCCGCCGGTAAGCGCTTCCTGTTGCGGATTCTCGAAGGAGCCGAGAGCGGCGGCAATTGCCCCGTTCACCGCGATCAGGGCGCACATTCCGGCCAGAAAAAAACCGGCACCAGCAGCAATTCGATATTCGGGACACTGCGCATGCCTAAGGCGGCCCAACCGGCCCTACGAACCGCAAACAGGTAGACACCAACAGCGATCGACAGATACACACCCAGGCCGGCAACATACACAACCGGCGAGATCAGCGATGTGTTCGCCTCCGGATTGTTCGCAACAATCAGGCCGGAGACGAAAATCAAAGCGATCGTCACCAGTGCAGCAAACATAACCGTTAATCCAACATCAACCCAACCCCACGCCGGTTGTTCCAGCGCGGGAGGAACTTCTTGCCCTGCAACCATACGTGCTCCTGCAATGCATCAATACTGCTCACAGGATAGCACAGGCAGCGGATTGAGTGATTGGCAGTACCAATCACCCAACCACCGAATAAACCCTACCTGCCGGCATGGGTATCCAGGGCAATCGCCGTTGATTCGTAGGCCGCAATCGCATCTTCCTGCTGCATCAGAAAGCCCATCTGATCGACGCCGTTGAGCAGGCAATGCTTGGCGAAGCCGTCGATCGGGAAGCCGATCCGGCGCCCGCCGGGAAGCATGATCGTTTGCTGGGCGAGATCGACCGTAACCTGAGTCTCGGGGTCTTCTTCGTAGAGACTGACCAATTCGTGATAGGTGTCGTCATCGACGGCGATCGGCAACAACCCAACCTTTAGCGAGTTATTGCGAAAGATATCGGCGAAATCGGGCGAAATAACGGCCCGAAAGCCGTAGTCGAGCAGCGCCCAGGGTGCGTGTTCGCGCGACTGCCGCAGCCGAAGTTGCGCCCGGCGATCAGCACCTGTGCGCCGGCGCTGTCGGGCCGATTGAGCACGAAATCGGGGTTGGGAGCGCCGTCGGGCATGTAGCGCCAGGCCGAGAATAAGCCTTCGCCCAGGCCGCTTTTGTCGGTGACTTTCAGATACCTGGCGGGAATAATCTGATCGGTATCGACATTTTCGAGCGGCAGCGCAACAGCTTTGCCGCTAAAGGTTGTAATTGGATCCATAACAATTCCTTTTTGGTGGATTGCGCCGGATTCGCCGGCGCAATCCACCAAAAGATTTATGAGAGTATCGTACGTGGATCGGTGACGACGCCGGTGACGGCGGTGGCTGCGGCCGTAAGCGGGCTGGCGAGCAGGGTGCGTGCGCCCGGCCCCTGGCGGCCGATGAAGTTCCGGTTGCTGGTGCTGACGGCATAGGCGCCCGCAGGCACTTTGTCGTCGTTCATGCCGAGACATGCCGAGCAACCGGCCTCGCGCCACTCGGCGCCGGCGTTCTTGAAGATCTGGTCGAGCCCTTCGATCTCGGCCTGCTTCTTCACCTGTTGCGAGCCGGGCACAACCATCACGCGCACGCCATCGGCAACCTTGCGATCCTTCATCAGCGCGGCGGCCTGGCGCAGATCGGAGATGCGTGAGTTGGTGCAACTGCCGATAAACACCACGTCAACTTTGTGGCCAAGCAGCGGTTTGCCGGGTTCCAACGCCATATATGCCAGAGCCTTGTCGAGGGATTGACGCGCGGCGGCATCGGGCATCTGTTCGGGCGTCGGCACCGCTGCGTCGATCGGGATGCCCATGCCGGGGTTGGTGCCATAGGTGATCATCGGGCGGAGTTCGTCGGCATCAAGGGTGAGTTCGGCATCGTACTGTGCGCCTTCATCACTGGGCAAGGTACGCCAGCGGGCCACTGCCGCCGCGAAGGCCTCGCCTTTGGGTGCGTACGGCCGCCCGGCAACATACTCGAATGTCGTGTCGTCGGGCGCAACCATGCCGGCACGCGCACCGCCCTCGATCGACATATTACAGATCGTCATGCGCTCCTCCATCGAGAGGGCGCGGATCGCCTCGCCGGTATACTCAAAGACATGGCCGGTGCCGCCGCCGACGCCATACTTGGCAATAAGCGCCAGAATGATATCCTTGGCGGTAACGCCCTTATTCAAGCGGCCGGCGATACGGACAGCGGCGGTTTTCGGGCGGCGCTGAAGCAAACACTGGGTCGCCAGTACATGGCCCACCTCGGAGGTTCCGATGCCGAAGGCCAGCGCACCAAAGGCGCCGTGGGTGCTGGTGTGGCTATCGCCACAAACGATCGTCATCCCCGGTTGGGTAAGGCCCTGCTCAGGGCCGATCACATGCACAATGCCTTGATTTTCACTGCCCAATTCAAAAAGCGGAATGTCGAAGTCGGCGCAATTTTGCCGAAATTGTTCAAGCTGGTTGATCGCCTGCGGATCGATCACCGGAATAATCCCCAGGTGATTGCGCGGCGTGGTCGGCGTGCTATGATCCATGGTGCCAAGGGTGCGATCGGGGCGCCGTACTTTCAGCCCGCGAGCGCGCAACTCGCTGAACGCCTGCGGCGTTGTCACCTCGTGGATCAAATGCAAGTCGATATACAACACCGCCGGGGTGGCGGGCGTTTCGTCCCGCACCTGATGGGTTTCCCATACTTTTTGAAAAAGTGTTTTTGGCGTTGTGGTCATGTTCTACTCCGTAAGAAAGCTGAGATTTCAAGTTTTTTGGGGCGAATCGATCTCCGCCCTTTCTATTGTAGCCGAGTTTCCCTTCATCCTTCACGGGGAAGCGGATTCGTCGCCCTTACGACGTACCGCGCCAGCGTGGGTAACTGCCGAAGACCTTGAGCATGCCGGTGCGCTCGCGGATTCGGCTAAGGGCCTGGGCAACATGGGGTTCGTCGCGGTGGCCGTTGATATCGACCAGAAAGATGTACTGGCCGAGCAGCGCTTTGGAAGGTCGCGATTCGAGTTTCGTCATGTTGATCTGGACATCGGCGAGTTCCTGCAGGGCGGCCACCAGGCTCCCGGCGCGATCCTCGCGGGTGAAACCAAAGCAAAAACTCGTCTTATCATCGCCGCTGGGCGGGGAATCCTGGGACGAAAGAATGATAAAGCGCGTTACATTCCCGCTGTGATCGGCGATATCGCGGGCCAGAACCTGGGCGCCGGTGAGTTCCGCCGCCCGGTGGGTGCTGATCGCCGCCGCCGCGCGCTCGTCGGCCATGGCTTCGGCCGGCGCCGCACTATTGCTGAGTGAGGCCACGGTTGCGACACCCGGCAGGCAGCGCTCGACGAAGCGCCGGCATTGGCCGAGGCTCTGTGGATGCGCATACAGCACTTGCACCGCAGTGAGTGCAACGCCGGGCCGGGCAACCAGACACTGCCGGATCGGAATCACGATCTCGCCGAAGATTTGGAGCCCGGTTTCGTGGATAAGCAGATCGACCGTAAACGTGACGCTGCCCTCCAACAGATTTTCGATCGGCAGAATTCCACTTGTGGCCGCGCCGCTCTCGATCGCCGTCACCACCGCCGGGATGCTGCTCAGCGGCAATGGCTGCATCTCGGGGCGGCCGGCGGCATAGGCGAGGGCGGCTTCTTCGCTGAAGGTTCCGGGTGGGCCGAGGTAGGCGACGTTTTCCATAAATCTCATGGGTGTAGGCGAAGCATTTTGCGCTGCGCGCAAAATGCTTCGCCCCTGCTTAATGTCCGCTGCTGAACAGATCCGACGGCAACCCGCCGGGGTCGTTGGAATAACCGGCGGCATAAGCGACCGCTTCGGCCTTGATCCGTTCCTGGCGCGCGGCGAGCATCTTGTTCAGAGCGCTCATATAGGCGTGGGCAGCCGCGATAATTGTGTCGGTGTGGACGCCGTAGCCGGAGTAGATCTGCGGCGCAGTGCGTTTGCCGGTGAGCAGGGTTGTGGTGCTGGTGCTGGCGTTCAGGTTCGGGCGCCGCCATTGCCGCCGGGCACGCCTTGCTCGCGGATACGAACCGTCACCTCGGCCACTGCATCAAGCCCCTCGGTGATCGCGTTGATCGCGAACTCGATCAACTCGTTCGGGCGCTGCACCACGCGGTTGATCGCCTGATAGATCGCGTCAACCGGGCCGGTGCCCTGGCTGCTATCGGTACGCACCCGGCCATCCGGATCGATCAACCGGATGGTCGCCGTCGGAATCAGGCCGCTGCCGGAAGTGTACTGCACATGCTCCAGTTTGTAGAGTTCGTGGGTGTGCTGGCGCTCGCCGGCAACCAGGGCCTCGATATCGCGATCATCCACACGCTTTTTGCGGTCGCACAGCTCCTTGAAACGGGTGAAAATATGCTGGAACTCCTCTTCGTTCTCCAGCTCGATGCCCATAGCATGCAGCTTGTTGCGGAAGGCATGGCGGCCGGAGTGCTTGCCCAGCACCAACTCATTCCCGTCCAGGCCAACTGTCTCCGCACTCATGATTTCGTAGGTCTGGCGATGCTTGAGCACGCCGTCCTGGTGAATACCGGACTCGTGGGCGAATGCGTTGGCGCCGACGATCGCCTTATTCGGCGGCACCGGCACACCGATGAAACTCGACACAAGCCGCGACGAGCGGGCGAGTTCCTGGGTCTCGATCTGGGTCTGGGCGCCGTAAAACTGGCCGCGGGTATGAATCGCCATCACCACTTCTTCGAGCGAGGCATTCCCGGCCCGCTCACCAATCCCGTTGATCGTGCATTCAACCTGGCGGGCGCCGTTACGTACGCCGGCCAGGGAATTAGCCACAGCAACGCCGAGATCGTCATGACAGTGGGTGGAAAGAATACAGTTCTCGATGCCGGGGACGTTTTCATACAGATCGCGGATCATCGCCCCATACTCGTCGGGCGTCAGGTAACCGACCGTATCGGGAATATTCAGGGTCGTGGCGCCTGCGGCCACCGCCACGGCAACTGCTTCGCGTAGATATGCCGGATCGGTACGACCTGCATCCATCGGCGAGAATTCGACATCCTCGCAGAGCGAGCGGGCGTATGTCACCATGTCGCGGATCAGCACCAGGGCTTGTTCACGCGTTTTGCGGAATTGATGTTCGAGGTGAATATCGGAGGTGGACATAAAGGTGTGGATGCGCTTCTTCGCGGCGGGCTGAATAGCCGTCCATGCCTTGTCGATATCGCCGCTGTTTGCGCGGGCCAGTGCGGCGATCACCGGGCCATCGGGAGTGCCGACTTCACGGGCGATCTCGTGAACGGCGGCCCAGTCGCCGGGCGAGGCGGCGGGGAAACCGGCCTCGATAATGTCTACTTTCAGGCGTGCCAACTGGCGCGCAACCTCCAACTTCTCCTCCAACGTCATCGTACACCCCGGCGCCTGTTCACCATCGCGCAGGGTGGTATCGAAAATACGTACGTGATCTACCCCAGATGTATCCATCTCTTTCTCCTTGTTGCTTCTTGAGAACCGAGAACCGAGAACCGAGAACCGGGAACCGAGAACCGAGAACCAAGAACCGAG
>JAAUQO010000312.1 GCA_012032775.1 Oscillochloris sp. | reverse complement strand
AATCGCTCCAGATCGGCGCGGGCGCCGGCAACCGCAGCCCGCGCCGCGCTGAGTTGGGCCGCAGTAGCGCCGGTATTGACCTGCTCGTAGGCATTGTGGGCGTCGCGCAGCCGGCTTGTCGCCAGTTCCACGCCGCTGATCTCGGCCTGGCGGGTAAAGTCGTAATTGATCCGCGCCCGCTCGACGGCCATTTCCGCCCGATGCATGGCCGCCTCGGCTTCGATATAGGCGTGATAGTACTGCTGGCGAATATACTCATTGACCTCGTTGGGCCGGGTTCCGCGCAGATTGCGCCAGCTTGGATCGGGTACGTTCGGATTGAGCGGATCGACACCGGTGCGCTCCACAAAGGCCCATTGGTCGCGGGCCTGGGCATAGTGGGCCTGGGCCTGAGTCAGCTCGGCGGTGGTCTGGCGCATCTGAAGCTCGGCGTCGGTTTTGGCGGTCGAGAGCCGGTCGCGCTCGGCTTGCAGCCCGATCTCGCTTTGTTGCAAGGCCTCGCCGGCCTGATTAAGATCGAGTTCCCGTGGGCCGGCTTCGAGTTCCTGAAGCAGATCCTGGCTCTGGGCCAGGCGGGCCTCGGCGGCGCCGAGATCGGCAGCAGTAACGGCGCCGCGGGTCTGGAGCAATTGGCCCTGAGCCTGATTCAGCCGTGCTTCGGCGGCGGCGATAGTTTCCTGCGACTCGCCGGCGCGCAATTGCTCATAGCTGATCCGGGCCTGTTCAAGTTCGGTAGAAGCGATATCGCGCCGGATCACTAATTCGCGGGTATCGAGGCGTGCGATTGGATCGCCGGCACGCACCGGATCACCTTCGCGTACCAGCACCTCGGCGACGACACCGGAAATGCGGAACTGTAACTCAGCCAGTTGGGCCGGTTCGAGCCGGCCCGATGCCTTGATCGTCGCAACCAGATCGTCGCGGGCCGGCTGCACCAGCCGATAACTCGGCGCCGGAGTCGCCGTACCTCCGGCGATCCAGAGTCCTCCGACGCCGCTCACAACAATCAGAATCAGCAGCACGGCGATAAGTGCAGGATGTAAACTTGTGGAACGTTTCGGCATTGGTGATCACTCCAGGTAGGGCAGGAAGACAACCGCCGTCGGTTCGGGTTCGGGTTCAGGGTCGGGCGACTCGCTCACCCATGGCTCGGCCGTCACACTGAGCGGTGCATCAAAACGCGCCGCATAGGTTGCGCCGCGGTTCGGTTGCGCGCCGTCCAGAAAGGAGAAGCCGGCCCGATAGCTGATGCTGCTATTGGGATTCGTAACCGTGATGCCGGTATCGCCATAGCGCAAGCGGTCGCCGGTATCGTTCGGGTCGTTGGTCGCATCGTCGGCGTAGTAGTTGCCGGCGCTGCCGCCGATACCACTCACATCGCTGACCTGAATCACCGTTCCGTCGGCGGTACTCAGTTGCCACCAGGGGCTGAACGGCGTCTCGGCAACATTGTCGGGCGATCCATCAACCGTTACACCGGCGGCAAGATTGGCGTTATAAAAGGTTGCGCCGCTCACCGCCGCCGTAAAATCGGTGGTAAAGCGCAGATTACTCACCAGATCGCCCGGCAGATTCAGGCTGGTCTCAGTCAGCACCGACCAGCCATAGGCGATGGTGCGGCCATTGCGAACGATCACCCGCACCGGCCCATCGGTGATCAGGTCATCGGCAACATCGGGCAAGCCTTGCTCTTTGAAGAAGCAGGCGCCCTGCTGGTTGCACAAGCCGCGCAGTTTGGTGCGATCCAGCAGATCGCTGTCGCTCGTACCAAGGGTGAGGCGATCGACCCAGTTGTCGGGTGTGGCAAAGCCGAGCGTGTAGTTCTGCCCCACTAACAGGCTTGTCTCGGGATTAAAATCCACATAATCGTCAACCGGCGTCGGGTCGGGGGCTGCGACCTGCACCAGATACAGGTAGCCCACCGCCGCAGAATCGAGCGGATCGCGCACTTCAAGCTCGTAGGTTAGGCCAACCGGCAGTTCGGCGAGCAGCGGCGTCGATGCGAGGTCGGCCTCGTCGAGCCAGATCTGCGGCTCGAATGCGGCGGCGCCCTGACCCGGCGCCTGCGCCCCGAGATCGCCGGCCATCACCACGATCTCGTCGTCGCTGTCGAGTTTGCCGTCTTCGCTCGCCACGTACTGGCCCGCCTGAATCTCATCGACCTGAAGCGGGACGCGCGCCCATGCGCCGCCCAGGTAACGGTAGGCGACGATGCGATCGGTGGCTGCGCCGCTGAATTGCGGCACGGCTGCGCCCTTAAGGATCACCGGATCATCGCTGCGGGCGAGGGTATTCTGGAGTGCGGCGGCAAACTGCGGTTGCCGGGCTGCTTCGGCACAACTACTTGCGGCAGGGCGATTGGCCAGCCGGGCGGCGGCCCATGCCAGCACATCGGCGCCGGCAGGTTCAACCACGCCATGGCCGACATCGGGCAGGTAGTTTGTTTCCACGGTGTTGCCGACGGCGCAGAGACGCTGCACCAGATTGCGCGTTGTTGCGGCCGGCACGATAATGTCGCTTTCGCCCTGCACAATCAGCAGCGGGGCGGCGGCGGCCTGTTGGCCGGGCGTATTTTCGGCCAGCAGTTCCGGCCAGGGGCTAAGTGGCGACAGATCGCCGCTACGAATGGCGGCGAGGGCTGCGGGCTGAAAAACACGTTCGGGCCGGAAGCCGAGCCAGAGCAGCAAGCCAAGCAAGCCCTGGCGCTCGGCCCGTTCGATCAACTCGCTCGCATATGGCTCCTGCAATAAACTGTCGAGTGGATCGAGCAGATTATAGTAGCGGTTATAGCCATACACAATCGCGGCTGCCGGCAAGATCACCGCTGAGAACGGCGCGCCGAGATACTCCAGCAGGCCGCTGAGATCGGCGGCGGGCGCATACGCAACGACACCGGCGATCTTCAACTCGGGGGCGTATTGCTGCTGCAACTCGGCGCTGAACAACGCGGCATGGCCGCCCTGCGACCAACCGGTCACGATCACGTGATTGGCGATTTCGGCGGGTGCGACGCCACGCGGGCGATCACAGAAATTCAGGGCGGCGCGAACCGAATCGAGCACACTGAATGCGGCCGCCTCGCCGACCAGATACGGGTGCGGCCCCGGTGTACCCAGGCCGACATAATCGCTCGAAGTAACGGCATATCCCGCCGCAACCCATTGCATAAGCGAGGCTGCGGTGGTAGTCGGCAAGCGCGACGGCGCGGCGGCATCGTTCAGGCCGACGGTGCCATGGGCATAGGCCATCAGCGGGAAACCGGCGGCGGGACGCGGGCCTTGCGGCACAATCAGCAAACCCGACACGGCGCGCGCACTATCACGCGGAGCCTGACTCTGGTAGAGCACGCGGTAGATCAGGGCGCCGAAGCGCGCGTTCGGCCGGTCGGCGATCCGGGCCACCCGCGCCGCCGTGTAGCGGGCCACAAACTCCACCCGCAGCAGCGAGCCGGGTTGGGCCGCCGGATCGAGAACCGGCGGATCGTAGAAATCGTCGTAGCGCTGGTTAAACCAGTAACAACGGTCGGCCGACTGCTCAGCCACAGCGGTCGCAGGCAACGCACCGGCGATCGTTGCGATCACGACAAGCAACGCCAGTCCACGTCCGGCATACGATGACAGCAAAGTACGCATTGGTTGGTTCCTCACTACGGCCGCTCGAACACAATCAGATCGATCCGGCCGACCTGACGGATCAGATCGGTCGCAACAAAGGCCACAATCCGATCGCCGCCCGGCCCCCAACTATTGTCGGAGACGGTGAGCGGCCGCCATTCGTGTTCGGCGCAACGGGCATGGTTGTAATAGGTAAGGCGAGTCTGCGCCGAGCCGTCGGGCCGCATGAGCCAGAGATCGGTGCCGCGGTTCGGGTTGTCGCGGTTCCACATCCAGGCGATCCATTCGCCGGCGGGCGAGAAATGGGCATGTTCGCTGTAGCCATCAAATGTGAGTTGCGTTGTCGTAAGGTCGGCGAGATCAAGCAGATACAGATGGTTTTCCAGGCTCACCACGCGATCTTTGGCCGCATTACTACTGAACAGCAAAACATCTTCCCGTTCCGGTGCAAAGGCATGGGTTTCGTAGAAGGCCGGCCCAAGTGGCTCGAATGCCTGTTCCGCGCTGAGTTGCGGCCCTTGGGGCGTGATCGCGAAATCGGCCACATGGATCTGCCAGAAGCCAAACTCCTGTTTCAGTTCGCTCAGATCGGGGCCGGCGTACATCTGGCTCCAGATCAACTGATCGCCGGCCGGCGAGAAGTGCGGGTGCAACACACCCTGGTCGGTGCTGTTCGGCAGATCGGTGAGTTGGTAAAAGGCGCTGCCGTCGGCGGCGGCCAGCCAGAGATCGCTGCGGGCGCCGAAGCCGGGCGTGGCCTGAAACCCCGACGCATCATCGCGCGGTTTCTCGGCCTGAAACACCAGGTACTCGCCTGAAGGATGCCAGGTCGGATTCCCGCGATGGCCGGGCGCGGCCAGTTCGGCGGCGTTACAGGTTATGCAGCGATCATTGGAGCCGTCGGGTTCCATAATGAAAATCTCATAGTCGCCATCGGCTGAAGGCCGGTCGTAGGCGATCAAGTTGCGCTGCTTCGACCAATCAACCCGGCCGCCGGCCGGGCGCAAGGTGGTAATCAGCGGCGCCGGCCCACTGCGTGGGCAGGCCTCGAATACCGTGGCCACCGAGCCGCCGACACGCAGAAACAGCGCGCCGGCCAGCAGGATCAGTCCGAGCACGACCAACAGGCGCAGGCAGGAGCACCCACGCCGGCGTCGGGAGGGCTGCGGCTGTTGCTTAGTAGCCATACCAGGCACAGTATGCGCGCAACTGCCCACGAATACGGGCGGCGTTGCGCTGTACTTCGGGCAGCAGTTCGGCCCGCCGCGGCGCAATCAGCGGCTCGTCTCCGGCGCAGCGTGCCGCCGTCGTTCGGCTGAACCGCACCATGCGCTCGACCCAGCGTTGCGGCGCCGCACACAGATCTTCGTAGCGCAGCGTGAACACATCGTCGGCCGGCAGTGCGCCGATATTGGCGATATGGTAGGCCGCAGCACGGGCGACATGGCGCCGCGTGATCCGCAACCCCGTGGGGCCGGCGTAGAGTGCGTGCAGCGCCCGGCGTAAGCGCGGCCGCTCCAACAATCGCGCATACCAGGGTGCGAGCAGCGCCGCATACGGGTTCGGCTCGCCCAGCATCTCGCGCACCGCCCGCAACTGCGAGTTGACCACGGCGAGCGGATCGCGCAGCAGAAAGATGAATTTCGCCGCCGGAAAGAGTGACTTTACCAGCCGAAAATTGCCGGCGTAATCCCAGGGATTTTTGAGCAGCAACGGGCGTCCGGCCGGCGACACCGCCGCAATCGTGGCGCAGATCTGCTCCATCCGCGCCCGGTTGAGGGCGCGTAGCCGCGGCTGTGGCCCGTCTTCAAGCAAGAATCCATACTCCTCGGGCAGATCAGGGCTGACGATCACGCCATCCAACGTTGCGGTCGCTGATGCCGAGCGCGCCAGGCGGGCGG
>JAAUQO010000048.1 GCA_012032775.1 Oscillochloris sp. | reverse complement strand
TTCGATCCAGGTATGAGTTACATTCGGGTTGTGAATATATAGCAATCCTACCAGAACCGAGAACCCAGAACCCAGAACCGCAGTATCAGTACGCAGAACCGCCTTCACAACTCAGATAGGATTGCTACCCAAAATGCCTGATACCTGAGCCACAACCGGCATCAAGCATCAGGCATCACCCCTCAGGCATCAACTCTCAGGCATCACCCCTCAGGCATCAGCGCAGGGATCTTCTCGCCACGCAATATATGCCAGAGCGCCCCGGCGATCAACAGACGGCCCAGACTGCTTACGGCGAACAGCATGGTCAGGTTGCCGAGGATCGCCACACCTACGTTCAACTGGACGTGGACAAGGATACCGGCGAGTGCTCCGCCGAGCAGCCCCGAAACCAGGGTGCCGATCCCGATGAGCGCGCTGTGGGTCGCCATCGCCGCCCCACGCTGGTCGGCCGGCGAGCGATCCATAAGCAGGTTGGTTAAGCCCTGATTGACACCCGGCCAGAACACCCCTGAGAAGATCGCCGTCAGCCAGAGCGGCAAAATATTGCCTGGCGTCGAGAAAACCCAGCCCCACGGCAAGAGCACGGTGCCTAACATACAAAGGGCCAGCACCAACCGATCACCGAGGCGATCCTGGAGTTGACCGATCAGCGGTGTGAAGATCAGGCTGACGCCGCTGGTAACGATCGCCGTCAGCGCCAGGGTTGAGAAGCTGAGGCCGAGGGTCGTTAGCCCATAGGCATTGAAGAACGGGCCTGAAATGCCGGTAACAAAGGCCCAACCGGTTGCACCAAGGACAAAGCTGCGGAAGCGTATATCACGCCACGGTCCACTCAAAAGATTTGTGATGCTCACCTGTGGCTTCGGGGTCAGCGGTGGTTCCGGCTGTCGGGCGATCAACAGTGCTGCGCCCAACGCCGCCAGCACCGCCACACCAAAAACAATCGCGTAGCCCTGAGCTTCCGAACCGCCGGCGCGGGCATAGTCGAGCGCCTGGCCGGCCAGGTACACGCTGAGCATTGCCGAAAGCCCGGCGACCGTATTACGAACGCCGAAATAGCTACCGCGGCGCCGCGGCGGCACCAGATCGCTCATCCAACTGAGCCAGGCGTTGCCGGCAACGCCGTTACAGGCGTACGAAATGCCTAAACCCACAAAAAAGATCGTCAGTTGCAGCGCCGGCGCAAGCCCCAGGAACGGCAGGGTTAACACCAGCGCCCAGACCAACCGGCCCAACAGCGAGCCCAGCAGCACCAGGCGACGCCGATTGCCGAACAACGCTTCAAGATAGGCGCCGACAAACTGGAACATCTGGCCGATAAACGGCAGCGCGCCGAGTATACCGAGTTGGAAATTGTCGGCGCCGAGCATAAGGGCAAAGCCGGTGAGAAACACACTACCGCCGATCGCGCCGGTAATACTGATATGCACCGTGGCGACGGCCCCTTCGACGGTTGAAATACGGAGACCCCGCCGAACCTCGGCGGGGCTAAGTGGCTCAGGCGCGATTATCGGTTCCGGCGGTGCAACGGGGAGAACAACGGGAGATTGCGAGATTGAGGCTGAATGACGAGCCCGACCGAGCACGCCCATAGCATGTTCCTTGCCGCAACGTGGCGGCATGCAATGATGCTTTCGGCGAGACGCCCTCGCCGATTCGATCGGTATCTTAGCGCGCCGTTGTATGATGTCAACTGTCCTAAGGCTGAGATCGGACTGATGGAGGGCCTGTGCTATAATCGTTGCAGCGGCACTTATACTCATATAGCGCATCGAGACGCGCATATTTCGTTCAGGCCGATGTTGTTTCAGCGCTGCGGCGCGCTCATATGGAGCAGTGCAATGAATTTTATTGATCTTGTGTTGATTTTGTTGTTTTTCGGCATGCTGTCCACCGGCTTCTTTCAGGGTATGATCAAATTGCTGGTATTGATCTTCGCCTTCTACCTGAGCCTGGTGCTGGCTAGCCTGTACTACCCGGCGGTAGGCAATTTTCTGGTGGTTCAATTTGATACCGAGCGCTTCGTCGGGCAGTATATCGGATTTACGTTGGTGATGTTTTTGGCGATGGTGTTGCTCTCAATTGCCGGTTTCTACACCTTTCGCTATGCGCAATTGCCCGGCCAACTGCAATACCTCGACCGGATTGTCGGAACGCTGCTGGGCATGATCATGGGCGCACTGCTGGTCGGAATTTTCGCCGTGCTGCTCTGGAATTTGATGATCGTGCGCGGCGGCCAGACGATCGATTTTCCAATTATGCGTTCGCTGGGGCGCTCGGTGGCAACATCGCAGATTCTTAGTTTCTTCGCCAACAGCATCTTGCCGCAAACCTATTCCCTGGTCGATCCATTTCTCCCCGACGGCGCAGCCCTGATCTTCGCCATCCAATAGTCCATCATCCGTCTGATACCGCCACACGCCTGCGTGTGGTACCCTGAATGGAATGTCGGGGCGTGCGCGTACCGCACGCCCCATTTGTTTTTCGCGTTGTAATCACGGCTTTGCCGCGACAATAACGCGAATGTACTATCTGAACGATCATGGCTATTGCAGAACAAACCCTTCAGACACTTGAGTTTCCTAAGATCCGCGAGCAACTGGCGCGCCATGTCGGATTCAGCGCCTCACGTGAGTTGGCGCTGAACCTCGATCCCAGCGTCGATCCGGTTGAGGTGCGGCGACGGCTGGCATTTACCGCCGAAACCCGCACGCTGCTCGACGAATATCCCGATACGACAATCGGCGGCGCTCGTGATATTCGCCGCGCCGCTCGCCATGCCGAGCGCGGCGGTGTGCTCGATGGCGCATCGCTCCTGGAGATCGCCGCGACCCTCGGCGCGATCCGGCAGTTGCGCGCCCGGCTTATTCGCCTCGACGGTGTGCGCTTTCCGCTGTTGATTGAGCAGGCGACATTCCTGCCGCTGGTGCAGAATCTTGAGGATGCGATCCTGCGCGCGATCGGCGAAGACGGCGCCGTACTCGATAACGCCAGCCCTGAACTCTCGCGCCTGCGCCGCGAAATCAAGATCGCCTTCGCCCGCGTCCAGGAGAAGTTGCAGTCGATCCTGGCCGCCAACACGAGCTCGGGCGCACTTCAGGAGGCGATTATCACGGTGCGCAACGGGCGCTATGTGGTGCCGGTAAAGGCCAGCCACCGCCGCAATATGCGTGGTCTCGTTCACGATCAATCCAGCTCCGGCGCAACGCTCTATATCGAGCCGATGGCGGTGGTGGAGCTGAATAATCGTTGGCGCGAGTTGCAGTCGGCCGAAGAGGAAGAGGTCGCACGCATCCTGGCCGCGCTCTCCGATCTGGTCGGCACCCAGAGTGCAAACCTGGTCGGCGCGGTCGAAACTCTGGCCGAAATCGACCTCGCGATCGCCAAAGCCCGCTACGCCGAAGCCCTGCGCTGTACCAATCCCCAGATGACCGCCTGGAGCCCCGATCATACGCCCGGCGCCTGGCAAACCGATCTGCCCGCTACACAGCCCGCCACTGCTCCCGGCGACCCAACCGCGCCGCTGTTTGTGCCGAATGCCCGCCATCCGCTGCTCGATCAGCGTACTGTGGTGCCGACAACGGTCTGGCTTGGCGGTGATTTTCGGCTTCTGTTGATCACCGGCCCCAACACCGGCGGTAAAACCGTAGCCCTGAAACGACCGGCCTGCTCGCATTGATGGCACAGGCCGGTTTGCATATTCCGGCCGATGCCCCGGCCCGCCTGCCGGTCTTCGGCCATGTGTTCGCCGATATCGGCGACGAACAGAGTATCGAGCAGAGTCTCTCGACCTTCTCGTCGCATATGTCGAACATTATCCGGGTACTCGGCGCGCTGGAAGCGAGTCCACTCGGCGACGATATCTGGGATGCCGACCGCTACGAACTGCTGTCGGCCGACCGCCCGGCGGCACTGGTTCTGTTCGATGAGTTAGGCGCCGGCACCGATCCGGTCGAGGGTGCGGCACTGGCGCGGGCGATTGTCGAACGCCTGCTGAACCTGGGCGTACTCGGCATTGCGACAACCCATTACGCCGAACTAAAGGCCTTCGCGTACAACACCGCCGGTGTTCAAAATGCCTCGGTGGAGTTCGATCTTGAGACGCTCGCGCCGACCTACCGGCTCAGCATCGGTTTACCCGGCCGCTCGAACGCCCTGGCGATCGCCCGCCGGTTGGGCCTGGCAGAGGATCTGGTCGAGCGAGCACGCAGCACCATCGATCGCAATGATGCAGCAGTAGAAGATTTGCTGGCCGGCATTCATCGCGAACGCGAAGAGGTTCAGGCGGCGCTCCAACGATCGGAAGAGTTGCGCGCCGACGCCGAGAAATACCGCGATCGACTGGAACAGGAGCTGCGCGAATTCCAGGAGCGCCGCGAGGCTGAAGAACTTGCCGCCCGCGAAGAACTTGAGCAGGAACTGCGCGATTTGCGTGCCCAACTCCGGCGCATGCGTGACGACTTCCGCAGTGTTTCGATCTCGCGCCAATGGCTCGAAGAGGCCGAACAACGCATCGCCGCCGGCAGCGCCGAGTTGAAAGAGCAGGCTGTTCGGAAAGCGCCGCCGGCCAAACCTGCGCCACCGGCCGCACCAGCCGAACGATCGCTTCAAGTCGGCGATACGGTACATGTGCGCTCGGTCAACCTCAGTGGCGAAATTATGTCGATCGACCCGGACGACAACCAGGCCCAGGTGCAGGTCGGCGGCTTCCGCATGACGGTCGATCTACGCGAACTCAGCCGCGAAAAGAACGACAAGAAGCCCGAACAGCGCGAGTATCGCACGCAGCGCAGCGTTAGCGTACCGACCGCACCCGATGTGTCGATGACCTTCGACATGCGCGGCTGGCGAGTGAGCGAAGTCGGCGATCGGTTGGATCGCTACCTGAACGACGCATATCTGGCCGGACTGCATCAGGTACGTCTCTTGCATGGCAAAGGCACCGGTGCATTACGCCAGGTGGTGCGTGAGGCACTGCAAAGCCATCCGTTGGTCAATTCATTCACCTCCGGCGGACGTGACGGCGGCGATGGTGTGACCGTCGCGAACCTTGTCGAACGCTAATTTCTCTTGTTCAGGTGGATTTGACAGCTACACTGCCAAATCCACCCAAACAAGAAATGGTACAATGCGCGGACTATGTCTGCGACACTTGTTTACATATTGCTGGTGTTGGCATTGGTACTGCCGTTGCCCGCCGCATTGTTCATCCGATTCATTTCGAACCGACTCGGCGAGCGCGGCACAATTGGCGCCGTCGCATTGGTGTTTGCAGTGGCAATTGCCAGCACGCTTGTACTTGCCCGGGCCGAAGTCGGCGCCCTGCGCGTCGGTGAGCTAACGCTTCTGCTACCCGGCACTCGGGTCAATGATATAGCGCTGCCGCCGGATCTGCCGATCGACGAAATCCCGCCCGATATCCCGTTGCCGCCCGATATCCCGACTCTTACCCCGCGCCCGAGCGTCACACCGACCGCCAGCGCCACCCCAACAGCCGAGCCGACTGCGACAGCCGAGCCGACTGCAACAACCGAGCCGACTGCAACAGCCGAGCCGACTGCAACAGCCGAGCCGCCCGCTGCGGGACCACAAACATACACCGTTCAGCCGGGCGATACACTGCGCGGAATCGCCGAGCGTTTCGGCGTAAGCGTAGAAGCGATTTTAGCGGCAAGTGGATTGACAGCGGCCGAAGGCGACAATCTGCGCGTCGGCCAGGAGTTAACGATTCCAGCGCCATGAGTACTACCATTCACACCATTCAACGTCCGCCGCGCCAGACGAGTTCAGCTCCGGCGCCGCTGCTGGTTTTGCTGCATGGATACGGCGCCAGCGAACACGATCTTTTCGATCTGGCCGATTACCTCGACCCGCGTTTGCATGTGATTGCGGCGCGCGGCGTGTTGGCATTGCCCTGGGGCGGTTATGCCTGGTACCATCTCGGTGGTGCGCCAGGGCGGCTTATCCCCGATCCGCACACCCGCGCCCAATCGATCGATGTGCTGACGAAATTTGTCGGTAGCCTGCCCGATCGGCTGGGCACCGACCCGCAACGCACCTACTTGCTCGGCTTCAGCCAGGGCGCGATCATGAGCCTGGGCCTGGCGATGCGCATTCCCGAGCAACTGGGCGGAATCATGGCGGTAAGCGGTTATCTCGATCCGGAACTTAGCCCCGCCGAACCGCCGGCAGGTTTGAGCGATCTGCCGATCTTTCAGTTACATGGAACCGACGACGAGGTGATCCCGGTCGAGGCCGGCCGGCGCAGCGCCGCGATCTTGCAGCCGGGGCCGGCAAACTACCACTATCGTGAATATCCGATCGGCCACGGAATCCATCCCGACGGCCTGCGTGATATGGCGACGTGGTTGCGCGAACGGCTCGACGAAGCACCAGGAATCGGATCAGAAGAGTAGGATTTTTGCGTGCTTGGAATTGCCGGCGTAGCCGGCAACTCCGATCACACAAGCAAGTAGGTATGTCGCTCTGGAACCTGATACTGCTTGTAATCGGCGGAATGTTCGCATTGCAGTTGTTCGCACTGCTGGTGCTGATGGTGCATGCGCGCCTGAGCAAGCCTAACACGCAGGCTACCGCATTCCCGACATGTGAGATCCCCGAAATCCTCGTCCATCATACCCAGGTGCAGGTGTACACCGAGGGCACCCATCTCTTCGCCGATATGCTGGCGGCGATCGAGTCGGCCGAGAAAACAATATTCATCGAGTCGTATATCTGGAAGGCTGACGAACTCGGCCGGCGCTTCAAGGATCTTTTGGCGCGCAAAGCCGAGGAAGGCGTCGCAGTGTATGTCATCTACGACAGCTTCGCCAATCTGGTGGTGCCGCGCCGGTTCTTTAGCTTCCCCAACACCATGCATGTGCTGCGCTTTCGGGCCTGGCGCAAACCCTGGCATGCTCTGGATCTGCGGCGCTGGGGTCGCGATCATCGCAAGATCCTGGTTGTGGACAATCGGATCGGCTTTGTCGGCGGCTATAATATCGGTGAACTGTACCGCACCAGTTGGCGCGACACCCATATGCGGCTCGAAGGCACCGAAGTCGATGATCTGGTCTTCTCATTCACCGATTTCTGGAACGCCAATCGTAGCCGCAATCTGCCGCGCCTGCCGACGCCGATTCGTTCCTGGTCGGCCGAATTGCGGGCCTACCGGAACGATCCGCACCAATTGATCTTTCCGATCCGCTCGATTTATATCGAGGCGATCGAACAGGCACAACACCATATCTACATCACTTCGGCCTATTTCATCCCCGACGAAGCGATTCTGCGGGCCTTGGAGCGGGCCGCGCGCCGCGGTGTCGATGTGCGCGTGCTGGTACCCTGGGACAGCAATCATGTGCTGGCTGATTGGCTGGCGCGGCACAATTTCAGCCGCTGTTTGCGCCAGGGCGTACGCATTTTCGCCTACCAAAACTCGATGATCCACGCTAAATCGGCTACTATCGACGGGATCTGGTCAACCATCGGGACAGCCAATATCGATCGGCTTAGCCTGCTGGGGAATTTCGAGATCAATATCGAGATCTTCAACACGGATCTGGCCCGCGTGATGGATGAGATTTTTGAGTGCGATCTGACAAATGCGTTTGAGATTATGCCCGAAAAGTGGGCGCGCCGGCCCTGGCTGGCCCGCGCCGGTGAACTGATTCTGGCGCCGTTATGGCCGCTATTATGAGCTATCGGTTCTGAAGCGTAGCCGCAGAGGCGAAGCATGCAGTAGTGGTGCCATATGGAATGATGGTCATTCCGCGCGCCGGTGCGGAATCCCGGCGGGGATGCTTTGCCTGCGCTCAGCGTGACATTCGCCATTGAGCCGTTACCAGGCATGCGGCTGTGATGAAGCGCGCCGGGCTGGGATCGGCCGGCGAATGTGTCGCCCTTATGGTATGGATGCCATCAAGTACGGAGTACACAGCATGAGTCACGTGGCCTTCGGTGATCTGGCCCGACAGGCGGCGGATCTCGGCGCAGAGTTGGCCGATGCACTGGTGCGGGTAGCAAGTGGCGGTTGGTACGTGCTCGGCAGCGAGGTTCGCGCCTTTGAAACTGAATTCGCAGCGTATTGCGGCGCAACCGCCTGTGTCGGCGTCGCCAGCGGCGCCGAGGCGCTCTACCTGGCGCTGCGGGCGCTTGATGTCGGCCCCGGCGATGATGTGATCACAGTGGCGAATGCCTGTATGTATCAGGCGGCGGCGATCCGGCAGGCCGGCGCACGGCCGCTGTTCGTCGATATCGATCCTGCTACCCACAACCTCGATCCGGCGCTGCTGGAAGCGGCGATCACGCCGCACACCAGGGCGATTATGCCGGTGCATCTTTATGGCCGACCGGCTGCCATGCCCGCCATTGCAGCAATTGCGTCCGCCCACAATCTGCCGTTGATCGAGGATGCCGCACAGGCCCACGGCGCCTGGTGCCGCGACGGTGATCACCAGCGACGAACCGGCTCGTGGGGTGCGTTGGCGGCGTTCAGCTTTTACCCTTCCAAAAATCTCGGCGCTCTGGGCGATGCCGGCGCCCTTAGTGCCGCCAACGAAGATCTGGCGGCGCGCCTGCGCCGGTTGCGCTTTTATGGCTGGGGCGAGAAATATGTAACCATTGAGGACGGTGGGCGCAATTCGCGCCTCGACGAGATCCAGGCCGCCGCGCTGCGCGTTAAGTTGCGGCGCCTTGAGGTCTGGAATGCCGCCCGTCGCGCGCGGGCCGGCTGGTATCGTGAATTGCTCGCCGATCTGCCGATCACACTGCCGATCGATGAGCCGGGCCATGTCTATCACCTGTTCGTGATCGAGTGCGCTGCGCGCGATTCGCTGCGAACACACCTGCTCGATCATGGCGTCGGCTGCGATATCCATTATCCGCTGCCGGCCCATTTGCAACCGGCCTACGCCGATCTCGGCGGGCGCAGCGGCGATCTGCCGCATACCGAACGGGCCGCTCAACGCCTGTTATCGCTGCCGCTCTACCCCGAATTGCGCCGTGATGAAGTTGAATATGTGGCAGCGCAGGTGCGCAAGTTTTTCGGGTGATTAGTGATCCATCACCGCATTCAGAAAATATTCGATCGCATAGGTGCTGATCTGGCCGTCGGGACCGTCGAAGTTAAAGTCCATTGCATGAGTGGCCCAGGGCAGATCGACCAGCAGGTGAGGACGCCCGGCGGCGGCCAGGCGTTCGGCCAGGCGCTCGCTGTCGGCAAACCAGACCAACTCGTCGCGCCGGCCGTGGAGTAATAGTGTCGGCGGGGTTTGTGGCCCGACATAGCTGATCGGCGAGGCGGCGGAATACTGTTCGGCGGCGGTCTCCGGTGTCCCGGCGATGAATCCTTCCAGAATCCGCCGTGTTTCGATCACCAGCGGATTGCGCGGATTGGCATACCCGTAGTGCAGATCGGTCGGGCCGTAGAACGAAACCACGCCCCGCACCGCCGGATCATTGTGGCGATAGGCGCTGAGTAAAGCCAGGTGGCCGCCGGCCGAACGGCCGATCAACACAATCCGGCTCGGGTCGATCGCGAGTTCGGCGGCATTGGCGCGCAGAAACGCGATCGCCGCATCGACATCGGCGCTGGCGGCCGGAAATGGATGTTGCGGCGCGAACCGATAACTGATCGCCGCCACGCTATAGCCGCGCCCGGCCAGGTAATGGTTGAGCGCCGGCAGATCGTCGCGCGAGCCGCCCTCCCAGGCGCCGCCGTGGATCATCACTACCAGGGGCGCCGGGCCTGCGGTTTGCGCCGGATACAGGTCGAGCAGCAGTTCGCTGCCGTCGGCGGCGGAATAGCTCAAGGTCTGCGGCCCGATCTGGGGGCGAGCGACGCCGCGAAAAAGATCGGCCGCCACAATTGGCCCCGGGCGCGCCGGCGGGCGCGCCGGCTCGCCGAAGGCACTACTCAGTTGGGCCGGCAGCGCAGCATCAATCGGCAAGGCCCGAATCAGCGGACTCAGGAAAAGCAGCGCAGCGCCCAGGCCCAGCACCGCTCCGCTTCGGCCGGGCTTACTTAGCCGCCAGCCCGGCAGCAACGGCAGCAGGGCAACCGGAGCCAGCATATGACCCCAGCCGGTTACACCGACCGCAACCTGCCAGAGTTGCGAAGTCGGCGCCGCGAAGATCGCCAGCAAACTCAATGCACCAAAGCCGGCCGCCCACACCAATCGTAATGGACCAACGTATTTTTCAACCGAGCGCATTCCTATCCCCTTTGCGGGTCGTTGCGGCGACGAGCCGTCGCAACGATACACACGTCTCACGAAGTTACGCGGAAGCACGCCACGCTGCCGCAGACGCTCCGACAGCATTCGTCCTGTAATTTACCTTTGTGACAGCTTGCTTTATACTGCAATGAGCGTACGCTCATGGGTTTTTGATAGCGAGATTTCTTTTATTCACACATAGCTATGGCTCTTCGACGTTTCGGCATCGACCAATGTGCAAGTTGCGGCGGCGTACTCAGCAGCGGCTACTATACCTTACTCGACCGCGACGAGCGCTACTGCCCGGCGTGTATCGCCACCCGGCCGCGCTGTGCAAGTTGCGGTGCACCACTCGGCGATCAACATTGGAGTTTACACGACGGACGGCGGCAGTGCGCCGTCTGTCATGCGACGGCGGTTTACGACCCGGCCCTGGCGCGACAGATCTTCGACGAGACGGTCGCGGGGATTGTGGCGCAGTTCGAGCTCACGCTCAACGTCGGCGTCGCCTTTCGTATGGTCGATGCACCGACGCTTGACGCAATTCGCGGTGACGGCGGCGTACCACCGCCTCCCGGCCAGCATACCCTCGGCCTGTACCAGCGGCGCGGGCATCTGCGGACAATCTATATGCTCTACGGGCTACCGCGGCTGATCTTTCGCACCACTGTCGCCCACGAGTACGCCCATGCCTGGCAGGGCGAGCGCTGCCCACTTTTGCATAGTGAGGGCCTGCGCGAGGGCTTCGCCGAATGGGTGGCCTACCATCATCTGCAATGGCTGGGATGCAGCCGGGCCGCCCAGCGCATGTTGACCATGCCGCACCCATATCGGCCCTGGCTCGATCAAGTGCTCGAACTGGAGCGCAAACTCGGCCAGGCCGGCGTGATCGAGTATCTCAAACGCGCTGAGTAGGCGGCCGATCGCCGGGCGCAGCATTGTGCCGTACCGGATCAGCCGGCAATACCGGCCACCACAAGGGCGCAACATCTTGCGCCTCAGCCGTCGAGCAATTCTGTGAGCAACCAATCCCCACTGCGCCATGATCGCCTGAACCTGTTCGCGCTTCTCGTAGCGCTGATCGGCGGGCTGAGTCTGTTCGTGCTGTTTCGCAACCACGGCTTCGATGATAGTTATATTACGTTCCGTTATGCCGCCAACCTCGCCGCCGGCCAGGGGTTTGTCTACAATCCCGGCGAACGCATTCTCAGCACAACCGCGCCGTTATACGCGCTCCTTCTAACTCCTGCGGCGCTCGTCGGGTTCGATCTGCCTCTGGTCGGCAATCTGCTTTCCTACCTCGGATATGCCGGCGGCGGGTTGGCGCTGTTCCAACTGGGCCGGATCTGGGAACGACCGCTCGCCGGCACCGGCGCCGGCCTGATCTATCTCTGCTACCCGCTCTGGATCGGCGCACTCGGCGGCGAGACCGGCCTCTACCAGGCGCTGGTGCTGTGGGGGTTTGTTGCTGTTGCGGCCCACCGCCCCAAAACAGCCGCCGGATTGCTCGCCGTGGCAACCCTGGTGCGCGCCGACGGCGCCCTGGCCGGCTTGTGCGCCGGCATATTCATTGTCACAACTGCCTGGAATTTGTTACCGCCCGGCCGGCGCAACCTGAACAGCTTGTTGCGCCACTTACCCTGGGACGCCGCCGCCGTCTACCTGCTGATCGTCATAGCGTGGCTGATCTTCGCCTGGAGCTACTTCGGCTCGCCGTTTCCCATTACGCTGGATGTCAAGCAACGCCAGAGCCTGATTGCCGCCAGCAGGCCGTTTCTGGGCGGCCTGATCGACTACCTCGGCGGCGTCTGGTCGTTGCCGCTCTACCGGCCGATGTTCCTGCTGGCCCTGGCAGGTCTGCTCGCGACCATCCGCCGGCCGGTCTGGCTCTTGCCGATCGGCTGGGGTATGTTATACGGTGTCGCCTATATGTTGCTGGACGTACCCGGCTACTTCTGGTATTACACCGCCCCACTGACGGCACTGCTGATTGCGGCCGGAGTCGGGCTGGATGCCGTTTTCGGCTTCGTGGCACGCTTCACACCCCGGCTCGCACCGGTAGTTGCGGCGCTGCTGCTCGCCGTGATCCTGAGCGGCGAAGCCGCAAGCCTGGGCTACCTGTATCAGCGACCCGACCAGCGGCTGGAACCATATCGCGCCGTGGGCACGTGGCTCGCCGCCAACACCGCCCACGACGAATCGGTCGGCGCGCTGGAAGTCGGCATCATCGGCTATTACAGCCGGCGCCCGATGGTGGATTTCGCGGGCCTGATCAACCCCGACATCTCGGAGCACTACAGTGTGGCGGGCGGCTACCGCGACTCGGCGCGCTATGCGATCACACACTACCAACCGGCGCTGGTGGTGGTTCAGGAACCGGAGCTACCACTGACGGCGATCAGCGCAGCACCGGAGCAGTGCCGTGAAGTGTTTAGGCATTCCGGCCCCGGCCCCACCAGCCGCCTGATCATCTACCGCTGCCGATAATCAGTCCATTCCGCATGGATCTACGTTACCACAGGGGCTTCGTGCATATACGGCGCATAGCGTTCCTCGGCGACGATCCGTTGCAGCGCCGTCACCGCCTGATGGATTTCGCCGAAACTGTTGTAGATCGGCGCGATCCCCAGGCGCAAATTATCCGGCGGGCGGAAGTCCGGCAGCACCTTGAACTCGCGGATCAAGGCCAGATCGATCCCCAGGCCGAACTGATGGCCGAGCGAGACATGCGAACCGCGTTGGGCCGGATCGCGCGGTGAGTTAAGCGTAAAGCCGAGCGGCGCAAGCAACTGTTCCCAGAGCGCGATCAAATATTCGCTTTGCTGCACGGATTTGGCCCGCAACCGCTCCATCCCCGCTGCCAACAGCAGATCGACGCCCGGCTCGATCAGCGAGAGCGAGACTACCGAGGGCGTGCCGGAGAGAAAACGCCTGATGCCGGGCGCGGGGCGATACTGCAAATCAAAGCCAAACAGATCGCGCTGACCCATCCAGCCGGCGATCGGATTGATCAACGCCTCCTGCAATCCACGGCGAACATAGAGAAACGCCGGAGCACCGGGGCCGCCGTTGAGATACTTATAGCAGCAGCCTACCGCCAGGTCGGCGCCGGAGGCCCGTAGATCGAGCGGCACACTACCGACCGAATGGCTAAGATCCCAGAGCGTCAGGGCACCGGCCTGGTGTGCGGCGGCATTCAGCGCTGCCATATCATAGACATAGCCGCTTTTAAAAACCGTATGCGAGAGTGTCAGCAGCGCCACGTCTTCGTCCAATCTCGCCGTAATCGCTTCGGCGGGGCCGTGAATCGCGTCGGATGATTCGAGCAACTCCAGGCGATGCCGGTTGCCCAACAGATCGATCACACCCTGCAACACATACATATCGGATGGGAAGTTCAGATTATCGCTGAGGATACGACTGCGCTCGGCGCGATTACGCAGAGCAGCCACAGTGAGCTTGAACAGATTGACCGAGGTCGAGTCGGCAACGATCACTTCGTCGGGGTCGGCGCCGATCAAACGAGCGATCTTCGCACCGACCCGTTCCGGCGCCTCGAACCAACCCTCATTCCAGCCACGAATCAGCCGATTGCCCCACTGCTCATGCACCAGGGTTGCGGCCTGTGCGGTGGCGGCGAGCGGCAGCCGGCCGAGCGAATTTCCGTCCAGATAGATCAACTCCGGATCGGCATGAACAAAATGCGCCCGCAGCGCCGCCAGGGGATCCTGAGCATCGAGCGAACGAGCATAATCGGCAGTGGTCGGGATACTCATCGGCGCTCCTTTGCGTTTATCGCGAGAATACAGGATACAGGATACCGCAATGAGAGTACTTATGCCCTACGGAGGCCCTAGCCAAGATCGGCTATACTCTCTGTGATCGTACTGCAATCTATGGAGACTCATTATGCGCATGGTGCGCTTACTCATTCTTTTGAGCATCCTGACGATATTTTCCCCCGCTGTATCGCAAGCTCAGACCACCCCGGGCACAGATCTCTGCTTTCCCGATATCCCGGCAATCACCAATTGTCTTGACCGTGCCTTTGCACCGTACTGGCAGCAGAATGGCGGATTGCCCGTATTCGGCTATCCAATCAGCCCGGTTGAACAGTACCAATCCAACGACATCAACACAACCCTGACGATCCAGTGGACCGAGCGCCACCGGCTGGAACTACACCCGCAGAATCCGCCGGCGTATCAGGTGTTGCTTGGCCGCATGGGCGCTGAACGACTGGCCCAGCTTGGGCGCAATCCGACGGATGGGTTTGTCGAGGCAGGCCCAGAGGTGGGCTGCCTCTGGTTTGCCGAGACGCGCCACAACGTGTGCGACCAGGCGCCGGGGCTGGGATTTCGCAGCTACTGGGAGTCGAACGGCTTGCAGATCCCCGGCCTGAATGCCTACGAGCGTTCGCTGGCGCTGTTCGGATTACCGCTGACGGCGGCACAGCCGGAACCAGGCCCGAACGGTGAATTACGGTTGACCCAATGGTTCGAGCGGGCGCGCTTCGAGTGGCACCCCGACAACCCGGACGAATTCAAGGTACTGCTCGGCCTACTCGGCAACGAGATCCGCTCCCAGATCGCTCCTCAGCCGGAATCGCCTTCGAAGCCGTCGGTATTCGGAGTTGAAATCAACCGCGGCCGTGTAGCCGGCATTGCTTCGCAGCTTGAAGTATTACAGCCCAACTGGGTACGTTATAATGGCGTGCTCTGGTCGGAGATCGAGCCACAGCCCGGTGAACGTAATTGGGAGGCCCTGGCGACTGTCGAACAGGAATTGGCGACTATCAGTGCGTCCGGCGCCGAGACAATGCTCATTATTCGGGGAGCGCCCGAGTGGGCGCAACAAGTACCCGACAAAGTTTGCGGGCCGATCAAAGCCGAAGCGCTCCCGGCATTTGCCGCATTCGTCGGCGAACTGGTGGCGCGCTACAGCCAACCGCCCTACAACGTGAAATACTGGGAATTCGGCAACGAACCCGATGTCGATCCAGGCCTGGTGGGCGTGAATTCGGCATTCGGCTGCTGGGGCGACGCCAAAGACCCGTACTATGGCGGGGGGCGTTATGCCGCGATGCTGGCTGCGGTATACCCGGCGATCAAAGCGGCCGACCCGCAAGCGCAGGTGGTGCTGGGCGGGCTGTTGCTCGACTGTGATCCGGCGCAACCGCCACGGGGCAAAGATTGCCTGCCGGCGAAGTTCCTGGAGGGTATTTTGCAGGCCGGCGGCGGCGAACACTTCGACATTGCCGCGTACCACGCCTATATGTACTGGGGCGATGTGGAGTTGGATTGGGATGTTTTGTTCCCGCCCTGGAGCCATCGCGGCGGCGCATTGCTCGGCAAACTCGATTTTGTGCGCTCAACCCTGGCTGCCTACGGCTACGTCAAACCAATTGTCATGAACGAGGGCGGTCTGCTCTGCCGTAACGCCGATCCCAGCTGTGGGCCGAACGGTTTCTATGAAGATCAGGCCAACTATGTGCTGCGCATGTACACCCGCAGCATCGCTCAGGGCTGAACGCAGCGATGTGGTATACCCTGAACGGCCCCGGTTGGCAAGACGGCGGGCTACTCGATGCCAATCAACAGCCTCGGCCCGCGTTCGAAGCGTTCCTTTTCCTACGCAAATTACTTTCGGACGCCGAGTTTATAGGGGTGCTCAGCAGTGATGTGTATGAAGGCTACGCATTCCGCGCGAACGACAAAATCTACGAAATATACTGGACGAATGACAGCAGCGAGCAAACGCTCGCCCTGCCGCAAGATTTCCGCGCCGCGTACAACCCACTCGGCCAGCCGATTGAGCCGGACGGCGGCCTTATCGTAAGTTTTGCGCCGATTGTGATCGAGCGTGGTTTATCTCCGTAAAGGAATCTCCTGCATGCGTCTACGGAATCGTCAGCAAATCGGGCTACGCAGCCTTCGCCCTCGGTTCATCGCCTGGTTTGGCGGGTTCACACTCCTGGTTTTCTTGCTAGGTTTGCCGGTCACTGCTCAAGAGCCGTCCCCGCCGAGCACACATCAACTCTACTTACCGCAACTCTTCTCACCCGAAGTACCGAATACTTTTGGGCTCGAAACATCGCGGATCTCGGCCGAAAAAGGGCTGGATCTATTGAATGCGACCCAAACTCATTGGGTGCGGCGGAATGGGTTGGCGTGGAAAGATGTCGAACCGGTTGAAGGGGCGGGCTACAACTGGGATGCGCCGGCTGTTAAGGCCCTCGAAAATGATATGATCACTGCGGCGCAGAGCAATTTGAATGTAATACTTGTGGTGCGTGGCAGCCCACGTTGGGCGGTAACGCCTTACCAGGCCGATTGCGCACCGATCAATCCGGCAAAATACGCAGCATTTGCCGCCTTTCTTGAAGCAGTGGTTGAACGATATAGCCAGCCGCCGTATAACGTCAAATACTGGGAGATCGGCAACGAGCCGGATGCGTATATCTTTAGCCGCGACTCAGTCTTTGGCTGCTGGGGCGTCACCAGCGATCCCTACTACGGCGGTGAAGCGTATGGCCGGGCGCTAAAAACCGCCGCCCTGGCGATGAAAGCGGTCAATCCTGAGATCAAGATTATGAATGGCGGCCTATTGCTCGCTCATCCTTATAATCCGGAACGACCCGACGAAACGCGCGCGGGGCGTTTCTTCGAGGGAATGTTGCGGGTTGGCGCCGGCGAGGTGATCGACATCGTCTCGTTCCATTCGTACACCTACTACGGCCCCGGCAGTGCCGAACCGCTCGGCCCGCCCGTCGATTGGCGTATTGGCTACCTGCAAGATCTGCTACGCCAATACAATCTGCCGAAGTTGCCGATGATCCGTACCGAGGCGGCGCTACTGTGCTTTCGAAGCACGCCTGAGTGCCGTTGGGCTCAGGCGGATTTGCTGACTCGACTGTATGTTTGGACGATTCGCGACAACCTGCTGGGAACGATCTGGTATGTCTACGACAGTGATTCGTACCATAATACAGCGCTCATCGAGCCGACCGATGTCTTTGTGCCGCGGCCGGCCTACTTTGCGTATCGCCAGGCAGCAAGCATCCTGGTAGGTGCTACATACTTAGGCCGTTTGGAAGGGCAGGCACCGACGATTGAAGGATACCGCTTCCAACGCGGTGATGAAACTCGGGTGATAGTCTGGAGTGAGTCATATACAGCCTTCGCTGTTCCTGTCCCCATCGATGCGACAGTGCGTTGTTATGATCGCGACGGCGGCGCAATTGCCTGCATAAACGACAACGGTACCGTGCGCGGCATCGCCCAACCGAGCCCGCAGTACGTCATTGTCAAATAATTGCTGTAGTACAATAGCCATCACGTCTTTCCCATGACTATTGGAATAGGCAATTCCCAATGGGTAGAAGTTCAAATGCGTCTGTCACAACCCAGATGAAAATAGACCTATGGGGAATCCTCACCATAGGAGCCGCCATTCTCGCTGTTGCGATTGCTGTTATTTTAACACTTCAACGGCCGGTTTTAACGCTTGATGAGTCGGCGTATCTGTATCGAGGGGCTGCGATTGTTGATGCGGGCGAATTTCCGCCAGTACCATTAAGCCCAGGGGTTTCCATCGTCCATGCCGCAAGTTATTTTTTCCTGCGCTCACTTCCCCTTGGTCTTGAATATGCCGGACGAGTAACCCTTTTTATCGGCATAGTGAGTATTTTTGGACTCACATATTTGACAACTCGTTCTCTACTTGGCCCGCGTTGGGGATTAGCGGCTCTGCTACTACTTGTCGTCTATGCTCCCCTGCGGGCTGTCCTCTGGAATGCATCGGGATTCCTCTTTTCGGCCGCACTGATTGGTACATTTTTGCTACTGATACAACTACGACACCGCACCAACAGAATTGCCGGCTGGATAGCATTACTCGCAACCACGCTCGGCATAGCGACATTATTTCGGAACGACGGCTTTGTGATCTATGCCGGCATGACTCTGATTATCCTTGTTCTGATCATGCACCAGCAAATCCCTCTCCTCAACAAAGGGCTGATCATAGTGTTCGCCTGGGTTGGTCCCTTTGTGGCGCTAATTAGCCTCGCAACGCTAGCGTCATGGGCGACGACCGGCAATAGCGAGATATTCCCAACCGGTCGAACCTATGTTGCATTTGAACAAGGGGCCGGGTTGGTACAGCGATTCGAATTAGCTAAATTCGGTTTGAGTCCGTGGGTTGAAGGGGCCCGAATTGCTGCAGAGACGTTCGGCACTCGTGAAGAGAACAACGTAAGCGTTGTTACCGCACTAACAAGCAATCCGACTGCGTGGGCTCAACGCGTTGGCTGGAATATCCGTGATTTTTTTCTGCGTTGGTATGAAGATCATGAAGGCGTTTTTGCCCTTGGGTTTCTGATCCTCGTCATTTTTGGAATCGTTGCCTTAATGCGGCTGCGCGAATGGTTGGTGATCGCAGGTCTTGTTGTGCTGGTGTTGCCGACTGGAGTTTATTTCATTGTGACATTCTGGCGACAAGGCTATGTCGCAACATACTCCCCGCTCATGGTTGTGCTGGTTTGCCTGGCGCTGGCCCAACTCATTAACACCCGTGAGCAGGCCGCTCCGCGCCTTGCCGTCGGTGGACTTCTCATTTCTCTGGCGAGCGGCATGGCGCTGATTATAGCCGTTTCGCGCTACAGTGACGCAGTCAACAGTATCACGGGGCCGATCGGACAGGGGATTACAAGCGGCGAAATATTCGGCGTAAGCATAGTATTGTTAGCGTTGACCGGGGCGACGGCCGGCTGGCAATGGATGAAGCAGACACGGCGATTGCTCACGATCGGACTAATTTTCGGCTTGTGGATGAGTAGCGCTACCACCTTCATCCCGGCGCCGCTATCGGTGCAAGAGCAGCGCCAGGCAAGGATATTTGACGTCGCAAGCGAACAACGCCGTTCATATATTCGGTTTGCGTATGCGAACGCCCAGGACGGCCCCGTCTGCGCAGCCGATCCGAGCTTACCGTGGTATGCACGCCAGCAAGTTGTGATCACGTCGGAATTGCATAACCCGCAGACATGGCAAAATGCACAGGTGCTGACCGAGTTGTTAAAACGTCGTTCGTGTGTTTACGCCTTTTTCATCGGCCAGGGCGCAGTTGCACCGGAAGGATTTACTACTGTTTGGACCGAAGGCGTTATGGTGCTGACCCGCCCCATTCAACCGTAAATACTCTTCTATCTGTTGGCGGGGATTAATCAAAGTACGCTGCAGGCAGCACCACAGCTATAACGAAGATATCGAGCAGCAGCAACGCACCCAGAAGGAACCCTAAGCCCCACCGGCGCCAGGATGCCGGTAACAACCGCATCAAGCCAAGGAGGAATAGCCAGAGAAGCGGCGTCATTGCCCAGAAGATGTAGCGCCCACGGGGAATGTACGGGCGCTGATCAGGGAGCGCCAGAGGATGCAACCGGCCAAACATTGAGAGGAACGCGACAGCCGCCGTAGCAGCGAAGATCCACAAGCACCGGCGTTGCCAGAGCGTCAATTCGGGCCACAATTGCCAGACACTGATCAACAACCCCAGCAAAGAGCACAGGACTAAGCCGGTAAACACTCCATCCACCAGCGGGCCAAGCGAAATTTGGCCCCAGCCTAAGCGCGCCCAGAAACTGGTGAACCCAACAAAAACCAATTGCGGATAGTTCTCGAACGAGCGTGGATTGACAACGGAATGAAGCCAATCGATAAGATGCAGCCGCAAATAGCTTTCATCGAGCGCCAGCAGCCAATCACGTGGTAAAAGTAACAAGCCACTACCGGATTCGGCGCTTGTAGGAAACCGAAACCCAATCATACCGATCAGGATCGGTAGCGCTATGATCAACGCAATGATCATACGCCGACGGAACGGTGCGCGACGAATCGCAAAGAGCACACCCAGCAGCACAGGCACACTCACCAGCAATCCGCTCCGCTTTGCGCCGATGGCCACCAGCAAACCCAATCCCGCCAGCGCGAACCCGAGCGGCCGTGGTCCCTCGCGCACCAACAAAACACTGCCCAGGATGGCGACTGTTGCAGCCATGTTCACCAGCACATCGTTATTGACGGCACTCATCAAATCGGTGAAGGCGGCATGGAACAGCAACAGGAGCGGCAGCCCGAATTGAATGAGCGGCTCATCGGGAACAACGATAACGGTGATGCGCCAGGCGGCCAGGATTGTGAGTATATAGAGTGCAACGCTGAGACTACGGGCGATGTACAGCTGTGTTTCTATGGGAAGGTAGCGCACCGGAGCGATGACCGCGCCGGCAACCATATAGTACAGCGGCGGATGCACGCGCTGACTAATCGCAATATCAGCAGTTTCCTGAGTCGTTAAATCGGGGAAAAAGGTGCCGTCGGCGAAGCCGTTGCGCGCCATCGAATCGGCGATTTCGCGATTCATCATCACTGAATTACTGCCCGGCCGAAACCCCTCGCCGAAGGCAAAATCAGCGGCATAATGAAAATGGCCCGGCTCATCGTAATGCTCCCACGGCGGTACGAGAAAAACATATATCAGGCCGTGGATCAATGCCAGTACCGTCAATACTACCGGCGTTAACCAGACACTCCGACGCACACGATCGAACAGCCCTGCTTCAGAGCTTAAATCAGTTGCGGTGGCAAGCCCGGCTTGCTGCGCTATCAGATTCGTCATGATCTCAGGACTCCCCGAGTACATTACTTACCGCGTCACTATATTGATCCATCTGAACTGTTATATGCGCGGTTTTTCCGCCACTAGCCTGACCTGGAACCATGAGCGCTCAAGCCGACCATAGATACAACATGCTAAATCGAAGAATTTCCGGCCACCCAACGCCCAGCCTTCAGCTGCGCCGCTGGCAGCGTTGGGGATCGAAACGACGTTCGAGCGACACCGAGACCAGCACACTGCGCGCGCCCTCGGGGTTGTGGAATGGCATTGCCAAGTAGATCGAGTCACCGTGGCTGATGGGACAAGAGCGCGCTGCGGCTTGCGGCCAAAATTGCACCCAGATTAAGGCCGAGCCAGCGGCGTCTGCTGCATGCGTTGTTGGGTGGTGCAGTCTTTTGGGCTCAATCATCAGTTACTTGCTTATTTGTTTTAAGCCAATTTTCACTAATTTGCACAATCAAATCATTAAGAGAAATGTCCATACCTCTTGCTTTATCTGATAGTTGTTTATGTAAATCAACGGGCAACCGCAATGCAAAACCTTGATAATCGCCAAGTTTTGATGGTCGACCACGAGAACGCTTTTTTTCTGTCATTACGCACCTTAATCCGATCTCGACTTGACAATGCTCGAATTTGTGATATTATTAAATACAAACATGCTACTAATCGGCAACGGAGGAATTTTCTATTCTATAAGGTAGCGAGCGTAAGCAATGGGTATTAGTTCGGCAGGTCGTATTTCATCTTCAAATTCCATAAAGAGAATTTCCCCATCAGAAAACAACTTGATGGTCAACGGACGAATGAGATGACCAGGAAATGCTTCTCGTGCATAGAGAATTTGCATAGCGATCTGGGCGCGGTTTACAGGTTCATCTTTGGCTTTGGCCTCGACAGGCACAATCGTAACCGGTTCATCAGCATCAAATGGAAGAGCAATATGAACGTCGTCAACTTCCGCTTGTCCAACTCCTGCAACACTACGGCGGACATGTCCTTTAAGATGGTATACTCGCGCTTGCAAAAAATGTGCAATAAGATTGTTATACCGCACTATCGCAAGTAATCCTTGTTCATCTATAGAGCCAAGATCCCGACCAAGTAATCTACGAACTACGTGAGGAGTTTGATCTTGTATTACCTCATACGCTCCTGTTGGAAACGTAATCAAGGTACTGTCAGCTTTTTCAAGTACGTATCTTCCTCGTCCTCCGGCCGTATAACGCGAAAACCCAAAACCTGAATCTCTTCAGGAATAATGGTGCGAGATTTCATCCTGTAGATTATGTCTGGTGGGTTCGCAGCAGTGATACCAAGTGCTGAACATGCCTCGGCAACGTCCTTGAGTGTAAATTCAATGACCTCTGCTTCGGGGCTATACTTCTGTTTAAAAATGTACAACAGAACTGGCACGTAGACGCGAGATCGTTTACCATGAGACTGAAGTGAACGCGGCATAGGGCCAAACCTTGATATATAGCAATCCTACCAGAACCGAGAACCCAGAACCAAGAACCGCAGTATCAGTACGCAGAACCGCCTTCACAACTCAGATAGGATTGATATAGTTGATCGGAACTACTAATGCTTCCTAATGCGATAGAACTCTTTGCTGGTTGTGGCGGTATGTCAACCGGGTTATTGGATGCTGGTATTCAAGTATCCTTAGGTACCGACTACTATGCACCTGCCATGCGTACGTTCGCATACAATCATTCGTACCGCAATGTTCGCCCCCTTACATCTGATATACGCCTACTTTCGGCGGATCAGATCTTGGCCCATGCTAACATTTCTCGGGGCAATCTGCAACTTCTTGCCGGTGGGCCACCTTGCCAACCCTTCAGTATTATTGGTAAGCGTCAAGGACTAGAAGATCCTAGAGGGGATTTAGTATTTCAGTTTGTTCGGATGTTACGCGAGCTAGAACCAGAAACATTCATCTTCGAAAATGTAGCAAATTTGGCTTCTGGTTCAAACGGGGCAGTCCTCAACATTTTACTTGAAGAAATGACAAATGCAGGCTATGCAACATCCTATGCAGTCTTACATGCGGCAGATTACGGTGTTGCCCAAATGAGAAAAAGGCTGATTATCATTGGTGTAAGAGGAAAGGAGGCATTACCTTTTCCTCCTAATCCAAGCCATGGAACTCGACTTCTTTTAGGAGAAATGCCTTATCGTACATGTCGTGATGTACTTGATAGTTTGCCTGATGTTGAAGATGAGCAAGCCGCTTTTATTCCTAATCATGAACCAACGGATCATAGTTCTGCCATGATCGCAGCCTTTGAACAACTTGCTCCAGGCACCCGAGATCCAAAGTCTCATCATGATCGCTTACATCCTAATCGACCTTCTTATACTTTACGAGCCGGCAGCGGTAATTTCTCCCCTTTACGTCCTGTGCACTATAAGTATAATCGGGTTATTACAGTTCGCGAATCAGCTCGTATACAAGGTTTTTCAGATTCATTTATTTGGCCTCCAGAGATTCCACGCCTTCAGCAGTATAGGCAAGTAGGAAATGCTGTTCCTCCTTTATTAGCAAAAGTTGTCGCCTTACACATAGCTAATATCATGGGTTGGAAGCTTGATCCAGAAATTACAGTGGGAGACATTCAGCAGCGTGAAATTGTAGAGTTTCCGTCGATTATTGAACGCAATAAAGAAAGGCGAAAACGTATTCGCGGCGCATCTATAGGCCGCATGGTTGATTGAACAGACGGCATCACGACCGCTTAAATGATATGCCGATTCCGGCCCCTGGATACCAGTGATCATGCGGTTTTTCCTGGAAGTAGACAAACTGCCGCTCGGTTTCCAGAGAAATTGCCAACAACTTATCGGTGACATGCGCATTATCACCGAGAATAATTGCCCGCTCCGAGAGTTTCGGCAAGATTGTTCGGTACTCAGCAGCTTCGTAGTCGGCCGAGTGATCGCTGTCGTTGATAAACATGTCAATCGGTAACTCAAACTGTTTAAGTGTTGTAATCGAATCACCGTACAGAATACGGCCATACTGAGCGTATTCACCGGTCAGTAGATAACCCGCCTGAGGATTGATGTCGGTTCCGTAATACATCCCGGCGGCGCCCTCGCTTGCATTCCGCTTCAAGGCACTTGTCAACACACAGGCGCCCAAACCTTTATCAACACCGGTCTCAACCACTACCACCGGTTTCATAATCCGCACCAGAGCATACCATCCCACACGCCTGGCGTATCGAACCTCCATATCAGCCAGGAAACTGCGATTGTAAGCGGCTGTGGTGCGCAGAATATGATCGCGTAATTGCGTGTCCGATTCAATCTCCTGGATATAGGCCATCACTTGACGGTACTCGGTTTTGGTTACATCGGCAATCAACGCTGCTAAGTAGCGTACATTGGTCGGGTCAAGATGATAGGTGTAATTTGTCGTCTCACGTGAAGTTATCAACCACTTGAATAGCGCCGCAAGCCGTCGAGCGAGGTAAACAAATCCATCCCGCGCTCGCACAAAGATAAGCAGAAATCGCCCGATATATGGTGTACGGATAATAGAGATAGTGATTGCTCTCAGCATAATCTTCAGTTTCACCGCCGATTCAACGGATGTTGCCGGTGGCCGTGATCGATCTCGCAGCAATACCGCCCGGCGATCGAGTAGACAGAGCTAATTGCCGTCCTAGCCGTAGCGCAATTCCGTTTCCGGAACCGCCACAAATTCAGGGTCGAATTGTGTAATCCGACCGGCCTGCAGCGCCAGCAAGAACAGATAGAACGGATTAAGGTAGGCGTATCGCCGCCAGAGCCGCCGTGGCTCCTGGATCAGCCGAAACAACCACTCCAATCCCAGTCGTTGGAACGCGGGAGGTGCCTGCGGCAATGTTCCAGCATGAAAATCAAAGGCCGCCCCAACCGCCAGAATCGGCATCGGCAGCCGATCGCGCTGCTCGTACGCCCAGACTTCCTGGCGCGGGCATCCTAGTCCAACAAACACAATTGCGGCACCGCTTGCGCAAATCGCTTCCGCCGTCTGTTCTTGCTCGGCAGCGCTGAGTTGTCGGAAGCGCGAGGGCTGCATACCGGCTAGCTTCAACCCCGGAAAGCGCTCCTGCAAGCGCGTCGCCAGAGCTTCCAATACCTCCGGCTTGCTGCCATAAAAGTAGACCGGCAAGCCCTCGGCGGCGGCGCGCTCGCAGACTTTCAGTGTCAGCGTGGGGCCATACACGCGATCTAACAGCCCGGCGTCGTGCAGCAGGTTTAACGCCCAGCGCACCGGTTGCCCGTCCGGTACCACCAGATCGAGGTGATTCAGGCGGTAGCGTTGCGTCGCATCAAGCACGCCGGTCATCACGCCGTGTACTGCAAGTGCCGAAACACTGAGCGAACGGCGCTCCCTGGCAGCCTGACAAATCCGCTCAACCGCGCCGGCATAGTCGATCACACTGATCAACACACCAAGGATATTGCGCTTGCCCTGATCGATCATCGCTGTTCCCTCTCGGCTCAGACCACTTCCGGCAGCCAGCGCTTGTGGTTGACTTCGTAGATCTCGCGCAGGATGTGCGGTACGTCGTAGGCCAGTTTCCAATCGGGGTAATGGGCCTTAAACTTGGCCAGATCGCCGATCCACCAGATATGGTCGCCGACACGATTCTGCTCTGAGTAGCTCCAACGCATATCGTTGCCGGTGATCTCCTGGCAATAGTAATCGCCTCCAGCATCGAGCAGTTCGACTCGCGTCCGCCGCCGATGTTATACACCTCGGCGATACGTGGAGCGCGGAAGAAGGCATCAAAGGCGGCGATCAGATCGGCGCTGTGGATATTGTCGCGCACCTGCTTGCCCTTGTAGCCGAAAACCGTGTAGGGTGTGCCGGTCATCGCGCATTTCATCAGATAGGCCAGAAAGCCATGCAACTGGGCGCCCGAGTGGTTCGGCCCGGTCAGACAGCCGCCGCGAAAACAGACGCTGCGCAGCCCGAAGTAACGCCCGTACTCCTGCACCAGCACATCGGCGGCAACCTTGGAAGCGCCGAAGAGGCTGTGCAAGGTCTGGTCGATCGACATATCCTCGCGGATACCGGCGTTATAAGTGTGGCGCGGGTCGATCTCCCAGCGCGTCGGCTGCTCGATCAAGGGCAAGCGGTTCGGCGTATCACCGTAAACCTTATTGGTTGAAGTGAAGATAAAAACGGCATCAGGGGCATGAGTACGCACCGCCTCAAGCAGATGCAGCGTGCCGGTCGCATTCACGGCAAAGTCGGTCGCCGGTTCGCGGGCGGCCCAATCATGCGAGGGCTGAGCAGCGGCGTGGATCACCAGGCTGATCGTGCTGCCGTAATGGGCAAACAACTTATCTATCGCAGCCTGGTCGCGAATATCGATATCGTAGTGCCGATAGCCGGGGATACTTTCTTCCAGGCGGCGGCGATTCCAACTTGTCGAGGCATCGTCGCCGAAGAAATAACGACGCATATCGTTATCAATCCCGACGACCTCAAGGCCCTGGGCGGCGAAATAGGCCGCAGCCTCGGAACCAATCAACCCGGCCGAGCCGGTGACGACAGCAACGCTCATAATACCGGGTTCTCCTTAGTGCTTGTATGCATCAAGTACAATCGACGTATAACGGACTTGACCATCAGCATTACGTGGATCATAGCGCTTCGATCGACTGATTAAACCCTGCTCGGGTTGCCAGTCAATCATATGAAAGCGGCCCTGTTCATCAAAATACTCAAGCAAATGTACATTAAAACCGGCCTTTTCAAATAATTGACCGAAGGTTTGATAGGTATAAAGCACTTTATGATCGTCTGCACCGGGGCCGCTCCCTGCGATCCGCACCGCATCAATATAGTTAGGATCGGGGTTCAGGCCATCGGGTACGGCAATTCGTAAGTAGCCGCCCGTGCGAAGATAGCGATAGCAGGTTTGTGCAGCTTTCAAGCCATCTTCCGGTGTCAGATGCTCCCACACATGTTCAGCCAGCATTGCATCTACGCTATCTGGAGCAAAGTAGCGATCCCAGGTCGCGGGACATAGCAAATCCAAAAACTCAACTTCAGTCGGCAACCAGCCTTTCTCATATATTCCAGCAGCGCCGATCACCAGGCGAAAAGTTGTGGCGCGGCCGAGTAGGTAGCGAAACCTCCAATACCGCATCCATCCAAGTATAGTTTGCAAAAATTTTTTGAGAAAGGGAAAGTGCTTGAACATGCGCTTCATCGAGAGAGACCCTTACTAATTGCGGCGTTCGTACAGACTGCATAGTCGAGCGCGGCCCGAAAACCGGCCACCATCGCCTCGTTATCCCAACCGGCGATGAGTTGCGCCGCATTGCGCCCCATTCGATCGCGTAGCTCAGGCTGATCCAACAATGTCCCAAGAGCCAGGGCCAGCGCCGCCGCATCGCGCTCAGGAACCACCAATCCCGTCTCGCCGTCACGAACCAACCCGCCCACTGCTGCACCAACAGCATCACTTGCGATGACGGGAACGCCCTGGTTGAAGGCCTCGTTCACCACCAGGCCCCAGGGTTCCTTGAAGGCCGGCATGGTGACGGACGGCACGGCCAGCATCCATGCGAGCGCATAGTAACGCCATGCCTGCTCATTTGCAACATAGCCGGCGAAGCGCACCCGCTCGCTAAGACCCAACTCCGCAGCCTGCCGCTCCAGTTCGGCCCGCAACGAACCGGTACCGACGATCAGCAGCACACTTTCGGGCCGATTTGCGAGTGCGAATGCCTTCAACAGCACATCAAGGCCTTTGGACGGTTCCAAACGGCCCAGCGAGAGCACAATACGCTGGTGGGGTTCGATGTTGAGATCGGCGAGCAACTGTCGGCGTTCATCTGCGGGAAGCGAGCGACGATAGCTCTGATTGTCGAGGGCATGGGTAGCGATAAAGATCTTCTCCGCCGACACACCTTCGCCGATCAAGTAGCGCTTCACATGTTCGCCGTACACGGCTACTGCATCGGCGTGACGATAAAAATAGCGCGTGAGCGGGAAGAACAGCCGGTGGGCGGGTGTATCGAGCCGCTGCCAGATTCCCGTCCAGAGCACAAAAGGCTTACGACGCAGGCGCGCCGCCAGATAGGTGACCGGGAGGGCGAAACGCCCGTTGATGCATTTGACGTACAGATCGTAGTTGCCATGCAATAGCTGCGGCAACAAGGTTGGAGTAATGCGCGTATTGCCGATACGAACACCCGGCAAATAGACATGCTTGAAATTGCCGCTCTGCACGCCGTGCTGACGCTGCCAATACCACTCATCGCCGGCCGAGAAGAAATAGTAATCCACATCATGGTAGCGTGCCAGCGTCTCAAATGTCTGGACACGGTAATGCGGGCAGATATTGGTAACAAATGCAATACGCATATTCAATCAGCGGCAGGGTACACGCCGGACTTTGTTACCCGGCGGTAGATCGCGTGTAATCCCTGATAATGGGCAGCGGAGCTATAGCTGGCCCAGACGGTTTTCGCCGCCGCACGACCCAATTCAGCGGCGAACGCTGGATTGGCGCGAAGCCGTTTGACGGCTTCGCGTAGCGCAAGCATATCGCCGGGAGGCGTCAGCAGACCGGTTCGCTCATGTTCGATCAAGTAGGGCATACTGCCGAGTTGCGGCGCGATCGCGGGCGTACCCATAGCCATTGCTTCAAGCAGGCTGATCGGAAAATTCTCGTACCAACGTGACGGCGCAAGCAATGCAGTTGCCCGCCGAACGAGATCCCACTTACGTTCGCCATCGACATAGCCAAGGAACTCAACATGCTGCATCCCACGACGAGTCACCTCAGCCCGCAACGATGATTCCAAAGGGCCACTGCCCATAACCTTCAGCTTCACCTCAGGCAAACCAGCCAGCGCCTCGATCGCCAGGGCCGGATCTTTCTCGGCAACCAGACGACCCATAAAAAGCACATACGGCTCCCGAGGGCCATCGTAGGCAGGCGGCAGGTGATCGGGCAAGAAATTACCGAGTACCGTCATCCGTTCAGCCGGCAGCACATCATACGCGACAAGCTTCTGCGCGACAAATTCAGTCAGGGCAATAGCCCGGTCGATCAGACGAAAAGTGCCGAACCGGCGATGCAATCCGATCGCAGCAGCATACAACCCGCTCAGAATGTGACTATCGCGGTAACAACGCAGCCTGACGGCATGGAGGGTATTGCCGCCGGCACAGCGCTCGCAGATCCGACCGTGGGTAAAAAACAGCGCATTCGGACAAAGAAACCGAAAATTATGAATCGTCTGCACAATCGGCACGCCGGCATCATGCAAGGCCCGATAGACAGCCGGCGAGATCAGCGGGAAGACGTTGTGGATGTGTGCAACGGCGATATGCTCGCGCTCCACCAACGCACGTATCTCACGATAGATCGCACTGTTGAAGATCGTACGCGGGAAGAACAGCGCCTTATCAAGCGAACGATATTCGTCAATAACTGCGTTGTCACGCCAAAACAGATGCACACTATGGCCGCGCGCACGCAACAGATCGATCTGCGCCTTCACCGCCGCCCGTTCGCCGCCGGCCTGTTGATAATCGTTATGGACAATCAGAATTGGAGGTTGCGTGTTCACAGATATTTAGGAACTTACAATTGCTCGGAGCATGCTGATCCAGGCCAGGTAAATCTTCTGGACTCCGGACAACACCTGAGCCGGCTCATCTAGGCCGATAACTACGGGTGATAGACCATCTTGATCGACGGGGATTAAGCAGAATATTTACCATTCTGCGTGTACCAGTGCAATGCAATGATCGGTCAATAAGCGCTCGTATAACCAAGGAGACAATGCGCGCAGTATATGCCGAAACGTTAACTGAATGCGCACCAATACTCGGCGGGCATTTTGCTTGCGGAAGTAATAAGTAGATTCGGGAAGATAAACCATTTGAAGCCGATCAACGACTAAATGACATTCCTGTTTCAATAACTGCCTCAATCGCTTCCGATTAAACCATTGTACATGGCCGATCTGCTCACGGTAGGAACTGCGGAAAAGCCCAACCTTGAGGCGGATGTGCAGGTTTTCCTCAAACGGCACCTCGATCACCACATGCCGGGCAACCCGAGCGGCCTCCTTGATCAGCGGCGCCGGATCGGCAATATGTTCAATCACATGAGAAAGCAGCGCCAGATCGAAAGATTGATCGGGATATGGCAAGGTGTGACCATCAAAGACCTGCACTTCTTCAAGACCGGGGACATCTTCACGGCTTCGCAAGACCGAAAGCGCCTGTTCAGACAAATCAAGCGCAACAAAGCGACCAGCGAAACCATGTCGCGCCAAATGCGCAATAACCGATCCTGTACCGCTACCGACGTCGATCACACGTTGAATCGGCAACCCGGCGGTCACATCAATAATATTCTGGGCCTTCACCGCACCGACAAGCTCACGCCAGTGCAAATCGCGTTCGCTCGCCTGGGCATAGAAGGTTTCGTAAAATTGTTGGTCACTCATAGATACAACCAGTCTGTTTAGGCATGTTGGGCCGACGGATGCGTTACATGCAGAAACGAGTACTCTTCACCACTGGATGAGACGGCGAACAGGCGGAAGCCATGGGCAGCGAGGGTAGCGACAGCCCGCCGGGTAGCGACCGGGCCAACTTGCGGGAAGCGGTGATGAAATTCGATAAGCAACTGGCGAATAGGAATACCGGAAGTAACAATATCTTCGACCACCGCATACTCGGCGCCCTCAATATCCATCTTTAACAGATCGATCTGCTGGTGGCCCAACTCATTCATAATAGTACTCAGGCGACGTACCGAAGCCTGAATTGGCTCGACTCCGGCTCGCTCAACGGCACTATGCGAGACATAACTCGGATTATTCGGCGGGTACAGATCAATTGCGCCATCGGTATCGGCGATGCCATACTCGTGAAGGTGCAGTGCTGGAGGAAACTGCTGATTTTTAAACCAGGAGATGGATTGCGGCGTCGGATCGAAGGCATGAACCTTCAGGCCATATGCTGCGATCAAGCCCAGATCAAATGCGACATCGGTACCGACCCCGAACGAATAGACGACACTATCATGCCCTAATCCATCAGGGCAGATAGTCCAGGCGCCGTAACCGGAACCGAATTGCCTGGTCGAGCAGCGCAACTGAAGCCGTACAAAGAGATCGCGTCCAAGGGCAACCTTCGCAACCCGTTTTGCCATTTGAAGCAGATTAGCCGTCTGTGACATGCTCAAATCCTCTGAAGATGCGCCGCGTTAACGAAACCAGGGCCTCGCACACAAGAGCGGCGAAAGTGAAAGCACGTTAACAACCAGATTCCCCGCTCGTTTGCTCAGATTAGCTCTCAGGCTCAGCAACGTTACTCCGGTTCCGCCATTCATCGTCGTCAGTTGATCATAGATCAATAGCATGCTGATCGTAGTCGGGTTCATATTGAAGGAATGCCTGAGGGCGCATGTGAAGCCTCGGCCAATATGTTTCGGTAACGCACGACGGTATCCTGAGCATTCCGCTCCCAGGTGAAATGTTCACTACAATTGTACGACCACGTTCACCCATCTCACGGCGCCGATCAGGATCGGTGATCAAACGCTCCAATCCCTGGGCCAGACTCGCTACATCGCGCGGCTTGACCAACTCAACACAATCACCGAAGCGGGCCAGATCTTCAGGGCCGCCCTCGCCGGCACAACCGATTACCGGCTTCCCCATCCCTAAGGCCTCGACATAGACAATACCAAACGCCTCGTCCCACGATGGCAGGACAAAGATATCGCAATCGGCAAAATAGGGCCAGACCTCATCGTGGCGCTTCAAACCAGCAAACTCAACAACGTCGGCAAGCCCCAACCTATCGACCTCGGCTTCCAGTTCTTCCAGACGGGAGCCATCACCAACGATCGTATAATGCAAGCGACAACCCTGGTCGATCAAGCGGCGCATTGCCCGAAGGACAAACTGATGCCCTTTGCGCTCCTCAATGTACCCTACCGATAGCAACCGAATCACCTTATCGTTGCGATCCGCGCGATTTGCCTCTATCGCCGGCGCACTTGGCGCCTGACCACCATAGTAGATCAAATCAACTGAAAGTTCGCGTTCGGCGATCCGATACATTTTTTCGCGTGTCCAATTGCTATTGGCAATCAGAGCATCGGCCTGCTGAAAAACCCAGCGGGTTACCGCTGCACCAAAGCGATTTTGCGGAGCGGTGTATGTCACATCCATGCCATGCACGGAAATGACGACCGGCACGCGCATCCAGCGCCGTGCCAGCAAAGCGACCACGCCGGCCGGAGTACCATAGTGGGCATGGATGAGATCGAAGGGTTGCGCAATATGTAAACGCCGCACCAAGCCGACCAATGCCGGGTAAGCACAGAATCCCCATGAGGCATGGCTTAGTTGATGGGGCGGGGCGGTATAGCGCGGGTAGTAGACCGGATAGCCATAGATATCGCTTTGCAAAGGAATTTCACGAATCTCCTTGCGCCAATCGCGCCACGCACCACGCACCTGCGCCGGTCGGGCCAACTCACGCCAGATCCGCAAATGAGGGAAAATCCTGGTCGGCACAACGACGGTATGATCACAATAGCGCTGGACATGGGTTGTCTGCCGCTCGACAAAGATTCCATACGCCGGACGGCTAGGCGCCGGGAAGAGATCCGACAGCACCAGGACGCGCAATCGTTGCTCGCTCATCTTGCACTACTCGTTCAGATACGTGCTCGGCAACATGCAAACGCTGATCGCGCAGCAGGCCAAGAAAGCACGCATAGAATAACAGAAAGACACCTCGATCGTTCAGGGTTTGCAGATTCGACTCAACCAGACCCACAGCAGCAAAGCCGATCAGATAGATCCAGAGCCCGGCCAGCATTGGTTCACGTTGGAACAAACCGCGCCTGCGGGCCGACCAACCTTGCCAAACGATCACCAGCATCAATGTCAGCGTCCAGACTAAGCCGAACAGTCCATACTCCAGCGTCATAAACACATAGACATTGTGCGGCTGAGCGTGATAGGCAATCTGCCCAAAGTAATCCATGCCGTTGCCGACGAGCAGCGTTTCGGGGTACGCGCCAATCTGCCATAGCCCGGTCTCCCACAATCCCAACCGCCAGTAAAACGTACTCAAGATCGCGGCCGGAAGGAATGGCAGCAAGGCAAGCAGAGCCAACGATCCGACCAGCACTCCGATGCCGGTAAGTGCCAGCAGTTGCGCTCCGGAGCGCAACTGAGACTGCAAGCCATACCACACAATTGCAACCCCCATCACCAGCAAACTGGCCTTGGCATATGTCCAGAAAAGACAAACCCCAATCAAGGCCACAAGTGCATACTTGGCAAAACGCTGTTTACCTGTAACCGGCCAACTGATCAGCAGCATCAGACCGCCGAAGAGGTAGATCGCGAAACCATTTGGATGAACAAATAATCCAACCGCGAAAGAGACTAATTCCAGACTCTCGCCGCCTTCCACCAGGGTAAAGCCGGTTTTGTACGAAGAGAGCGCGTTGACGAAGGGGCGCGCCGAGTCGGACAGATGTTGATAGATGCCCAGCAGTGATTGAATTACCACCCCGCCAACAACCAGTGCCGACCAACGCCGCCAGTTGGTTTTGACGGTCGAGATTAATGCCAGGAAGCCGAGCGTCGGGATGATCCAGTCGCGTGCATCACTAAGTCCGCGGGTCAGGTTCCCATCGAGCGGGCGCACGATTAGCGCCCAGAAGCACATGAGCAGCAACAGGCCAACAATTGGCGTGCGGGCAAGAAACACGCTGCCGCGACGGCGGATCTGGTCAACAATCAGGATCAGTGAGGCCAGCAGGATAATCGGCTCCGCCAGAGTGACACTGAAAGCCCCCAACTCGATCCGGTACTGGATCGTGGGGCCGATAATCAGCAGGAAAATGAGGATATGTTGAAACATCAATCCGACCCTGTCGCAGATGCACCACGCTGTAGCAACCGCGCTCGCCCGGCCCGCAGTAGATCCGGCCAGAGCAACCATGCCGCGCCAAGCATAATACCACCTACCACGAATGCACCAACCAGCGCCTGAATCAAGTTCGCCGCCGGCAGCACGCGCTGCACCAATCCAATCCCGGCGAAACCGATCGCAGTCGCGCCGATCACCAGGGCCAATCGAACCGGCCCATAGGCCACCGGGTAGAGCCGCAACGAAGCCAGCGTGATCAAGCCGCTGTACGCCAGGTATGATACCAGCGTGGCCCAGGCCGCGCCGATCATGCCGTAGGTGCCGATCCAGAACCAATTGAGGGCCAGACACAGCAACGCCGCAGCCCAACTCAACACCGGCAAGAGCTTTGTCTGATCGTGCAGCATGATCCCGATATTCAGCGGATAACTGGCGCCATAAGCGATCTGCGCCAACAGCAACAGCGGCAATAAGCCCA
>JAAUQO010000311.1 GCA_012032775.1 Oscillochloris sp. | reverse complement strand
TTCGAGCGAGAGGTGGCAGCGGATGGCGTGGTCGCCTGTGGTCAGGCGCCATGGGGGATCTTCAGCGGCACAGGTTGGTTCGATCCGGCGTGGGCAACGATGGTAGAACGGGCAACCGCGGGCCGCGGCGCCGCCGGCGGCGCATCACGATCGATGGTACGTGTTCGCCGCCCCGGCACCGGCTCGGGCACGGCAGCCAGTAAACTCGCCGTGTAGGGGTGAAAGGGCGGGGCATACACCTGGGTTACGCTGCCGATTTCACATAAACGGCCCTGATACAACACCGCCACCTGGTCGGCGATCGCCCGTACCACAGCCAGATCGTGGGCGATGAAGAGGTAGCTTACACCCCGCTCGGCCTGAAGTTCCGCCAGCAGGCTGAGCACTGCCGCCTGTACCGAAACATCAAGGGCCGAAACCACTTCGTCGCATAGAATAACCTCGGGTTCGGCCACAAATGCGCGTGCGATCGCAACGCGCTGTTTCTCGCCGCCCGAAAGCTGGCCCGGAAAGCGATCAAGATAATGTTCGCCCAGCCGCATCTGCGTTAACAGCGCGATTGATCGGCTGCGGCGCTCGGCGTGGGTTAGCCCGAAAAACAGTTGCTGGGGGCGCTCCAGGATCTCGCCGACTGTGCGGCGCGGATTGAGTGAGGCATCGGGATTCTGGAAAATCACCTGAACCCGCCGCCGGACATCGAGCGGTCGGCGATGGGCCAGCAATGCAAGGTCGATCTCGCCGAAGCGCAGGCTGCCCGCCAGTACCGGTTGCAAGCCGGCCAGAGCGCGGGCAATGGTCGATTTGCCGCTGCCGCTTTCGCCCACCAGTGCCAGGGTTGCACTTTGGCGCAGGGTAAGGGTGATCGCATGGACGGTCGGCGGCGGGACGGGCCGGCCCAGGGCGCGCTGGAGCAGCGCAATGGTACCGCGTCGGGCATATGTGATACTCACATCACGCAGTTCGATCAGTGGTTCGCCCTGGTTGCGATTCGCGGGCTGGGATCGTGGGAGCAACTCGATCGTCTCAGCGCCGGCGGCCCGTTGCCAGTGATGGCAACGCACCAACCGATTCTGTTCGATCGACTCGAGAACAGGCCCATGTTCCTGACAGCGCTGGTCGGCAAAGGCGCAACGGGGCGCAAAGGCGCAACCTGTGCGCTGGGCGCCTGGGGCGGGCGGTTGGCCCGGCATAGCCTGGGGCAGCGCCGCCAGGTGCAGGCGTGGCACCGAGGCCAGCAAACCGCGTGTGTAAGGGTGGCGCTGGGCGGCGAAAAGATCGGCGGTTGCGCCGGCTTCCACAACCTCGCCGGCATACATCACGGCCAGGCGCTCACTGGCGCGGGCAATCACGCCCAGATCGTGGCTGACATACACCATCGCGGCGCCGCTACGCTCGCAGATTTCGTCGAGCAGATCGAGGATATGGGCCTGTGTCGTAACATCCAGGCCGGTGGTTGGCTCATCAAGTACCAGCAATTCCGGTTCGCCGGCCAACGCCATGGCAATCGCGACCCGTTGTTGCTGGCCGCCGGAAAGTTCGTGCGGGTAGCGCCGGGCCAGGCTCGCAGCATTCGGCAGGCGTACCTGGGCAAGGAGTTCAACTGTTTGGATGCGCGCAGCGGAACGCTCGATGCGACGATGCATCAGCAGGATCTCTTCGATCTGGGCGCCGACCGGCATGCTCGGGGTAAGGGCCTGGCCGGCATTCTGCGGCACCAGGGCGATCCGGCTGCCGCGAAGTTGTTGCAGTTTCGCAGTTGCAAGCCCAAATAGATCAATCCCATCGAAGTGTACGGCGCCATGAAGCAGCATGCCGCCGGAGCGCATAAAGCCGAGCAGGGCCAGGGCCAGGGTACTCTTGCCGCAGCCCGACTCGCCGACGATTCCCAGGCGCTCCGCGCGCCCGATCGCCAGACTCACATCGCGCAACACTGGCCGTACCTGGCCGTCGCGGGCGCGATAGCCGATGCTCAGGTTCGAGATCTGCAACAGCGGCCCGCTCACAAGGGTGCTCCCCGGCTGCGATCGAGGCCCAGAGCCTTCGCCACGCCGTCGGCCACCAGATTCAGGGCCACAACCAGCGAGCCGATCGCCAGCATTGGGAAGATCACGCCCCATGGCGCCAGGGCCAGCATGCTACGATTTTCGGCGATCATCAGACCCCAATCGGGTGTGGGCGGGTTTACGCCAAAGCCCAGAAATGACAGGCCACTTACTGCCAGCACAATCCACGATGCCCGCATCGCGAACTCCACCAACAACACATCAAGCACATTCGGCCACAATTCGCGCCTGACAATCGCTACCGGCGACTCGCCGCGGGCGCGGGCAGCGGTGACAAAATCGCGCGGCACAAATTCCTGGGCCGCCGAACGACCCACGCGAGCCACGCCGGGCGAGTAACTCAGCACCATGGCCAGCAAAATCACGCCGTAGCCCGAACCAAGGCCGGTAACAATCACCAGCAACAGCAACAGGCCCGGAATAGAGATCAGCGCATCGACGAAGCGCATCACCAGTTCGTCGGCAAAACCGCCCAGGTAGCCGAATAACACGCCCACAAAGCCGCCAAGCAGTACCGAGAGCGCCGCGCCGGCCAGTGAGATCGCCAGGGCAATCCGCCCACCAAGCAACACCCGCGACAAAATATCGCGTCCAAAGCGATCATTGCCGAAGGGGTGTTCCCACGAAGGTGGCGCCAGCACCAGGGCCGGGTCGAGTTCGGTGGGCGAATGCGGCACCAGGGCGGGCGCCGCCAGGGCGATCAGCAGGTGCGCCGCCAGGATGATCACCCCCAGCATGCTTGCCGGCGAGCTACGCATTCCGCGCCAGATTGCCCCGAGCGGCGAACCGTCGGCAGTGTAGCGCTTGAGCCGTAAGACATTCATGGGTGAACCTGACGACAAACGTGTCGGATCGCTTTAATAGGTTGGCGGCATTGCTGCAATGCTGTCTTTTGCCTTAAAATTAAACTACCCGTGCCCGTAGGCGCGGACTCAGCCAGAGGGTCAGCAGATCGGCGCCGAGATTGATACTGATGTAGAGGGCCGCCCCGAGCAATCCCAGGGCCTGTACCATCGGCAGATCGCGATCCTCGACTGCCGTCACCATCAGCCGGCCGATCCCCGGAAAGTTAAACACCGTCTCGACCACAACCACGCCGCCGATCAACCAGGCAACCGTGAGCGCAACGGCATTAATTGTGGGCAGCAGTGCATTGGGTAGCGCATGCAGCAACACCACGCGGGTGCGCGAAAGCCCCTTGAGGGTCGCCATCTGCACATAGTCGCTCGCCAGCACATCGATCAGGCTGCTGCGCACCATGCGTAGAATGTAGGCCACCATCACAATAATCAGCGTAATCGCCGGCAGTATCAGGTTCGGGAAGAGCACATCCAGGGGCGCGTCGGGCGGAACCACGGTCACGGCCGGCAACAGCGACCACATCACGCCGAAGGTAAGAATCAGGATCGAGCCGATCACAAACTCCGGCAGGCTCATCCCGATCAGGGCGATCAGCGAGATCAGGGTATCGGGCAATCGATCACGCATCAGCCCGGCAACAACACCCAATCCCAGCGAAAGGGGTAATCCGATCGCCGCCGCGATGATACTGAGCAGCACCGTGTTTCGTAGGCGCTCGATGATCAAGGCCCCAACCGGAGTTTCGGCGCGGGCCAGCGACATCCCGAAATCACCACGCAGCGCACCGGTAAACCACTCGACATAACGCTCAGACGCAGGTCGATCAAGGCCAAGTTCGGCCCGCAGGGCGATCAGGCGCCGTGGCGAAGCTTCGCGGCCAAGAATAGCCGTCGCCACATCGCCGGGCAGCACCTCGGTCGAGACAAAAATGATCACCGAGACGATCAGCAGCGTCGCCATGGAAAGCAGGGTACGTTGGACGATCAGCTTGAACATTGCTGGTAATGCGGGGTGTTCGTGCGATTATTGCGCACACGAACCCCCCGCGCCTCTGCTAGCACAGGTCGGCCTACGTCCGTCGAGGGCTTTTAACGGTCTTTAGGCCGTCACAGTGCGATGTGCGCCGTAGACGTACGTACGCTTGAGCGTACGAGGAGCTTCAGGCCTCGATTGTTACCCTGGCCCAATCGAAATTGCGCGTATCGACACCGCGCACCCGTTTGTGGGCTGCGCTCAGATCATTGGTGAAAAAGGGGATAATCGCGCCGCCGTCGTCGGCGAGCAGTTGCTGGGCCTGCTGGTAGATCGCCTTGCGTTTTTCGAAATCCAGCTCGCGGCGGGCCTGGTCGAGCAAGCCATCGAACTCGGCATTCTTCCAGAAGGTTTCGTTCCAACTGGCGGTCGAACGGTACACCTCATTCAGCACCTGATCGGCTTCGCGCTCGCCCCACGACGAGCAGCAGAACGGCACCTGCAACCAGATATCGTTCCAGTAGCCGTCAGGCGATTCCTGTTGAATAGTGACATTGATCCCGGCCTGAGCCGCCATCTCCTTGTAGGCCACCGTCATCGGGATCATATAGGAGTCGATGCTTGAGGTGTACAGGGTCACATCAAGGCCGTCGGCATAGCCGGCTTCGGCGAGCAATTCCCTGGCCCGCGCAATATCCTGCTGCCGGTCAACTTCGAGATAATATTGATCGCCCGGCCAGACCGGGTGATCGGTGGCGATCTGGCCATAGCCCGAGACGACGGTTTTCACCATGGCATCGCGATCGACCACCAGTTTCATGGCCATGCGTACCCTGGGGTCGGTAAATGGCGGTTGATCGGCGCGCATCGCCATCACCAGCCAGCCGCCGGCAGGCAACGAAATCAGGTTATAGTTCGCGTTCCGGCTCACCAATTCGGCGGTTTCCGGCGGAATATCGTTATAGTCGATCTGATCGGCCAGCAGCGCCGAAGTACGGGCCTCGCCGTCGGCGATTCCAACCATCTCAATCGCCGCGAGGCCGGGCGGGCCATCCCAGTATTCGTCGTTGGCCGTGACAATGGTGGTGCCTTCAGGGGCAAACTGCGTCAGCTTAAACGGCCCGGTACCGATGCCGGTGGTATTAATTTCATCGCCGATTCCGTCGGGAATAATGTACATCGAGTAGTGCAACAGCAGCAGCGGAAAGTCGGCGTGGGGCTGTTTAAGCGTGAACACCACCGTCATATCATCGGGGGCACGCAACTGTTCCACATCGACAATCTCAAGCACCGCCGCACCCGGCGACTCTAGTTCCGGATTCATCACATAGCGCGTGGTGTAGAGCACATCCTGGGCGCTAAACGGCCGCCCATCGTGAAATGTCACGCCCTCGCGTAGCTTGAACGTCCATTGCGTCGCCGTCGGATCAGCCTCCCAGGAAACGGCCAGGTCGGGGGCAGGACGCCCGGATTCATCGACGCGTACCAGCCGATTGTAGAGGAGTGAGACAGGTGGGAAGAAGCGCACCGGCGAGGCCGGGCCGAGCACTTCCTTGCCGGCCCATTCCAGCGTATGGGCCAGGCGCAGGGTTCCGCGTTGGGCGGTTGGGGCAGCGGTTGGCGCTCCGGCGGCAGGCGCAGCG
>JAAUQO010000047.1 GCA_012032775.1 Oscillochloris sp. | reverse complement strand
ACGAGATCTTCCAGCAGATCTATCGCAGCTACGAAATCGAGATGGCCGGCTCGGGCCTTGAGGCCGAGTTGAGCCAGGAAGATTTCCGTGAAGCGCTGCTTGTGCAGTACCGTGAGCAGGTGTTGAACACCAAGATTCAGGAACAACTGGTTCCCGAGGCGACGTTCGAGTTCAATGAAGAGCCTGAACAGGTGCGGGCGCGGCAGGTGCTGGTGGAAGTCACGCCACCGGCCGATGCTTCGCAGGAGCAGATTGAAGCCGCCTACGATGAGGCACTGGTAGCGGCGCAGGAGATCGCAGCGGAGTTACGCACGGCGCCGATATTGTGACTCTGGCCCAGGAGCGTTCGGATGATCTCGGCTCCCGCGAGAGCGGCGGCGATCTTGGCTTCTTTGATCCGCAGGGTGTGGCCGAAAACGGCGCAACCTATCCGCCGGAGTTGGTCGAGACCGCCTTTACGCTGGAAGAAGACGAGATCAGTAACCCGATTCGTACGCAGTTTGGCTGGCATGTCATCCAGGTTACCGATCGTCAGTTGCCCGATCGTGAGGAGCAACTGCGTCAGGCCCGGACCGAGGCCCTTGATGCCTGGGTGGGCGAGCAGCGCGAAGCGATCATGATCGAGCGCTTCCCCGAGCCGACGCCTTCACCAACCCTGGCGCCTACAGAGCCGGTTCCAACGGCTGAGCCGATCTATCTGCCCGGCCCGCCCACGCCACTCCCGACGCCTACCCTGGCCCCGGCGGTTGAGGTTCCGGCTGAGCCGACCACAACGCCATAGCGGCTGCGGCGATCCGCCCATACATGCCCGCGCAAGCTCAGACTGATGCTTGCGCGGGCCTCCCTTCTTTATTCTATGCGACGTTGGAAACCTGCCCCATCTGCACTTCTCTGGCTGACAGTTGCCTTGATGGTACCGGCTGTTGCCGGCGCAGCGTACTTTGGTGTGCGGCTTGGAACAGTGCTGCTGCAAGCGCCGGCCTCCTGGCCGGTCGATAGCCGGCTGTTTTCAGCATTGCTCGCCGGCCTGATCCTGGTTGCCGCCAGCGGCATGCTGGCTTACCGCGTTGCAAATGCCCTAACCCTGGCCTATGGAATCGATCGCAACGGCATCTATGTTTTCTGGCTCGATAACCGCATGGTGGTGCCGATTGGGCGGATCGAACGCATTGAACAGGGGGCAGCGGTTAACGGCCTGGGGCATTGGCTGCAAAGTCTTGGCTTTTATCATGGGCGAACGCGCTTACCGGGCGGGCGCACATTATATCGCTTCAGCAGCATTGCGCTGAGTCGGGCATTGATCCTTCATACTGCCGATGCCGCCTATGCAGTTTCACCTGCGGACGCCGATGCCTTTGTGCAAGAATTGGAACAGCGGCGACGATTGGGTGTTATTCAGCAATTAACTCCTGGGATTGAGCCTGGCCGGTACTTTTTCTATGCCTTTTGGGTCGATCCGGTGGTTCGTTGGGGGCTTGGCCTGGCTGTGTTGCTCAATCTTGGCTTGCTGGGTTGGCTGATGTCGTTATATCCGCAGTTGCCGCTTGAGATCGCATTACGTGCGAACGCCGTAGGCGATGTTGTCGGAACCGCCCCGCGCTATCAGATCCTCTTTTTACCCCTGGCTGCCGCAGTCTTGATCCTTGTGAACGCCGGCCTCGGCATGACCCTGTATCTCCGTCAGGCGGTTGGTGCGCGCCTGCTCCAAATCTCCTCAGTGATCCTGCAAATCTGCTTCATGGTTGCCGTGCTGACAATCGTTTACTGACGATCAGGATTGCCCAACATCGCAAAGCACTCGCAATGGGTGTGTTGTGGCCGACGGGATATGTTACCTATGTTAAGAACGTAATCATTGTAAAGAGATACGGGATGTCAGGTATGCACAGGAAATTTGTTGAAGAGCCGTCCAGGGCGAGGTTTAAGGGCTGAACTTACAGTATATACCTGATCTCCCTGATGGCGGTAAGGGCCGAACGAGCTATTGTAATCATAAGATATACGTTTGGAGAGAAGAACGATCCGGAGGCCTGGGGGGGCACTCCGGATCGTTCTTTTGTTGTCGATGCACGTATGTAACAGTCCTTAGAATGATTAACAAGCCGCCTAAAGTCCTAATAAACTTGACAGTGTTTGTGGAGCGTGGTAGGATGTCCTCGCCGCAGTAGGGGGATAATTCCTGTAGTTATATAGCAGTAGATCACGGTATCTTTTGCTGTAAACATCACAGCACCTTTGCTCGTACTTCCTCACTACAGAGACTCCCTACGCTTTTCCAGGCGCAACACCGTTTGCGCTGCTCGATACCGGGTTGGCTGGGCTTATAGCTCCGGCTTTAAACGGTTGCGGAATGTCCGTACCACTTTGTTTGGGAGGTTGCCTATTGCCTACTGCGCAGACTTCTGGCAGGTTCGCAAACCTGCGTGACAAATTCCCCTGGTATGACAAATGCCCTAACTGAGGAGAGATCAATGCAGAACCGCAATTGGCGCAGCACGCTAGCCTTTGTGCTGCTATTCATGCTGATTGTTCCGCTCATCGCCGCTTGTGGCGGCGCCCCGGCGGCAACCGATCCGACCGCCGCTCCGGCTCCGGCCGAGCCCGCTCCTGAAGGTGGCGCGGCAACCGATCCGACCGCCCGCTCCGGCCGAGCCCGCTCCGTCCGAGCCTGCTCCGGTCGAACCTGCTCCGGCCGAACCTGCTCCGGCTGATACCGGCACCGCCGAACCCGGTGTGTTGCGCATCAACACCGGCAGCGAGCCGGATAACGTCGATCCGCAGCAATCCAGTTTCGTCTCCGAGATCCAGTTCATCATGATGGCCTACCAGGGCCTGATGACCTTCGACGGCGATATGAACCCGATCCCGGCCGCTGCCGAGAGCTACGAGGTTTCGGAGGACGGCACGGTCTACACCTTCAAGATCCGCGAAGGTTCGACCTACTCGGACGGCACGCCGCTGACGGCCCAGAACTTCGAGTATGCCTGGATGCGTCTGGCCGATCCGGAGACCGCCGGCCAGTACCAGTCGCTGCCTTGCGGCATCATCAAGGGCTATAGCGAGTTCTCGGCTGCGGCTTGCCAGGGTCTGACGATGACCGAGACAATGGCGCTCGATCTGGAGCAACTGCGCGCCGATTATGGCGTTAAGGCGATCGATGAGAGCACCCTGCAGATTGAGTTGACCGCTCCTGCGCCCTACTTCCTGAGCATGGCCGCCCTCTGGATCGGTGTGCCGGTGCGCGAGCAAGATGTCGCGTTGGGCCCGGATTGGTGGTACGACGCCGAGAACTATATCGGCAACGGCCCCTTCGTACTGACTGAATGGGATCACGGCAATCGTGCCGTCTGGGAGCCGAACCCCAACTATAACGGTCCCCTTGGCCCGGTGAAGTTGCAGCGCGTTGAATACTACATGATCAGCGAGTCGCAAGTGGCCTTCCAGGCCTACGAGAACGGCGAGCTTGATATTCTCACCGTTGCTTCGGAAGACCTGGCGACGGTTGAGAGCGATCCGGTGCTCAGCGAGCAGACCGTCAACACGGTCGGTTCTTGCACCTTCTACTTCGGCTTTAACAACACGGTTGCGCCGTTCGATGATATCAAGGTTCGCCAGGGCTTCGCTCAGGCCTTCGACCGCGAAGCCTATGTCCGCGATATCTTCAGCGGCCTTGGCTCGCCCACCCAGAGCTTTATTCCGCCCGGATTCCCCGGCTACCAGGAAGATCTGCAGCCCTGGCCGTTTGATCCCGAGGCTGCCCGCCAGTCGATCGCCGATTCCTCTTACGGCGGCATCGAGAACTTGCCCGAGATCAAGCTGACCTACTCGGCCAGCGCCCGTAACAACGCCCGCTTCGAGTGGGTGGCCGGCCAGATCAAGGAGAACCTGGGTATCGACGCGGTTCTCGACCCGATCGACCCGACGGCCTTCGCGGCGACAACCAAGGACAACCCGCCGCAAATGTTCTCGCTTGGCTGGTGCGCCGACTATCCCGATCCGCAGAACTGGATCTCGCTGTTCCAGACCAATGGTCTGCTCAGCACTCGCGTCGGCTACTCGAATCCTGAGCTTGATGCATTGGTGATCCAGGCCGACGTGGAGCAGGATCCGGCGGTTCGCGCCGACCTGTACGCCCAGGCCCAGGAGATCCTGGTTCAGGATGCACCGGCTGTCTTCACCTACAACGACGGCGGCCCGGTTCTGGTGAAGCCGTACGTCCAGGGTGTCGGCGAGGATACGACCACGCCGATCGACTACTGGCTCGGCTTCTTCAACCTGCCGAATGTCGATGTTCAGCCCTAAGACGTGAATGATGGAGGCGCTTCGGTGCCTCCATCAACCATGCTTATTCGGCTGGTGAGAAACTTCGGTTGTCCGTTTTTGTAGCCTGGCTGCAAGAACGGGCAACCACTCTATGCGCAACATGCAGTTCGCGTTTACAAAAATTTACCTTTCCCACTTATGAGATCAGCTAAAATAGCATGATGGTTTAATAGTTCTTAATCGGAAATGTTTTACTTAATTCGGTTGAAGCTCGGTAGGTTCACGGACACGGAGTACACCCAATGACCGCATATGTTATCCGGCGAATCCTCTGGCAAATCCCGGTGCTGATCGTCGTAGGTTTGCTGACCTTCTCGATCGCGAAGGCGACGCCGGGAGGCCCCTTCGATACTGATCCTAATCGCCGGCAACTTTCGCCGCGGGTTGAGGCGATCTTGCGCCAGCGTTTCGGCCTCGATCTGCCCGAATGGCGCCAGTTTACGCGCTATATGTTCTTCGATGTTCAGACAAATGCTGCAACCGGGGAGCGTGAAATTATCTGGGGGGCGATCGGCGGGAATTTCGGGCCGACATATGCCTCGCGCGGCGCGCGCACGGTTCAGGAAGAGTTATTTGGCGAGCGATCCGGTAATCCCAGTCGCTTTTACTATTCGGCGCGGCTTGGTTTGCAGGCGCTGCTTATGGCAGTGCTGATCGGTGTTCCGTTCGGAGTGCTGGCGGCCTTGCGCCAGAATACCTGGATTGATTATTCGATCCTCTTCGCCTCGACTTTCTTTGTTTCGCTTTCAACCTTAATTGTCGGCTTCTTGTTGGTGATCGTCTTTGCCTCGGGCTTACGATGGTTTACGGTGATCCCCGATTGGGATAATCCGATCCAACCCTGGATTTTACCGACGCTGGCGCTTGGATCCACGTCGATGGGCTATATCACCCGCCTGACGCGGGCCAGTGTGCTTGAGGTGAAGCGCCAGGATTATGTGCGTACAGCCAAGGCCAAGGGACTGAACGATCAGGTGGTGGTCTGGCGGCATATGATCAAGAATGCGTTGCTGCCGGTGGTGACCGTTATGGGGCCGCTGGCTGCCGGCTTGATCACCGGTACATTGTATACCGAGATTATCTTCCAGGTGCCGGGTATGGGTCAGTTGCTTGTTGAGTCGATCGGAAGCGCGATTACTCGATGATTATGGCCGGCTCGCTGATTTTCGTGTTCTTCCTGGGCGTGGCCAATCTGCTGGTCGATATCGCCTACGGCGCAGTTGATCCGCGTATTTCGTATAAGTAGGGTAGTGAGCGATGGCAACTACGGCGTCGAGCCTTAACACAATCGATAACCTCGATCTGACCACCAAGAAGTCGCGCAGTCTGTGGGCCGATGCAGCGCAACGCTTGTTCCGCAATAAGGCTGCTGTGGTGGGCCTGGTGGTGATTTTCCTTTATATTGTTGTGGCGCTTTTTGCACCGCTGCTCGCACCGCATAATCCGGTTGAGCAGACAAGTCGCAACAGTTTGCGCCCGCCGGTCTGGGTGACGGATAATCCGCGCCGCTTACCGAATCCGGAACATATTCTCGGCACCGATACGAATGGTCGCGATATTTTGTCACGCCTGATCTACGGCATCCGGGTCTCGCTAATTGTGGGTGTGGTGCCGCAGTTTATTATCCTGGCAATCGGTCTCTCAATCGGCCTGAGTTCCGGTTTCGCCGGCGGCTGGCTCGACAATTTCCTGATGCGCCTGACGGAGGTGGTTGCGTCGTTCCCCGACTTACTATTCATTATTACGCTTACGGTAGCGTTCCGTGATAGTTGGTTCGGGAAGACGTTTAACGGCCTTTTATTGATCTTCACTGCCCTTGCAGTGGTTGGCTGGACGGGCATGGCTCGTCTGGTGCGTGGTCAGGTGCTTTCGCTGAAGGAAAAAGAGTTTGTCGAGGCGGCACAGGCTATTGGTGTGCCCACCAGGAATATTTTGCTGCGCCATATTCTGCCCAACACCCTTGCCCCGGTGATTGTGGCGGTGTCGTTCAGTATCCCCGGCCTGATCCTGGCCGAGGCGATCTTAACCTTCCTTGGCGTCGGTATGCGGCCCTCGGTCGATCGGAGTAACCCTTTCCCCACCAGTCTGGGTGTGATGATGCAGGATGGCTTTGCGAATCTGAGTTCCGGCCCCTGGATGTTGCTCTTTCCGGTGATGCTGATCTCGATTCTGGTGCTTTCGTTCACCTTTGTCGGCGACGGTCTGCGCGATGCGCTTGATCCGCGGGACAGCGGGAGATAAATGCGAGCGTCAACATGCGATATGCAAAACGGCTACAGACGAGTGCTGTAGCTGTTGATGGTAACTTTCGCATAGTGCATTCAGGGTCTTTCACCAAAAATCGCCCGCCCCACGCGCACAATCGTCGCGCCTTCGGCGATAGCAGCCGGGAAATCGTCGGTCATGCCCATCGACAACGCGTGCCAGTCGGCGTTAGGATAGCGCCGGGCCAACTCGTCGCGTACGGTGCGTAATTCGGCGAAGACCGGCCTGGCGGCGTCGAGATCTTCGACAATCGGCGCGATCGTCATCAGGCCGCAGATCTCGAGAGCTGGCAGCGCAAGGATCGCCTCGATCTGGGGCAGAAATTGATCAAGTGCAGCATGATTGCGCAACCCGCCACTGAGATCGAACCCCTCTTTGCTGGCTTCGCCGCTCACATTCAGTTGCAGGAGAATCGCTAAACGGCGGCCCAGATCGGATGCATGCCGGTTGAGGGTTTCGGCGAGCCGTAGGCTATCGACCGAGTGAATCAGATCAAACGATTCGACAGCGACGCGAGCTTTATTACGCTGTAAATGGCCGATCAGGTGCCAGCGCAAGCGTGAATGGTCGGCTGCCAGTGTGGCGATCTTCGCAATCGCTTCTTGCACACGATTTTCACCCAGATCGAGTGATCCGGCGGCGATTGCCTCGGCAATCCGTTCAGGCGGATGGGTTTTGGTGACGGTTACCAGCGTAATATCGGCCGGACGGCGCCCGGCTTGTTCGGCCGCTTCGGCGATGCGAGCGCGGACATGTGCGATCCGATCGGCAATCGTGGACAAAGAACTACTCCTCAGTGGCCAGCAAACGCTGCTCGGCCGGTGGGTCGGGCGGCAGATTGGTAACTAGTAGCAGACCACGACCGGGCGGCAGCGGAACGGTTAACTCCAACGGGGTATTGTCGCCGGGTTGCAGATTGGCGCTAGCGCCGCCGCCGGCTACGTAACTTCCGCCGGCGCTGTCGCGCAATTCAAAGGCGCTGATCGGCACATTTACCGGCTCGGTACTGATATTGGTAACGGTGCCGCGCACCACCAGGCCGCCCTCACCGGGTGCAATCTCCGCGATCTCGATGCGTAGGCGCGGCGTTGTTGCGCTCGGCTCCAGCGGGCTGCCGCTTTCGCCAAGGCCGATGGTGCGACGTAGATCTGCAGCGGCCTCACGTAACGCCGGCGACAAGTTGCTCATATCCAGTTGTGGTAAGTCAATATCGGCGGTGATGCCGGCGGGGGTGGGTTGAGCCGCGAAATACTGGCTCAATGCTTCGTTCTGAACCCCATTATTATCGCGGGCGCTGAGAACAATTAACAATAGTGCGACTAACGCACCCCAAAACCAGATCGGCAAACCGCGCCGTGATAGATTATCCATACAAGCCTATTTTTTAGAAACCGACGAAGTAGCATGCATTATCCGAGTTACAAGGCTGCGCCGCCTTGAGTCATTCGCCTTTTATTGTACTACGGAACGCCCTGCTGCAAACGGTTGAGAGGAGCTTATACCGAGTGTGTTGAATAAGCCGGTACGTGTTATGCGATAGCGAATGGCCGATGATCAAGTTCGATTGTGCGCCGATGCGCGCTATCCTGTGGCGAAAACTCAAGGCAAGCGATAGATCGTTACCTCATCCTGATAGAAGGCCCGCTCGCCCAGATTGTCGAATTTGGCCAGACTCTCCGGCCCGTAAAGGTTGCGTTCGAGGCTGCCGACATACACATAGCGTACGGCATACTGATCGAGCAAGGCTTGTGCGCGACCTTGATCGGTGGTGCGATAGATGGTGTCAACTGCTTCACAGCGCGGCTGAAGTTCGGCTCGCGCCTCGGGATCACCGCCTCGCCACTGATCCTGGTGGCCCGACCAACCGATCAGTGTGGGCAGGCCGGTTGCCGCCGAAACACCGCCATAGCCGGCGCCGTTGTAACTGCCGCCGCAGCGCGGCATGATGCCGCCGAGCGCCACTTCATCGGGATTGAGTAGATCAGCCGCTTCAAGGATCACGCTGCCGGGTGCGGCATTCATGCGTAGCCATTCGATCGCATTTCGCCCGGCTGCACTTTGTTCGCGCGGGGTGCGCCCATCAAGGCCGATCCACTCGCCACGACTTAGATCGCGCAGTACAATGCCGGGGTAAATCAGGGCACCGGCGAGGAACAGCATACTCAGGCCGGTCACGATCCAGACGGCAATGCGGGCGCCGCCACGAACATGCGTCAAGGCCCACCAGAGCGCGAACGGCGCCAACATCCCCCAGAGCAACCAGATCTGGTAGTAGAACTTAAAGATTGTGTTGAAGCGACTCGACCAACCCTCGAACACGTCGCGGATGTAGATCATCTCGGTGCCGACGATCACCGCGCAGCCCAGGGCCACCACCAGAAGGGCAAAACTCGCCGCCGGTCGTTCGCGCAGATCGTTGGCGGCAAAGACGGCCAGCAAACCTAAGCCGGCCAGTGCCAGCAGCGGAAAGCCGATCAACAGGCCGATCAGCAGCAGCAACGGTGGTAGCAAGAACAGCACGCGGTATTGGGAACCGAAAACTGAGAACTGAGAACCGGGAACTGAGAACTGGGAACCGGGAACTGAGAACTGAGAACCGAGAACTGTGGATCGAGAACCAGCGGCTAGTGCATAGACAAAGCCGACAATCGGCAACACAAACAGACCAAAGATAACGAGTAGTTCGTGCAGTCCGCTGCGTTCGCCGAGATACACGCCGATCACGCTGGTGATCCGACTCAAGATAGGCAGATCAACCAGTGGTGCCGCACTGCCGACCAGGGAGCGGAAGGTGAGTTGGAACGGCACAAACACCACAATCGCCGCCACCAGTACCAGCGCCAGATTGCGCAACAAGGCTCCCCAGGCGAGGGTTCCGGCGCCTGCTTGCCGCAGATGCAGAAATACCAACACCGCAGCGTACAACAGTAGATAGGTCGGCAGATCCCAGCTATTGATTACATACAGGCCGCCGATGATCAACCCGACCAGAAAGAGTTCCAGCAAGCCGCTTCGGTTGGCGCTGAAATCCGGCGGATTGGGCCGCGTAAGGGTTGACAACGCCAGGGCCAGGGCCAACAAACCAAACGGCAAAGCCATCACATGGGGATGCATATCACCCAGGCGAAAGCTGAAGAACGGGAACTCGGTGATGGTATGCGGTTCACGCGGCGGGCCGCCACTCGGGTCGGGGTACTTATCCCAGAGCGAACGCGATGGCCACCACCAGTTAAAATCATTCCAGCGGTCGCGGCGTTCCCAGGTATCCATCGCGCCGAATTCCTGGTTGGTATTCGGATACGGCAGCGTGATCTGTTGATTGCCCTGTGCTGCTTGCACCAACGCCGACACTAACTGCGGCCCGTCGAGCACAACCGCCCGTTCATCCCCGACGACCACCTGGATCGCACCGGATTGATTGCCCGCCACCAGCACCAGAATCACGCCGAGGAGTGGGAAGAGCAGCAGCGCACTGCGTGATCGAGTGACCGGGTGACCGGCTGACCGGGCGATTAAGGCATCAGAAGCGTGCGGCGTTGATGCAAGTTGTTCGTCGGGATCTCGGTTCTGAGTTCTCGGTTCTGCATTCCGCACTCTGCGTTCTGTATGCGCGGTCAGCAGCATCAAATTCGCGATCATCCCGGCGACGCCGACGGCAGTTAGGGCGAACAGCAGCGCCAGCGCAAGGTTATAGGCGACATTCGGCATTACGCCGCTTAGCTGGCTGACAGCGGCCATCAGCAGGTAGCCGAAGTAGTAGTAGTTAATGCTGTAGCCCGCCAGCCAGGGATCGTTCGGCGGAAAGGTTGGGCTGTTCTGGATGGCATTGAAGAAGGCGAAATCCATCGGCCGCTCGGTGCCCCAGGGAACCGGATCGTGGCCTCGCATCCAGACCACGAAAAGAAACGCCGCCAAGAATAGTGCTTCGTAGGCGACGATCATCAGGCGGCGGCGCGGCCATGCCGCTCTGGCGGCAGCCAGGATGTGCTGCGGGCCGCCGCCGGCCCAAAGTCCAAGGCTAAGGGTGACGAGTATGCCGATAATCAGCAATGGTGGGCCGAAATCGCCCAACCCGAACATCGCCAACATCCAGGCGACATAGCCGGTGAGCAGCAGGCCGAGAGTACGGGCGAACGGATACCCGCCATCCGGCAGGCTCTGAAACAACCACGATGTCAGCGGCAAGCCGGCTAATCCCAGCAGCGCCGCCACCAACCACCAGATAACAACATCAACTACCATAGTATTCCGTAAAGACGAAGCATTCGCGGCCAGCTCTACGCCACTTGCCGGGAACGTATGCGAATGCTTCGCCCTCGATCAATCCTCTAATTTCCAAGGCTCTCAAGCAACTTCCGCGCATCTTCGGCATACGAACCGTTCGGGTCGAGTTCGAGATAGCGCTGCAATTGTTCTGTAGCCCGAGCTTCATCGCCGGTTGCGACAAGCACCTGACCCAACCGGTAGTACGGTTCGGGAATATTTGGGTCGGCCTGAACCGCCTGACTAAGGGCAATCTCGGCTTTATCGTAGCGGCCCCAGGTAAGTAATGCCGTGCCGAGTTTGTTGAAATTCCCCGCGCTCGGGTCGGTGCGAATGGCGCCCATATATGCTGTTTCAGCCTCGTCGTAGCGCCCGGCCTGGCCCAGAATGTCGCCCCAAAGGTGGTGCAAGCCGATGTCGTTCGGGTTTGAGAATGCGGCGCGCTCCAGCACCCGTGCCGCATCGTCGAACCGGCCGATCTGGCGGTAGCGTTCGGCTAGCCCGAAGGCCAGCGGTCCGTCGCCGGGATTGGCCTGCACTTCTTCTTCCAACTCGACCAGACCGGCGGGGATTTCGCCGGCGGGCAGTTCCGCCGGTGGCGGCGGCGCTGTGTCGGCTGCAAAATCGTATGGTTCAGGGCCGGCGTACGCTGAGGGAATGCCGAGCACTGGTAGATCTGCACCTCGGGCGTATCATAGACCGGGTTCAGATAGGTGCCGCGCATCTGGGCGAACTTCGCCAATGCCTCGGGCGCATACAACGCATGCTCGACACCGCCCACATAGACATAGTTGACGCGATACGTTGCCAGAAAGCGCAACGCATCCTCGATGTCGGCGCTGCCGTAGAACACTTCAACATCGCGATCACGAGCGGCGGTGATCGCCGGATCGCGTTGTTCGTTTGCGTGCAAGGAACTGATCACCGTCGGCAGGCCGGTGTTGGCCGCGATCCGAATCCCGTACGAACGATAGAACCACAGGTTCGACTGCACCACAATCGGTGTCCCTTCAATCGAGCGGTTCAGCCACTCGATTGCGGCGGCGTCGCCGCTCAGATCCACCGTCGGCCGTTCGATTCCCGGCCCGCAGCCGCCGGAATTCTCGCAGTCGTATGTAAAGCGTGCCTGGCGCATAAACGCCAGGCCATCGAGGGTCGGGCCGGTCTCCACTGCAAAGCGATTGCCGATCCGCGACGGCACGCCGGCCAGTGGGTAGATACTCGCCAGGACTGCGACTACTGCCAGGAAGGCCAGTCCTAAGGCCTGACCCGGCAGACCGGCGGCGCGGCGCAGGCCGATCAGCAATGTCGGCAGGCCGATCGCCGCCGCAAGGCCGAACAGCACCCAGGCGTGCATCCCGAACTTGAAGACGGTATTCATGCGGAACCAGTCGCCGCCGGCCAGATGATCGCGGATGTAGAGCAGTTCGAAGCCGAGTGAGACTGCCAGGCCAACCCAGGCCAGCGTCAGGCTATACCAGATGGTCGTTCTTATTTCGCGCCGCGCCAGCACCGGAATCAGGCCGAGCAGCAGCGCCGCCAGCACAATCCGTAAGCCTAGATTTGGTAGCACAATCGCCGCAACCAGTGCGGCAACCGGCAATATCGGGAACGGCCAACTCCAGGCCGGGCGATCGAGCAGTTGCCGGCGCGGCGAACCACGCCAGATCCGCCAGAGCGCCCCCAGGATCAGCGGCAGCACAATCGCCAGGGCCGGGCCGAACACCACCAGATAATCGGACAGCGGCGTGCCGGTTGCCAGCGGGACATTGTCAACACCGCCCACCATAGCATAGTAATGGTCAAAGAACGGTGCATAGAGCACCAGGCCACTGAATGCCGTGGCGGTTGCGAGCAGGCCGAACAGGATCGCCCGCCGGAAACTGCCGCCGGCGCCGCGCCACCCGGCGCCCACAAAAGCCAATCCGCTGAGTAACGCGAAGGTCGGGAAGTCCCACGAATTAGTTACCGCCAGCCCGCCGAGTGTCAGTGCGAGCAGCGGCACAACTCGGCGTATGTGGCCGACATCGTGTAAAACCCGATAAGCCAGGGCGATTGCCAGCACACTGAAGGGCAGCACGATCATATGCGGATGCAGGTCGGCGAAGATAAAGGTGAAGAAGGGAAACTCGTTGATCGTATACTCGATCACACGGCTCGGGCCGATATACCAGGTACCGAGACGTTCGCCAAAGCCGGCCAATCCGCCCGACAGCGCCTGCATCACCCCGCCGATCCCGCTCGACCAACCCCACGCGGTTGTGAAAACGGCGGAAAGATTGCCGGCGACGCCGACCAGCAGTGCTGCCAGCACACCATAACGCGCCCGCCCGGTAATCTGCTTCGCCAGGCCATACAGGCCGGCCAGAAACAGGCCGAAGATCGTCGCGACCGCCAGGTTAAAGCCGATCGCCGCTGCAATTCCGGTGAGCTTGATCGGCAAGGAGAAGAGGTAAAAGCCGTAGTAGTAATAGTTGATGTACCCGCCGCTGAAGAATGGATCGTAGGGCGGCATCACCGGGCTGCGCAGGATCGCATTCAAGAAGCCGAACTCCATCGGCTTCTCGCCGCCCCAGGTCGGGTGCCAGAGGTCGGGGTTGAAGGCGCGAATCACCGTCAGCGCAGCGAATGCCAGCAGGAAGACGGCTTCACCGGCAAGGACGGCCCGGCGGCGTTGCCGCAGATCGTTGACCAGCATGCGCAATCCCGCCGCCAGACCCTGCTGCACTGCCTGACCGCCGGTTGTGGGCCTGCCGATCCACCAGAGCAGCGCGGCATGGCCGATCAACAGCAACAACACACCGCTCAACACACCCCAGAGATCGTACTGCTGAAGCCCCAGGCTGGTCGGCAGCCAGACGGCATAGCCGAGCAACAGGAAGCCGATCGGCTTAGCGAAGATCGCGCCGCCGTCGCGCCATGTGCCGAAGACGGCATAAGCGACCGGCAGGCCGAGCAGGCCGATGCCGTAGATCGCCACCAGCCAGAGCAGCATTGCGATCCAACTATTTTGACCGGCTTCACCAAGCCATGCGTACTCATTCACTGCCGGCAACTCGTTCACCGGCACATCCAGCATCAGCGCCGGGATTGTGTCGGCGGTCGGCGGTACAATCGGCAGATCGTTGGTCAGTTGGGTCGGCCGGCCCGGCTCAACTACCCGGTAAATCGTCGTTTGACCCTGGCTGAACACCGGCTCCAGGTAGCCCCGCTCAGCCATGAGTTCGAATTTCAGCAGACCATTGGGGTCGTAGGTGGCCCGCTCAATCCCGCCCACATACACATACTCGACACCGTAGGCCCGCAGTTGCTCCAACGCCTCGATCGGATCGCCGGTGTTGAAGATCCGGCTGATCACCTGCTGGCGATGGTTGATCACCGGTGTCGCATTGACTGCGTTGCGCTGCTGAATCTGGTGCCACTCCCAGCCGAGCAGCGTCGGCATACCGGTGTTGACCGCCACGCGTCCGGCCCACTGGTACGACGGCAGATGCGCCTCAAGCAGGATCGGTGTGCCGTCGGTATTGTTTTGCAACCATGTGATCGCAGCGGCATCCTGGTTCAATGAGAATGGTTGGCCGTTGCGCTCAGCATTCACCAGCGCCATGTAGGCATTGCCGTCGAGGGTGCGTGGCGCATCGGGCGCCCAGCGATCGGCCAGACGTGCCGGTGTTGCCGTGAGTGGGTAGACCAGTCCGGTCAACAACACAACCACAACGGTGCCGCACAGCGCCAATGTTACCGGACGGCCGAACTGCGTGGCGCGGCGCCACATCCAGGGCAAGATTGCCGCAACACTCAGGGCAAACAGCATCCAGCTATGCAAGCCGAACTTGAATACCGTGTTCAGCCGGCCCACATCGCCCTTTACCACCAGTACCTCGACCATCAGCAACAACCCGAGCGCCGCCACAGCGAACCCGGCCGGGGCAAGCAAGTGCAGCGGCAAGCGACGCAGCGCCCAGAGCAGAGCTATTCCCAGGCTCAGAAGCGGAATCAACAAGATCGGTGCAGGCCAGCCGAACACAATCCCGCCAAGCGTGATCACAGCGATCAGCACACCTGCGGCGCTCATAGCAGTGTTTCCGGCAAGGCGGCGCAACAGCAACAGGCCGCCGGCAATGCTGAACAGCAACCAGTGACCGTGGAGGCGCAGCAGATCGGCGATACTGGTGCGATCTGCGGCGAGGACTTGCCCAAGTGTACTGAGTGCGCCGCCATCGCGCAGTAATTCCACGCCCGACGACTCAGTCGCGAAGTTAGCGGTGAACGGCGCAAACAGGAGGTTGCCAAACAGAATAAAGCTCAGCGGCGTAAGTGCAAGCAGCGCGGCCCGCAGGACATCCCAGCCGCCGGCCCGTAACTGCCGGTAAGCCACCAGCAGTACGACGATCGCCGCAAGGCCCACAAAGGTCGGGTAATCCCAGGTATTTGTCGCCCGGATCGCGCCGGCCAGCAGGCCCATCAAACCAAGTACGGGAATAATGCGCCAGAGCGCCGTAATATCGTGCTGCTCGTGTGGTATGTGTGTTCCGCGCGTTACCGCCACGGCCAACCCGAGCAGCGCCAGGCTTAGGGGCATCACGATCATGTGGGCGTGCAGATCGGCGAACAGAAAGGTGAAGAACGGGAATTCGTTTACCGTCCCATTCACGATCCGGGTCGCATCCCAGAAGGCCCATTCCGGGCGATTACCCTGATCGGCGGCATAGCCGCTCAGATAAAAGAGCGGTTGGGCCATATTGCCGAGCAACAGCATCAGGGCCGGTGTCAGGCCTGCCGCCACAAGTGCTCGGCGCTCGCTCGGTTGATCAGGCTCGCCGGCATCGCGGCGGGCGAGCAGATTAAAGATCACGCCCCATGCGGCCAATGCCGTAAGCGCCATCACCGTGGCGACCGCCAGGTTGTAGCCAATACTCGGCGCAACGGCGGTAAGCTGGATCAGTGCGCCCACCAGCACAAAACCGAAATAGTAGTAGTTGATGTAACCGCCGGCATGCCAGGGATCGGCAGGTGGGAAGGCCGGCGCCCGCAATACGGCATTCAGAAAGGCGAAGTCCATCGGCTTCTCGCCGCCGCGTGCCGGGTGCCAGAGGTCGGGGTTGAACCAGCGCAACAACAAGCCCAGCAGGAAGAAGCCCAGGAAGATCGCCTCGGCGCTCAGAATCGCCCGCCGCCGGGCATGCCAGAAGGTTCGCAATTCATCGCGCGAGCCATACGCCGCAAACGCGCCCACCAGCAACAGCGGCGCCGCACACAGCCAGAGCGTGGCCGGGCTAAAGGGCAACGGAACAATCGGCCATTGCGGCGCCGCCCCGGCACTGCCCGGCAAACCGCTGCTATTGCCTAAGCTGCCGAGCAACCAGGCGGCGTAAGCCACCAGTAGCAGGCCCAATACCTTCGCCAGGCTGAAGCCGCGATCCGGCAGGCGCGGAAAAAATCGAAACAGCAGCGCGAACATGGCCAGCCCGAGCAGTTCCAGCACCAGCAACCATGTCAGCGGAGCCAGGGCCGCGAAGAAGCCGCTACTTGCCCGGTTCGCCATCCAATCACCGGCGGCGGCGTAACGCGGCCACTGGCTATCGGTCAGGCGCAGCGCCGTCGCATTCCGGTCGGCGATCTGCACCGGCGACTTGTACACCTCGCCCCAATTCACATCGGCGGTGATCAGTTGTTCGGCCCGCACCCGCGAGTACTCCGGCGTTTTCTGGAAGATCAGCACCCGTTGATGATCGTAGACCGTGAAGGCTTCTTCGGCCGCCTGATCGGGGATTTCGATGCCGAGGATCTGCGGGTACGAGGTGATCTCAGCCGCCAGTTCAAAACCCAACTCGCCGCTGAACAGATAGTGGTAGTAGCGCATCGTCGCCGGGTAACGCATGCGCAGCCGCGAGGTGCTGTCGTAGATGCGGTTGCTGGTGAGGGTGATGTAATCGGCGCGATCGAGTTGATCGAGCATGCCCTCTTCGTAGCGCCCGTCGCCATTGGTTGCGCCAAGCCATTTGCGCGGGTCGTCCTCGCCGTAAGGCGGAGAGCTAATCCCCTCGAATGTTCCGCCCCAACTCGCATCCGTGGTTTGCAGCGGCAGTGGGTCATCCCAGATCTCCGCCATCACATACGAGCCGGCCGGCGCATGGTCGGCCAGCCATTGGGCCGCCATCACGCGGGCATTAGGTTGGGTGTAGATCCGCGAGAAGGCATAGGCCCAACCGGCGCTTAGCAGCAGCACAATCGGTAGTGTGAAGCGCAACACCTTGAGCGCCGTGCGCCGGAAGCCGCCTGCCGAGCGACTGGTGGTTGTCAGCAGGCCGTAATCGACATTCCAGCGCTTGCCGGATGCCGGCTGTGTGTCTGCCGCCGCTTGCCTGCCGGCGTCCCACAGCCGTAGCAGCGCCCATGCGGCGAAGATGATCAGCGCGCCATAGATCGGCAGCAGGTAGCGCATGGTAATCGCGAATTGCGCCCCTTGCCAGCCGAAATAAAACCCGACCCAGATAAACAGCACCCAGGCGGGATGCAGCGATTTGCGCGCCAATGGTGTTTTGCGGTCGAAGAAGCGCCGCACGCCGCCGATGCCCCAGATCGCCCAACCGATCCAGGCCGCCAGGGCCAGCGCCGGCCCCATCCCCCAGAGCATATTGCGCCACGGGAAGATATACGCTTCCCGGCCGACCCATTGCTGCGAGGGCGGGAAATCGTATTCGCCGGTGACAAGGCTGCGAACCGTGGTGAGGTTCTGGATAAAGCGCGGATCGGGGCGCACATCGAAAAAGCCCCAACCTTGCAATAGATCGTTGTCGAGCGGGCGTTCGCCAATCATCACCGGCGAGTCGGCCAGCGATCCGGTGAAGGCGTCGGGTGCGAGGGCGCGGAAACTTAGCAGCGTGATCGCACCGGCCAGGCAGAGCAGCACAAACTCGTGGCTGATGAAACGATCGAAGACGCGTGGCCAGATCGAAGCGCCTGCCGAACCAGTCGGTTGCGACGCTGCTTCCTGCTCCCAGCGCTGCGCTGCCGGCTGCCCGGTCTCTGTGTTCCGTATCCTGTGTCCAATGCCCTGCACCGCCCGCCAGGCCGCGATCCCGGCTGCGGCCATCGCCGTAAGCCCGAGCGTCGCCAGAGTGATGCGGGTTGCCATCGCGGCGCCGATGCTTGCCCCAAGAACAAGGTAGATCGGCCAGTTGCCGCCCTGTGCGACGCGCACCGCCCAGTAGAGCGCCAGCAAGCAAAAAAGGTCGAGAAGATCGGATCGACGAAGAAGTGGGCCTGCTGGATCTGCATCACCGTGAAGGCCGAGAATGCAGCCGCAAGCAGGCCCACCCGTGAGCCGAAGAGTCGCCGGCCGATCAGGGCGATCAAGACAATTGCGCCCAGATCGAAAAGCGCCGCCAGGGTTCGGCCGACCTTCACAATCTCGCCGTAGGCGCTGAGATTGCGACCTTCGGGGTTGACGAGTGGGATGAGTGGTGCGAGACGTGGGAAATCGCGCTCGGGATTGGCGATCAGCGGGCCGAAATTGGTGCGATTCTCGCCAGTGGTCGGATCGCGCTGTACCGGCCCGAGAATGCTCGGCACCTGCTCAGGCAGTGCCTCGCGGGGTGTGAGCGAAACCGCGACGGCGCGGGTCAGATAGATCGGCAACGGGCCATAGACAAAAAGCGGGAATTGTTGATAGGTACGCGGATTCAGCGGCGAACGGGCCGAATCATACCATTCGCCGAGGCTGGCCGGCAAACGCACATTTGTGGCGACATCGGTGAAGAAGCGCTCGTCGGGGTGCTGGCCGGTGCCCGAATCCCAATCGGTCAGACTGAGCGAACGAAAATAGCCTCCAACCAGCACAATCAGCAACAAGAGCAACCGAAACATCCAGTTTGCACCGAGGATTCGAAACCGCCTGCTGCTGATCGCATTGGAACGAGGGGAAGATTTAGGAGTATGTGCCGGTGCATCTGCTGATGCGCCGGAGGACTGTTCGATATCCACGTCGTCGCCTATATTGATGTGGTGGTGTGTTTTCGGTAAAGCCGAAAACACACCACCACAAGTATCCATCTATCTATAATCACAGGCATTATACCGGCCGCATCCGTGTGCGGCAAGGCTTCCTTGACAGTGCGGAATCGCGCGTGCTATACTGCAAAAAAGCCAGATTCGATAGATTATACTAGTGAAATGACACACGAACGAAAAAGCCAGGGTAGTACCCGGCAGCGGATTTTAGATCTGCTGCGCCGAAACGGCGAGATGACGGCACTCGATCTGAGTGCGGCGCTCGACATCGGCGCTGTCGGCGTGCGTCAACATCTGGCGACCCTTGAACGGGATCAACTGGTGCGTTCCACCGGCCTGCGGCGCAGCATCGGGCGTCCCGCGCATCTTTACACCCTCACGGAAGAAGCCGCCGAGCGGCGCTTCCCCAAGCACTACGAGCATCTGGCACTTGATGTACTCGATGCGGTGATGGATGAGTTCGGCGCTGATGCGGTCAACCGTATCTTTACGCGCCGGCGCGAGGCGATCGCCGGGGTGATCGCTCCGCTCATGGCCGGAAAATCGTTGGACGCACGGATTGCCGAACTGACTCGGGTCTTGTCCGAACAAGGTTATATGTGTGAGTTGGAGCAACTCGAAGATGGGTCGTTCTTGCTCACTGAGTATAACTGCCCGTTCGATTGCGTGGCCCGGCGTCACCAACAGTTGTGCGATCAGGAGATTCGGCTGTATGCGCAGTTGCTCGATACGCCGGTTTTCCGTGATACCGAGACGATTGCGTCGGGCGGACATTGTTGCTGCTATCGTATTCCCGCCGAGTCGGTCGAAATCGCGGTACAATAGGAGTACAGGCAGCGCCGAACCTGAACGTTACCGCACATTGTTGATCTCCCTGGAAAGGGAGTCGGGGGCCGTTTGGCCCTCATTTGTTGCCTGTTTCTGCCGCGCCGGTTGTTGGTTGCGGCATTATCGTGGGCTTGAAGCTGAATTGTATGAAGAGGAGGACCGACGATGGCCTTCGAACTTCCACCACTGCCGTACGATTACACCGCTCTGGAGCCTCATGTCGATGAGGCGACGATGCGTTTCCATCACGACAACCACCACAACACCTACGTCACCAATCTGAACAACGCTGTCGGCAAGTATCCCGATCTCACCGGGAAGAGTCTCGATGATCTGCTCGGCGATCTGAACGCGCTGCCTGAGGATATCCGCACAGCGGTGCGCAACAACGGCGGCGGCCACTGGAATCATACCCTGTTCTGGGAGGTTATGGGTTCCAACGGTGGTGGCGAACCTACCGGCGCACTCGCCGATGCGATCAATGCTGCGTTCGGCAGTTTCGCCGAGTTCAAAGAGAAGTTTAAGGCCGCCGGCCTTGGGCGCTTCGGCTCCGGTTGGGCCTGGTTGGTTGCCGATGCCGACGGCGGGTTGGCGATTATGAGTACGCCGAACCAGGACAATCCGCTGATGGAGGGCAAGAAGGCTATTCTCGGACTCGATGTCTGGGAGCACGCCTACTACCTGAAGTATCAGTTCAAGCGCCCCGGCTATATCGATGCCTGGTGGAATGTGGTGAATTGGGCGAAGGTCGGCGAATTGTACGGCAAGTAAGTACTGCGCCGGGCATGTGGGCGAGCGGACGAGCTATTCGTCCGCTCGCTTTGTTTTCTGCCGAATTTCCATGAGCTGCGTGCGCACAAACAGAAACCATGGCTGTTTCAACGTCAAAGCCAATTCAAAGAAACGCCGCTACGACTGTGCTATAATTTAGCGTATCGACGCTGACAATGTGGTTAGCGCCGAAGCTACACAAAGGAGTGCGGCGATGGTTACCAAACGTTTAGGGCGTGCCGGTCGCGTGCGTGTGACATTCGCCTTGCCTGCGGCGATCTGGGCCGATAGTGTGACGGTGGTGGGTGATTTTAACGACTGGGATTCGCGAGCGACGCCGTTGCGCCTGAGCGATTCTGGTTGGATGGCGACGATCGATCTCGATGCCGGTCGGACGTATGCCTATCGCTACTTGCTTAACGGCAATGAGTGGTGCAACGATTGGCAGGCCGATGGTTATGAGGCCAGTTTATCCGGCGGCGCCAATTCAATTTTGAATACAACTGATGTTCCCGAAGATATTCGCAGCAATGTTCCGGCGCGCCCGAATTCATTCATTCCGAAACTTCGCCTGGTTTCTTCCGGTTCGCTGTAAGCCGATGTTTGGCGCCTGATATTCGATGCTCGCCGCCTGAGCTTTGCTCTGGTCGCGGGCATCGGTTTTTATGAGGAGTGTATGTCGCACAGTAGCATTCCGGTGCTCGATTTTGGTTCGCAGACGGCGCAATTGATTGTGCGCCGTTTGCGTGAACTTGGTGTCTACAGCGAGTTGTTGCCCCACGACGCAGCTGAGGCGCAGGTGCGTGCGCTCGATCCGATCGGCGTGATTCTGAGCGGCGGCCCGGCAAGTGTGTATGAAGTCGATGCGCCGCAGATGCCGAGCTGGTTGCCGGATTCCGGCCTGCCGGTGCTGGGGATCTGCTACGGGATGCAGTTGATCAGTTACGCCCTCGACGGCGAGGTGCTGCGCCCCGAGGGCCGCGAATACGGCCCGGCCGAGATCGATCTGCGCGAAGTGCATCCGCTTTTCGCCGATACGCCTGAACAACAGTCGGTCTGGATGAGCCATGGCGATCGGATCGAGCAACTGCCGGCCGGCTTCCGCTCGCTGGCCGCTAATCCATCAACGCCGTTCGCAGCCATGGGCGACGATACACGGCATTGGTATGGCGTACAGTTCCATCCCGAGGTGGTGCATACCGTGCATGGGCGGCAGATTCTCCGCAACTTCAGCTTTGGTATTTGCGGCGCAAGCGGCGATTGGCAGCCGGCGAATTTCGTGGCCGAGGCCGTCGAACGGGTGCGCGTGCAGGTCGGCCCCGCTGGGCAGGTGATCTGTGCGCTCTCGGGCGGCGTGGATTCGGCGGTGGCGGCGCTGATCATCCATCAGGCGGTCGGCGAGCGGCTGACCTGTGTGTTTGTCGATAATGGCTTGCTGCGCCTTGGCGAGGCCGAGCAGGTGATCGCGACGTTCCGCGAGCATTTTCATGTGCCGCTGGTTGCGGTGAACGCCGCCGAGGAGTTCCTGGGTGCGCTCGAAGGGGTGAGCGATCCCGAACGCAAGCGCAAGATCATCGGCGAGAAGTTTGTGCGTATCTTCGAGCGTGAGGCGCGTCGGCTTGAGGGTGCGGCGTTCCTGGCCCAGGGCACGCTGTATCCCGATGTGATCGAGAGCAGTGCGCCCGATCGCAAGAAGGGTGTGACGATCAAGACTCACCATAATGTCGGCGGCTTGCCGGCCGATATGCAGATGAAGCTGGTGGAGCCGCTGCGCTATCTGTTCAAAGATGAAGTTCGCGCGGCCGGGTTGGAGTTGGGCCTGCCCGAGAAGTGGGTCTGGCGGCATCCGTTCCCCGGCCCCGGCCTGGCGGTGCGCCTGATCGGGCCGATCACCTGGGATCGCCTGGAGACGTTGCGCCGGGCCGATGCGATCTTTCTGGAAGAGTTGCGTGCGGCTGGATTGTACCGCAGCACGCAGCAGGCATTTGCCGTGCTGCTGCCGGTGCAGAGTGTCGGCGTGATGGGTGACTACCGCACTTACGCCGACACGATTGCGATTCGGGCGATCACAACCGAAGACTACATGACCGCCGATTGGGCTCGGCTGCCGTACGAGTTGCTGGCGAAGATCAGCAGCCGGATCGTCAATGAAGTAGATGGTGTCAATCGCGTCGTTTACGACATCTCCTCGAAGCCGCCGGCGACGATTGAGTGGGAATAGGGACATGCAGTCAATTCACGCCTCGGCGCCTGCCAAGTTGATCCTCTGTGGCGAACACGCAGTTGTCTATGGCAGGCCGGCGATCGCAGTCCCGCTTTCCGACCTACGGGCTAGCGCCGCCGTTACGCCTGCCGATCTCGGATGCGGGTTGAGTTTTCATGCACCTGATCTCGGCGGCGCATGGAGCGAAGACGAGAATCCCACCGATCCCTTATGCGAGTTGGCGCAGATGACCTTGCAGCAATTTGGCCGGCATCCGGCCAATCTGCGGGTGAGTTTGCGTTCGATGATCCCGATTGCGAGCGGTATGGGTAGCGGCGCGGCGATCGGGACGGCGTTGGTGCGGGCATTGGCGGCCTACGCAGGTTACGAACCGACGCCGGCGGAGGTGTCGGCCCTGGTGTATGCGAGCGAGCAGCGCTTTCATGGCACGCCAAGCGGGATCGACAACACTGTGATCGCGTATGAACAGGCGATCTGGTATCTGCGCGGCGATCCGCCGACGATCGCGCCGCTCCGGGTTGGCGAACCATTGCAACTGGTAATTGGCGATACCGGGATTCGCAGCGCCACCCGATTGCCGGTTGCTGCGGTTCGCGAGCGCTGGCAGGCCGATCAGCCCACCTTCGAGCGGTTCTTCGATCTGATCGCTGATCTGGTGGTGCGCGCACGGGCGGCACTTGCGGCAGGCGAGGCGATCGTGTTGGGCGCATTGCTCGACGAGAACCAGCACCTGCTGGAGCAGATCGGGGTTTCGTCGCCGGAGTTGAACCGGTTGGTGAACGCCGCCCGAACGGCGGGCGCCCTGGGCGCGAAGCTCTCGGGAGCCGGATGGGGCGGTGTGATGTTCGCCCTCGCCACGCCGGATACCGGCGAACGGGTCGGGCGCGCGCTGAGTGCCGCCGGCGCCAAACGCGTGCTGCACACCACTGTTACCGCAAGTTAGGTGGGTGGTTGTCGGCCACCGGCACACACCTACCGAACAAAAATCCTTATAATACCTGTATGGCAAAGATACTTATCGCAATGAGCGGTGGCGTCGATAGTTCGCTAACTGCGGCGCTGTTGCACGAACAAGGACATAATATCACCGGGGTGACGATGCACCTCTGGGACGACGACGATGAGCGGCTGGCCGAGAGTTTATGTTGCGCCGCCGAAATGGCCGAGAGCGCGCGGCGGGTTTGTGCGCAGTTGGGGATTCCCTATTACGTCTTCAACTACCAGCGCGAATTCCGGCGCCATGTGATCGATTATTTTGTGCAGGCCTATGCGCACGGCTTCACACCCAATCCGTGCCTGGAGTGTAACCGCGAGATCAAGTTCCGCGCCCTGATGGATCGTGCCCGCGCCCTCGGCTTTGATGCGGTGGCGACTGGCCACTACGCTCGGATTAGCGACGCCGGTGCGGGTACGACGCCGCGTTACCGCCTGGCGCGCGCCGTCGATGCCGACAAAGATCAGAGCTATATGCTGCATATGTTGCAGCAGGATGATCTGGCCCGGCTGATGTTCCCGATCGGCGAGTACACCAAGGCACAGGTGCGGGAATTGGCTGCGGCGCGCGGATTGGCCAGTGCCGATCGCGCGGAGAGCCAGGATATCTGCTTTGTGCCGAACGGCGATTACCGCAATCTGCTGCGTGAAGAAACTCCGGAGAGCCTGGTGCCCGGCCCGATCGTCGATCTGGAAGGGCGCGAGATCGGCCGCCACAACGGCCTGCCGCTCTACACAATCGGCCAACGGCGCGGCCTTGGTCTTGGCGGCGGCAAACTACTGTTCGTGGTCGATCTGGATGTTGGGCGCAATGCCTTAATCGTCGGCCCGGCCGACGCGATTCTACGCGATGACCTGACGATCGATCGGGCGACCTTTGTCGATGGCGGATGGCCGGCTGAGCCTTTCAACTGCTTGGTGCAGGTACGCTCCCACGCCGATCCGGCTCCGGCCGTGGTAACGCCGATCGCGCCTGGTCGTTTGGCGGTGCGCCTGAACGAGCCGATCCGAGCGATCACCCCCGGCCAGGCGGCGGTTTTTTACCACGGCGATCAGGTGCTTGGCGGTGGGCGGATCGTGCGCAATGCAGTAACTGACAAAAGGAACAACTCATGACCGGATTGGCTCCGGCATCACTGTTGATTTTCCTGATTGCCACCTCCTGCGCGCTGCTGGCCCATGTTCTGTTGGGGCGGCGCTGGAGGCAAATGCTGCTGTTCTGGGTTGCAGCGCTGGTTGGGTGTTTGTTGGCCTACGGCCTACAGTTGCGTTTGCCGTTGGATTTGCCGGCACCGGCGAATGTGCCGATCCTGGAGTCGGTGCTGTTGGCGTGGCTTTTGCTCTTCGTTGTCGCCCGGTTGCGAGTATGATATAATCGCACACATTATCAACACGAATTAACCGATGTAGATGCGGAAAATCCCACGGTGCGCCACGAAGCGCAGCCGGATATTGGAAAGGGCATCTTGTGTTCAGGTGGATTGCTATTGGCGTAGGCGTGCTGGTTGTCGCTCTGATCGGCTTTATCGTTGCGGCGACCCTCCTCGGCCCCGATTTCCGCGCCGCCTGGCGTGATGTTTTCCTGGTAATTGTTTCGTCGTTATTACTGGTGGTTGCGATCCTGATGATCGCCATTTTGATCGCGATTCTCTGGGTGATCAACCAGTTGAATCAGGTTGCGAAGACGAATGTCATTCCGCGCTTCGACGAGGCGATGATCAAGCTGAACGAGATTCTGGATAACACTCGCGTATTGGCGAACAACGTCCAGCAGGCAAGCACGAATGCCGCCACAACCACCGGCTTCGTCACCGAGCGGGTCGTCTCGCCGATCATCAGGGTTTCCAGCCTGGTAAGTGGTGTGCGCGCCGCCGCAACCACCCTGGCGCGGCGTGATCTGGACGATCAAAGTGCCAACCAGGTATAGTGGTACACTTTGGTAATTGTGGCCGGTTATGCTGGTTCTTGGATGTGCCGCCGCCCATGTTCGGCGACGATGAACAGTACTGTCGTAATTGTCGTCGCCGTGGTATCATAGCCACTGAGTCCGTCGTTTGGCCCGCTTGAGTCGGCGACGGCCCAGTTGCCTCAGTGTTGTGCAATGGATGGAGAACGCTACTCGTACGGCGGGCAGGCAGTCCTCGAAGGGGTGATGATGCGCGGTCGGCGCCAGGCCACTGTCGCAGTCCGTTCACCAAGCGGCGCTGTTGCATTGAAGCATATTCCGCTTCCGCAACGACAACGCTCGTGGCTTTCACAGTTACCGTTGGTGCGGGGTATTGTTGCGTTGCGCGAGGCATTTGTCATCGGGAAGACATCGCTCGATTTTTCGGCCGATGTTGCGTTTGGCAACGATGATCAAACCCCAGCCATCATCCAGGCCCTGATCGGGGTTGTGGCACTCGCGATCGGAATTGCGATCTTTGTAGTGCTGCCTTCACTTGTCGCACATGCGATCGGAAGCTATGGCATACCGGTGCTACTGCGTGAGGCGATCGAAGGGCTGATGAATCTGGCGCTGGTGGTAGCGTATATCTTCGCTATCAGTCGCTTGCCCGACATCCAACGCGTGTTCGGGTATCATGGTGCCGAGCATAAGGTGATCAATGCGCTTGAAGCGGGCGCGCCATTGACAACCGAGTCGGTGCGTACGTTCTCGCGGATTCATCCCCGCTGCGGGACGAGTTTTCTGGTGATTGTGACGCTGATCGGATTTATGATCTTTCTTGCCGTGAGCGGTCTGCCGTTATGGTTGCGGATTGGAGCACGGATTGTCTTGATACCGGTTGTGGCGGCGGTGGCGTTCGAGGCGATGCGGTTCGCTGCGTCATACTACGCCTGGCCCTGGGTGCAGCGATTGCTGGCACCGACACTTGCCACACAGTACCTGACGACGCGTGAGCCCGATGATGCGATGATCGATACGGCGATCGCGGCGCTGCTGCCGGTTCTCGCCGCCGACGGAGTGATGGTTGAACAATCGGTGGAGCAAGCAGCGTTCGTGCTGAGTACGTAGCCGGTGAGTCGGCGCTCCTTTCAACCATGTTCACGTAAGGCCCTCGGAGGGATGGCATGGCTCTGGTAGGCAACATTCGGGACTTCGGCCTATCCGATTTCCTTTACCTGGTAGATCGCGGCTACAAAACCGGCGGGCTGCATCTGAATTATCAGGATGAGCGTGCGCTGCTCTTCTTTGAGAAGGGAAAGCTTGTGCTCGCCGCGCGGAAGCCGGAAGACGAGCAGGCGGATTTGTTGGTGCGCCTGGGTGTACTCAACACTGATCAACTCTCACAGGTTCGTCAGTCGCTGGCGGGGCGCAGCAATGGCGCCACACTCACGCAGGTGATTATTGAAAATAAGTTGATCAGCGCCGATCAATTGCAGAGTAGCCTGCAAACTCACGCCGAAGAATCAGTGTATGGTTTGTTCGGATGGCCTGAAGGTGAGTTTCGTTTCGAGCAGAATCAGCGTCCGCCGGTGGATTCGCCGGTTATCCCAACCCCAATATCCGTTGACCATCTGATTATGGAGGGTGTACGGCGGATCGATGAGTGGGGACGGATTAAAGATCGTATTCCTTCAACCGATCTGATCGTGCGGTTTATCGATCAGCCCGGCGCAAAGGCCAAAGGCGTGAAACTCGCGCCCGAGGAGTGGCGGGTGTTTGCGCGTATCAACGGCAAGGATACGCTGTCCGAGATCGCGCAAAAGACGAGCTTGAGCGAGTTTGATACCTGCCGTATTGTCTATGGTTTTCTGACCGCCGGCCTTGTGGAGGTAGTCAAGAAGCCGAAGCCGATGGGTGCGCGCGCGCAGGCCGATGCACCCAAGGTGAAGAAGAGTCTGGTCAATCGTATTATCAATCGGATCCGCGGCATGTAGCCGATGTGTGCTTCATTCAGTACACAGCACCGTAGCGGAGGGCTGGTGTGCAGACTGTAAAAATGGTCATCAGCGGGGCGGTGAACGCCGGTAAAACCGAGTTCATCAAGTCCATCAGCGAGATTGAGGTCGTCTCCACCGAGCGTCGTGCCACCGACGATACGAAGATGATCAAGAAAGAGACGACGGTGGCGATGGACTTCGGCCGCATCGCAATCGCCGACGATCTGGTGCTGCACCTTTTCGGCACGCCGGGCCAAAAGCGCTTCGACTTTATGTGGGAGATCTTGTCCGAGGGTATGCTCGGGTTGGTGATCCTGGTCGATAGCACCCGCCCGGAGACGTTCCGCGAGACGAACCGGATCATCGATTTCTTTGTATCGTACCGCGATACGCCCTATGTGATCGCGGCGAATAAGCAGGATCGCCCGAATGCCTGGTCGCCCGATGAGTTGCGCCTCGCGCTGCGGCAACCGCCGCAGGTGAAGGTGTTGCCGTGTATGGCCAATAGTCGCGAGAGTGTCAAGAATGTGTTGCTTGAGTTGCTCTATGTGATCCAGGAACGCAGTACCGACGATTAATTGCACTGATTGAGATTTTTTGGTGACGATGCGGGGGCGACGTATTTTGCATAGCAAAATACGTCGCCCTTACGATTCATGCGTCGCCTTTACGATTTTAGGGGGTGTACACAAAGCGCACGTCGTCGAGCCAGACGGTGCGGCCGGCGTCGCCGGCGAGATCGCTCAGTTGGATGAATCCGGCACTGCCGGCGCTGAAGGGGAAGCGGCCCAGCAGCACCCAGTTTGTCTGGCGGCTCTGATCGACCGTCACCTCCAGGGCGCCTTCGGCGTGCTGGACGACGTAGCGCGCCTGGGTTACCGAGGGGCGCTTGTCGGGGCAGACCGGGATGTGGGCATACACCTCGTACATACCGCTCTGCGGGAGGTTCGGTTGCCAGCGGGCGACGCTGGTGCTTTTGGCCGGATCACTGACACTGACGGTGTAATAGGCATGACGGCCCTGGCCGCAACCAACCGGGCTGACGCCGAAGGGGCCGTTGTTGTGCCAGAAATCGCCGCCAAGTTCGCTGATCCGGTGGTCGCGACGGCAGGATCGCGGGCCGGCGGGCCGGCGAATGGATCCTGGCCAAGCCACAGGTAGGTTACTTCCACCTCAGCCTGATCACCGACGATGCCGAGATCGTCGATCCAGGCACCGTCGCCGACATCCATTGCGGTTGGGAAGCGCACATAGCCTTTGTCGGCGCGCCGGTTGTTGTACCCCTCGTAATAGGCGGCATGGTCCATCGGCCAACCGCGCTCCAGATCGGGGTAGCCGTTGCGCACAATATCCCAATAATCGTCGCGACCGCTGTAAGGGCCGACATCGTAGACCGGAACAACGGTGCTGCGCCCGCGATAGCTGATGCGTACCTGGTATTCATTTCCGCCGCGACTGGAAAGGACGCTCCAATCGGGGAGCGAGACGAAGCGGGCCTTGGGCGGAATAATATAGCCGTTCGCCGTGCGCCCGCCGATCATGCCCTGGCGCGTAGCGCGAATACGGAATGTCGGCGCGATGGCGTAGGGATCGACGGCTGCTGCCTCGGCGGTGGCCGCTGCGTTCGTTGGCGCCAGGATCGGCGGCGTGATCTGTGGGCCGATGGTTGTTGAGCCGAGCAGGGTGATTCGATACTGGGCCGCCCGGATCGGCTGTGGAAAGTGGATCACGGCAGCATTGGACAACTCGGTTGTCCAGGGAAGCCAGCGCGAACCATCGACGCTGCTGCGCAGATCAATGCGGAAGGCGCTGCCGGCAGGTACGCCGGCCTGATATTGAATCTGTAGTCGGCTGACGGGCTGAGCAAAGCTCTGCGGCGCTGAGAGAACAATACCGTGGCGCTGGTAATTGCCGAGCATGGTTGGGGCGGGAAGTGCGTCGGGGCTGAGTGCGTAGCTGCCGTCGGAGTTACTGACGACACCATCAAGCTGTGCGTCTGCTGACTGGGCTGCCGGGGGCGGTAACCCGAGAGCGCCGGCGGTCGGGGCCGGCACGAGTACGAGCATTGTCAGCAGCATGCACGCCAGCAGTGCCGGACCATAAGTAGAGGTGCGCGTGGACCTCCGCATGCGTGCCTCCTGATTGTCTACGTTCCTGGTAGTGGGGCCACATCAAGGTGACCGGCCCGGATTATACCACAGCTTTGCCTATACCTGACAACAAGCTGATGAAAGCCTTTTAATGGCATTACAACCGCAAATTAGCGTTTTCAACTCAAATGTTCGTTCTGGTTTTCCGCACTCTAATGCGCTAAAAGCGAGTTGGAAATTCTGAATCGCCGAATTCGGCATCTGTAAGGGCTAGGGGTATTGACAGATGCGGTATACTGCGTCCTGAAGGGATATCTTGAATCCTGTATCGGCCATTTAGAGGAGGACTGCAACTATGCAGAAGACCGATTTCATCAAGGCCGTCGCGGAGAAGGCGGGTGTTTCGCAGAAAGAAACCAAGCTCGTCGTCGACTCGGCGCTCGATGTGATTACCGAGGCGCTTGCCAAGGGCGAGAAGGTGACGTTGACCGGCTTCGGTACGTTTGAAGTTCGCTCGCGGCAGGCTCGCGAGGGCGTGAACCCGCAGACCCGCGAGAAGATCCATATTCCCGCGACGCGGACGCCGGGCTTTAGTGCCAGCAGCACTTTGAAGGATGCCGTTAAGGGCTAAGATAGAGCACAGGCCATAAGGTGCAGGGATAGCCGAACATCCTGATGTGATGCGAGCGCCTGCTTGTATATCGGCTGTGAATGGATCGAAATCAGACGCCCCTCTGCACTTGATACGTGGTGGGGCGTCGTTTTGTTGGGGATTGGTGGTTGTGCAGTCGCACAACCACCTTTTTTGTTACGGGATGGGAACGGGAACGGCGCGAAGCACCCAATCGCCGTAGAACTTCTGTAAATCGCAGTCACAGGCATTTTCGGCGGCGGCAAGAAGATCTTCGCCACGTACATCGCGGTAGCGTCCGGCGGCTTGATACTCACGTAAGAAGGCGCTGAACGCTTCTTCGCCGATCCGGTTGCGCAAGGCATGGAAGAACAGCCCGCCTTTGGCATAAACGATCGGAACGTAATTGCCGCGTAGGGCGTCGGGTGGGCTGCCGAGCGGCGCATCACGGCCGGCTTCACGCGCACGGCGGTAAAGGTCGCGGTAGGCGTCCAGTTCCGCCGTTGCCGCTGCATTACTGCCGAGCGCCTCGTAGTACAGCACCTGGGCATAGCTCGCCATGCCCTCGTCGAGCCAGGGTTCGCTCTGGGCATCGTTGCCGGCCAGGCTATACCACCACTGGTGGGCCGCCTCATGCACAACGGTTGTTTCCAGGCCGCGGCCATTGCGCCGATACAACTCTTGTTCGATCAGCACCACACCGGGATATTCCATCCCCAGAAATTGGGTGAGCGCCGCCTGAATCACCTCGAATTCGGCCAGGGGATACTGGCCATAGCGGGTATTAAAGATGCGCAGCGAATCTTCGGCTACAGCAAGAGCCCGTTCACCGGCGGCGGGATTGCCCGGTTGGTAGTAGCTTACCACGCGGGTGCCGTCGATAGTGCTGCTGGCCTGGGCCAGGCCGTCAAGGGCGGCGAGGTAAAACTCACGCTGTGGCCCGCTTACGAATCGTTCGCGACGTACATCAGCCGTAACCGGCTCGACGCCGGTGGATACTCCGGTGCTCACCAGCGTCCAGCCAACCGGCGCATCGATCGTTACTTCGTAAAGGGCTGTACTGGAAACAGCGAAATCGCCGCGACTACTGACCGGGCGGGTGTCCCAGCCGCTTGCAAGGTTGGAACGGGCCAGGATAGGATAGAAGTTCGCCATACTCCAGACGCCGGCTTCCTGGTTGAAGGCGCCGAAGGTGTTATTGCTGGCGTTCCGTGGCGTGCGGGTAACAAAGCCCAGATCGACGGTTGCGACGGCGCCCGGCGCCAACGGTTGGGGCAGATCGAGTCCGAAGAGTGTGTCGCCGTGCATGGTGCGCGAGGCGACGGGTGTGCCGTCGATGGTGGCTGAGGCGACATCAAGGCGTCCACCGAAATCGGGATGGTTGGGGTAGAGATGAAACCAGATAGTGCTGAACGGCGCGGCAGTCCGATTGGTGACGATAACTTGCGCGGTACCGATGATCGTGCGTTCGGCAGGATTGATGGCGGCGATGATGGTGTACCGATCCCAGCCGGCTGCTGCGGCCAGATCGGCGGCGTTCTCCGGCCGTAATGCGGCCTTCTGGCGCACAAGGAAGGAATCTTCCTGTGGGGCGGCGGTCGCGGCGGGGGCTGTCGTTGGTACGCTCGGCGCCGGTGTCGCTGTGTTGGGCGTCGGGTTACTCGGCGATGTTGTGGGCGGCGCGACAGTGGGCGGGATAGTGGTGGCCGACGGAGCAGCCGGTACCAGGGTTGATTGGGCGACCGGCGCAGCACTGGCGGCGCAAGAGGTGATGACAAAAAGCAGCAAGCATGCTGTCGTGAATACACGAACGCGATAGATGATGGACATGGGATTCCCGTAGCTCCGTGAGGTTAGGGGTTGTTTCGGTTGAGTGGTTACACTTTACCATAGGGAAGCGTGCGGAGTCGGGGTGGTAGAGACGCGAAAACGTGATGCTGCATTTCGAAATTTGCCCGGTGTTACACCCACGCTTCGGGGTTAATGGGATTTGGCACGGGTTGGCCGTGGAGCGCGGCGACAAGATTTTCGGCGGCCAGAGTAGCCATACGGGTACGGGTGGCGATGCTGGCGCTGCCGATATGTGGGACGGTCACGACATTCGGTAGGCTGAGGAAGGGATGATCGGGGCCGATCGGTTCGCGTTCAAAGACATCCAGCCCGGCCGCCCAGATCTGGCCGCTGCGCAAGGCTTCGACCAACGCATCTTCGCGCACGACGGCGCCGCGAGCGACGTTGACGAACACAGCGCGCGGTTTCATCAGCGCGAATTCGCGGGCGCCGAACATACTGCGGGTTTCGGCGTTCAGCGGCACCGTGACGACGATGATATCGGACTCGGCCAGCAGCGTGTCGAGATCGCGGTAGGCCGCACCGGTTTTGGCTTCTAGTTCGAGATTGGGCCGGCGATTATGATAGCTCAGGCGCATGCCGAAGCCGACGCCGCGGCGTAACACCGCCGTGCCGATCCGGCCGGCGCCGACGACGCCGAGTGTGGCGCCGAAGACATCGACACCGACCAGTTGCATCGGGTGCCAGGGTCCCCATCCACCGGATTCGATCAGCTTCTGACCTTCGACGATCCGGCGGGCCGCCGCGAGGATCAACGCCCAGGCCAGATCGGCGGTGGTTTCGGTGAGCACATTCGGGGTGTTGGTTACGAGAACGCCGCGCGCGGTACATGCCGCCACGTCGATATTGTCGTAGCCCACCGCCATATTGGCGATCACCCGCAACCGCGGCGCAGCGGCCAGCACCTCGCTATCGATGCGGTCGGTGATCAGGCTGAGCAAGCCTTCCACAGAACCGATCGAAGCCAGCAGTTGTTCACGCGGCACTGGTTGCTCGGCGCTGTCCCAACTACTTAATTCGCCGCTGGCGAGCAGCATTGTTACCGCTTCATCGGGCAGGCGGCGGGTCGCATAGATCAGTGGTCGCATCATTGGCCTGCTCCTGATATGATTGCTATACGATTATGAAGGCAGCGATCACGCCGTCGCTTCGCAGCAGTGTGCGCTAGGGTGCGGGCTTTTCGCCTGGCTGCGCCAGGAGATCGAGATGTTCGGAATGGGTAGCGGCGAAGTGCGCCATAATCTCGGCATCGCTTTCGGGTTGAGACGGCACTCCGTGAACGTGATCGATCACACGTAGGTTATAGCCGAGGCTGCGCAGGCGGGCCAGAAATTGTTCCGGTGTGAGATGAGAGACCCGTTGTAAGGCGCCTGGGCTGAACTCAGTGATGATCACCGGTCGCCAGGTATTGATCATCTGTTCCATACCGGCCAGTGCCAATCCTTCCGCGCCTTCGATATCCATTTTGATCAGATCGACCCGTTCCGCAGCAAGCAGTGGATCAAGGGCGACCGCCTGCACAATTCGGGCCTGTGGCGTTGCCGAATCGACCAGGCGCCCGTTGCTGTCGTCGATCACGAATGCGCAGGTTGTTGTACGATCGGCAACCGCACAGGGAATCAGCGTCACATTGGTGAGTTGATTGGCGGCGACGCTGCGAGCAAGGAGCGCATTATTGGTTGGATCGGGTTCACAGGCGATGACGCGACCGGCGGAACCGACCCGCACTGCGGCCTGGATGCTGTAATAGCCGATATTTGAGCCGATGTCGATCACATGCATCGCCGGGCGCACAAGATCACGAAAGACGGCGCTTACATGCGGTTCATACGTGCGGCGCAACGCGATCCGGGCGCCAATAACCCAGTCATCCAGCCGCACATACAGCGTAAACTCCGGCAGCCGCAGCAACAGTTCATGTTGCAGCGGTAACATCCGGCGGAGCGTTGCCCGATGGCGCAACAGCAAGCGCGCGCAGCGATTCAGGAGGGCGGCGAGAGTGGCCATGAGAAAGAACGCCTTTAGGCGCGATCTGCGGGCGCCGCGCGAATCAACACTACATGGATCTGCGGCGGGCCGTGAATGCCGAGCGAAAGGGTCATCTCAATATCGGCGGTGCGTGACGGGCCGGTGATCAATGTCAGATTGCTGGTATCGCGCAACATATCTTCGCCATATACAGCGCGCAGTTTCGCCATCGCCTCGCCAAGCCCGCGCACCAGTTGCTCCTCGCGCAGCACGGCGATGTGGGCCGGGGCGAGGAGTGAAGCCAGGCGCGGGCGGCCGGCGCCATGGGGCGTCACGCAGCCGGCCGTCAGCACCCAGATCGCGCGGCTCGAGGAGACCATCGGTTTTGCCCTGTTCGAGCGCTCGGGCGGCCGGTTGAAGCCGACGCCCGAGGGAATGCTGTTCTACGCCGAGGCCACGCGCGTGCTGGGCGAGGTCGATCGCCTGCGCAACCCGCTGGGCAATGACCTGCGTTCGATGGTGCTGGGCGCCGACAGCCCCCGAGGTCCGCCGGGCGCTGCCCATCCTGCTCCAGACCCAG
>JAAUQO010000046.1 GCA_012032775.1 Oscillochloris sp. | reverse complement strand
GATGAATTACAGCTTAGCGGCTAGATTTTTGTGGCGATCGGGCGCACGAAATGCACCCGAATCCGATCGATCTTCAGGCGCGTAGCAGCGTTACTGCGAAAATCCCCACTCCGGCAGCCATGAGCTGGCCGATACTCCAGAAGCCGAGCGCCTCCCAGGTGTTCGGCTTTTGCCATGCACCGCGCGCCATGCTGATTATCTGCCCGATCGCGATCGGCAGGGCGAGCACGATTGCTGCGGCGAATGCCGGCGGCAGCACCTGGAACCAGGCGAGCAGCGGTAAGCTAAGCACAGCGGCGGCAACGGCTGCACTATACAATCTACCCGCTTGTTTGCGGCCGATCAGCACAACCAGGGTGCGCTTGCCGACGGCCTGGTCGCTCTCAAGATCGGGCAGATTGACCGCCAGCAGCATGGCGAATTGAAAGAGGCAGAGCGGGATGAGGGCGAGCAATTCACGCGAAAGCGCCGCCGCTGCCTGCAACTGAAAGCCGTACAGCGCCGTCAGGCCGGGGATAAGGATTGCGCCGGTGAATTCGCCGAGTCCACGCCGGTTGAGCGAAAGCGGCGGGCTGCTGTAGCTCCAGGCCAAACCCATACCCACCAGGGCGATCAGGATGCTGCGCAGGCTGTTATTGCTGAGGATCGCCGCCCAGACTACCGGAACAGCGGCGATCACAAGGCAGCCCAGGCTCGCATACAGGGCGATGCTGCGCGGCAACGTACCGGCAGGCAGCACCTTGCTGCCGCCCGACCAGCGAGTGTGATTGCGGTTCAGTTGATCGGTATCGAAGTCGAAGTATTCGTTGCTGTAATGGGTGACAAGTTGGATCGCCAGCATTGCGGCAAGGCCGAGCAGAAATACGGGGCGCTGAAAGGCGCCGCCGGGGGTCTGGGCGATGGTAGCGCCAATCGTATAGAACAATGCCCCGCCGAAGAGGTGAAGCGGACGCCCGAGACGGATGAAATCCAGCAGGCGGCTATAGCTGGGGGCCAGACTGCTCATAGCACGCTCCGGGTGACGGCGTACATCGCCAGAACCAGAAACTCGCTATAGAACAGGCCCCAGAGCAATGTGTACAGATGAGTCAGGGAGCGGGTTGAGAGAAAATCCACCCGCAGACTGGCGAACCAGAACAGGCCGATCAGCAGGGCGTGGCTCAGCAGAAGATAGATCGCGCTGCCTTCGGGCATGTTCCAGATTGCCAGCGCGATCGGCACACTGTAGCAGAGCGTCAGGATCAACCGGCCGATGCCGAGCACCCGTACCGAGCCAAGGCGGGTGGTGAAGGTTTCGATCCGCCCGGCGCGATCACCGCAGGCGTCGGGAAGATCTTTGTAAAGCGCGATCACGAGGCCAAAGCCGAAGAAGAAGATCCCGACGGCGATGGTGACGGCAATGGGCAGCGGGCGATCGAGGCGCTGGGCGTAATGCAAGGCCAGCCCGACATTGGCCAGAAAACCGCGGGCGAATGCAATGCTGACTGCGGCCGCCAGAGGCACGCGCTTGAGGCGCAGCGGCGGGATCGAGTATCCGGCGCCGATCGCCATAATCACCAGCACCGTCAGCAGCAGATACGGCCCGGTTGCCAGTGCGACGGCAAGGCCGACAAGGGCGGCGATTGTGTTGATGATCATCGCCGTGGTTGGCGTCATGGTTTTGGCGGCCAGGGGCAGATATGGCTTGTTGATACGATCAATCGCAACATCGACCACCTGATTAATCCCCACGACAAAGATATTCAGGGCCAGGCATGCGATCCATGTCAGGCCGAGTATCAGCGGCGCCGCAGGCTGATTCCAGGCCGGGCCGACGATAATCAGCCACATGGTGAAAACTTGCAGGCTGGTGGCGATAATGGTATGCGGGCGCGAAAAATGGACGAGCGACATCAGAATGCTACGCCAGGAACGCTGCGTCGAAGCGACCGCCATGGTAGGCATGCTCCTTTCTTTATCATGGGTAAGGCCCTCTGTGAGCGCAGAATGCGGAATGCTTGAACCGGCCTATTGCACGATGCCTGAGCGCGCTGCCGCGCGGATCGCCAGTCCGGTATGCGCTCCGCGATCAGGCTCCAGCCTTGTGCGCACCGTTATAGATTGCGGCGGCGGCGGCTTTAACGGCAGCGGCGAGTGTCGGGTAGGGGAAGATGGTTGCGGCCAGTTTTTGCACCGACATGCCGGATTGCATTGCGACCACAATCGGCGCGAGCACCTCACCGGCGCGGTGGCCAAGCACATGCCCGCCGAGGATGCGGCCTTCGTCGTTCGCGAGAATTTTCACCTCGCCATTCATAAGGCCCATGGTTGCCGCGCGATCGTTGTCGGAAAATGCCGAGCGCCCGACAACATAGTGTAACCCACGTTTGCGCAATTCGTCTTCGGTAACCCCGGCGTGGGCCAGGGCCGGCGCCGTGAACGTAACCCAGGGCACAACGTGCGGCGCAAAAGGTTCGGGATGTTTGGCAGCGGCGTTGCGGGCGGCGTGTTCGCCCTGAGCCTGGGCGAGATGGGTAAAGCGTAAGCCGCCGGTCACATCGCCGATCGCCCAGATATGATCAACACTGGTTGCCAGGTTTGGATTGATGGTGATGCCCGACTTGCTATATTCTACACCAGCCAGTTCCAGGCCGAGATTTTCGAGCGCCGGTTTGCGACCACTCGCCAGCAAGATTGCATCAACCTCCAGGTGTTCTTCGCGCTCATTGGCGTGGCGGATGCTCAGGATGCGTGTGCTGTCGTGGCTCGCCACATGCACAACTTCGGCCTGGGTTACAAAGCCGATCCCTTCCTGATCGAGCAGTTTGATCAAGTGATCGGCCAGTTCGCTATCTTCGGTTGCCAGAGGGCGCTCGCCCTGCTCCAGCACAGTTACGTGTGAGCCGAAGCGTTGGTAGATCTGGGCGAACTCGATCCCGAGGCTCCCGCCGCCGATCACCGCCAGGCGTTTGGGGATAGCCGGCAGGTGCGAGGCTTCGACATTGGTCATGAAGCCGGCTTCGCGCAGGCCATCGATCGGCGGGATCATGGGGGTGGTGCCGACGGCGATAATCGCCTGTTTGAAGGCCAGTTCCTGGTTCCCGACACGAAGCGTCGTTGGTGAAAGGAAGCGCGCATCGGCCTGATAAACATCGATTCCCAGGGCCTCGAAACTGCGGGCGGCGTCTTCGATCGCGACGCCGCCACGCATGGCCTGAAGCGCCTGATCGACCCGTTGGCGCACCGCCGGTAGATCGACCTGAACATCGGGGATATGCAGGCCGAATTCCTTGGCGCGGCGCGCTTCGTGTAGCCGTTCGGCCACATCGATCAGGGTTTTGGTCGGATCGCAGCCATAATTATGACAGGTGCCGCCAAGGGCGTGGCGTTCTATCAGGGCTGTACGCATCCCCTGATCGGCGGCGACGGAGGCGGCCGACTGCCCACCCGGCCCGCCGCCGATCACAATCATATCGTAGGTTTTCGGGTTCACGGGAAACCTCCAATCCGCGTGGCAGAATGTTTGGGGTGTTGCCGGCGATTATGGCGCCGACAACACCCCAAAAAGATAGCCGTTCCTTATCCCAATTGAGTGCCATGAGATGCCTCCTTGCATGCATGAGAATGATAGATCTCGCTTGTTTACCTGAAACGACAACCGGGATTCTATCAACACTGGTATTATCGGACGGCATGAATAGATACAAGATCTGTGCCATGATTGTATTTCTAGGTGTGCTAAAGCATGGCATACATCTTGCATCGTCATTACCGTGAAGTTTCTGTCTATGAATCAATGTAAGGGGGCATACCAGTTATGAGTAACCACACGACCACTGTGAGCAACACCCTGATCAAATACGTAGGCGACTTAATTGCGCTCGATAAGCACATTCTCGATGCGATCGAGGGGCAGTTGAACAGCCGCAAGATCAATGAATTTCCCACCGCCCATCGCACCCTGGCCCAGGCCAGTGGTGTATTGCGCAGCGGGATTGTGACGTTGGAGCAGCATCTCAGCAGTATCGGCAGCGATCCGGGTACACCGGTGAAGAAAGTCGTCAGCGCGATCGCGGGTGCAGCGGCAAGTGTGATCGACAGAGTTCGCCCGTCGGACGAAGTCTCGAAGATGTTGCGCGACACCTACACCGCCCTGAGCCTTGATGCGATCAGCAGCACCATGCTGCATACGACCGCCCTGGCGATGGATGAGGATCGCACGGCCCAGTTGGCGCTTGCCCACCTGAAGAACATCACGCCGCTGATTATGGAGATCAGCCAGGTGATGCCGGAGGTGGTTGAGCAGGAGTTGGTTCGCGACAACAGCGACGTGAAGAATACCAACATCGCCAAGAAGTCGCTGGTCGAAACCCACAAGGCCTGGACGCGCTAGTATCAATGCCGAATGAAAATGTTGAACTTCGGTTGGGCGGCCTGGCCGCCCAACCGAAGCACAGTGATAAGGAACAATAACGCATGTTCAACCTGGGATCGTGGCCGCTGCCGATCGTTTTTGTGATCTTTGGTGTTGCGGCAGGGGTGATTTTTATTGTCGGCAAGCGGCTTACCAATGACGCCGACGAATTGGCCGATGAGACCGGGTTGGGCGAGGCGATCATGGGCGCGGTCTTTCTGGGGGCTGCCACTTCCTTACCGGGCATTATCACGTCGGTAACGGCGGCGAGCGGCGGGTATGCCGAGCTTGCGATCAGTAATGCAGTCGGCGGAATCGCCGCGCAGACCTTTTTTCTTGCCATTGCCGACATGTTTTACCGCAAAGCAAACCTGGAGCACTCGGCGGCGTCGATGGAGAATATGCTCCAGTCTACGTTGCTGATCGCATTGCTGGTATTGCCGTTATTGGCGGCGATGCTGCCCGAATTCACCCTTTTCTCGATCCATCCGATTACCCTGGCCATGCCGCTCCTGTATTTGTACGGCTTACGCATGACCAGGCAACTGCGCGACAATCCAACCTGGGAGCCGCAGCGCACCAGTGATACGCGGATCGAAGCCGAGGAGGAGGAAGAGCGTTCGGACGCATCGCCGCGCCGGTTGTGGATCCAACTGTTGATCAGCGCCGCAATTGTCGGTTTCGCCGGCTGGGTTGTCGGGCGCACCGGGATTGCGATCAGCGAACGAACCGGCCTGTCGCAGTCGGTGGTCGGCGCATTGCTCACCGCAGTTGCCACCTCACTCCCCGAGTTAGTCACATCGGTTGCCGCAGTGCGCCGGGGTGCCCTGATGCTGGCGGTCGGCGGGATTATCGGCGGCAACGCCTTTGATACGCTGTTCGTCGCCGCGTCGGATGTCGCCTACCGCAGTGGATCGATCTATCACGCGATCAACGAGCGCCAGATCTTTCTGATCGGCCTGAGCGTCTTGCTGACGGGCTTTTTGCTGATGGGCATGATCCGGCGCGAACGCCATGGCCTGGGGAATATCGGCTTTGAAAGCAGCCTGATCACCGTATCTTACATCGGCGCATTTTGCTTGCTCGCGTTCTTTATGAATTGAGGTGATACTCCATGATGCTATTTACCCGCAATGAACTCCGTTCGTTGATCGAAGCGACGCACGGTTGGTGTATCTCGCTGTTTATGCCCGCCGAGCGCGGTGGCCCCGAGACACGCCAGAATCCGATCCGCTTTTCCAATCTATTGCGTGATGCCGAAGCCCAGATGAACGAACACGGGATCGCCAAAGATACGCAGCAGCAGTTGATGCAGCCGTTGCACGAATTGTTGGACGACTACGATTTCTGGCAGCACCAGGATTTCGGGTTGGCGGTTGTGCGTAGCGCCGATATGTTGCGAATCTACCGCGCACCGCTTGAGTTCGACGAGCTGGTGCTGGTTGGGCAGCGGCCCTATGTCAAGCCGCTGTTACGCCTGCTGGCCGGCAATGGTCGGTTTTACGCCCTGGCCCTGAGTATGAACGATGTCCGGCTGTTTGAAGGTTCGCGCTTCGGCCTGACCGAGATCGGACTCGATGAGATCGAGATGCCGCAGAGTCTCGACGAGGCGATGCAGTTCGATGATCCCGAGCAGCAATTGCAGTTCTTCAGCGGTGTCGGGCCTTCAACCGGCGGCGATAATCGGGCGGCGGTGTTCTACGGCACCGAAGACAACACCAACATGCACAACAAGCAGAACATCCGGCGCTTCTTCGATGATGTCGCCAAAGGCCTGGATGAAGTCTTCGGCGACGACCGGGCGCCGCTGGTGCTGATCGGTGTCGAATACTTGCTGCCGCTTTACCGCGAGGCGAACAATTATCAGGGCTTGATCGACGCATATGCGACCGGCAACCCGGATCAGTTGCGCCCCGACCAGATCCACGAGCAGGTCTGGCCGCTGGTGGAGCCGCATTTTCTGCAGGATCAGGAGAACGCGAAGGAGCAATTCGGCAACCTGAGCAACACCGAGCGCGCGTCGGACAATCTGAATGTGATCGTTTCGGCGGCCGAGTATGGCCGAGTTGATCGCTTGTTTGTGCCGATCGGCGCCCAGCGTTGGGGCCGGTTCGACCATGCGAACAACCGGATTCAGGTTGATGATGCGCCGTCGCCCGAGAACGAGGATCTGCTCGATCGGGCGGCGATGCACACCATTTTGAACAGCGGCACAGTGTATGCCGTAGCCGAAGAGGAGATGCCGCAGGAAAAAGTAGTGGCGGCGATCTTCCGTTATTAAGGGCATGAAAAAGCCTGCCGGGTTGACAATCTTTCGTCAACCCGGCAGGCTTTTTTTGATTGCTCACGAGAAACTGATCAAAATCAACAATGCCATCACGGTGGCTTCGATACAACGGAGCACATCGCGTTGCATACGGAACCAGAACTCTTCGCGGCCGAGCCACCACCACATGCGCTCTATTTTGCTGCGCATATACCGCAAGCGATTGCCGGCGGTTGCGACAGGTACGCGGGCCATGCGGTACAAGCGTCGCGTATGTAAGATCAGTAAGGCGCCCCAGACGCCGACGATAATAAGTTGAATTCCCAGTGCCATTGTAAGCCTCTTCTCTTTGCGTGCGCGCAGCCTGGACAACACTTGCTTTATGTGATGCTGCACTTCATAGTATGTGGGTTCCTCCGCCTGATAACATTGCCGCTTAGCCTTGCAGCAATGATTCCGTACCATCGATAAAAATCTCGGCCCCGCTGATATGGCGCGATTCGTCGGAAGCCAGGAAGCGAACCAGTTTGGCAACCTCGTCGGCGCCGGGCGGTTCGCCGTCGGTCAGCGGGATCCGGCCGGCCGGAAACTCGACCGGTTCGCGTATCTTTTCGAGATCGCGCTGCTGCGTGCGCTGGTTGATATTGGTTTCGATTGCACCGGGGCAGATAACATTGACGCGAATGCGATCACGGGCCAGTTCCAGTGCGATCATTTTGGTGAATGCAACCTGGCCGGCCTTGGAGACGGCATAGGCTGTGGCGCCGGTATTGCTGAAGATCCGAGTGCCGTTGACCGAGGCGGTAATGATGATCGAGCCGCCGTGGGGCTTCATGAAGGGGAGCGTGTACTTGACGGCCAGGTAGGTGCCGCGCAGATTGATATTCAGGGTTTTGTCCCACTCAGCAGGTTCCAGTTCATCGAGCGGCGCCCAGACACCGTTGATCCCGGCGTTGGCGAACAAAATATCGATCCGGTTCCAGCGCTTGCCCAGTTCGTTCGCGGCGCGCTCGATCTCTGCCGGCTGCGCTACATCGGCCTGCAACGGCAACGCCTCGCCGCCGTGCTTGGTGATGTCGTTCACAACCTGTTCGAGTTCATCGGCGGAACGCCCAACAACTCCCACGCGTACCCCCTCAGCGGCGAGCATCAGGGCCGCCGCCCGGCCAATGCCGGAGCTACCGCCGGTGATCAGGGCCACTTTTCCCGACAAACTCATACCATCATTCCTCAACCATAACGGTGATTATGCTTCCGGCGGCGCCAAAACCATAACTACCACCCTGGCACCGTTAGCGCTTTGCATCGCGGCGAGCCATCAACGAGAAACCGATCACCGCGCCGAATAACAAGAGCATCAAAATAACAAAGACGATCGGCGGGGCCAGCGGGCCGTTTGTCTGCTGCTGAAGTACGGTGGCAACGCCGGTGATTGCAGCAACGTCGGCTACGGCGGCGGCCGACGGCGCCGCACCTACCACCGAGGCGCCCATCGCCAGAATAATCGCCAGGAACCAGGCGAACCCCATGACGCTCATGCCATATGCTTTCCGCGACCTGATGGCCATATGTCGTTTCGATCTGCGCATTCTTCCCCTCCGGTTGTGGTTTATCGCTCGTCAGGTTCCGAAGACATCGTCCTTACTCGAAGCTCTAAGCAATAGCTGTGCCAAACAGCATGCCGCATGCAGCATGCAAAAAGCAAAAGACGAGCGTCGCTCGTCTTTTGCTTTTCAGGGTTGCTTTACAATAAGAATTGGCGGGTTCGTAGGCATGAAGTGCCCACGAACCCGCCAGAATTATGCGTTTCGCTGAAGCACACTATTGTCGCAGCAGCAAGAAATGTGCCGCCGTTCCAGGGTGGCACTAAAGTTGCAACACTGAGCGACAGATGGGTTCTTGCAGCGTGGAAACCCATTGGCCGAGCGCTGAAACAGAGGGAGTCACCATGATTGATCATCGTCACACACAACATCAGACGGCAATGGGTTCGACCGCCGACGGGCATACGCCGAGTAAGGAAGATCCGACTATCCCGCAGCTTTCCGAAGAGGGCCGCAAGACGGTTCAGGCGGTGCGGAAAGCCCTGGAAGATGCGCTGAGTGAGATCCAGAGCGAGGCGCAGGCTGAGGAGATCATCGATCAGGTGATGGCGGCGATCGATGCCATGGCGAGCGATACCACCGAGGAAGTGCGCGAGCAGGAAGGCGAGACCTCGGAGCGCGAGGCCCGCGCCGCGATCACGCAGGCTGCGGAGGCGGCCGGCAGTAAGAAGTTGCAGACGACGTTGATCGAGGCGGCCCGGCAGATCTCACGCGGCGAGGGTGAAGCGCGGGCGGCCCTGGAAGAGGCGGTTCAGCAGGCGACAAACCCGGAACAACATGGTGAGGAGACGCCTGAGACTCGCCAATCGCGGGATTGGTTGCTGCGGGCGATGATAAAGCGTATGGGGCCGATCCAGCGCATGGATGCACGCCTGTTTCTTTTGCTGAACGGCGTGCCGCATACGCCGCTCACAAACAAGGCATTTTACGGCTTGAGTACGCTGATGAACGCCGGCGGCGGCTGGGTGCTCTTCCTGCTCGGCGCAGCCCTGTTCGACGGCCGGCGCGGGCATCGGGCGCTGCATGGCGTATTGCTGCCGCTCTGGCTTGCGACAATGGCGGTCGAATTCCCGATCAAGCGCTACTTCCGGCGCCGCCGGCCCTTCCTCGATGTCGTGCAGGCGGTTGCGGTCGGGCGTAAGCCGATCGGTTACTCGTTTCCGTCGGGGCATTCGGCGGCGGCATTTGCCGGCGCATGGCTGCTGCGCCAATACTACCCCAAGCTCTGGCCGCTCTGGTACACAATCGCCGCATTGGTCGGCTTCTCACGGATATACCTGGGCGTGCATTATCCCGGCGATGTGATGAGCGGCGCCCTTACCGGCACCGCGATCGCCGAATTGGCGCGCTGGTCGATCGCACAGTCGAACAAGCAGATGATCAGCGCCGATGAAGCGATCACAATGTAAAGGGAGCCTGAAGGCGTGGGGTGTGCGGTAGCCGCTCCACGCCGTTATGTTTCTTCGTCGTAAAGTAAGCCGGCCTTAAACACATCTTCTTCTTCAAAATTGCCGCCCAGTGCGCCGGCAAGCACGCCGAATGTCGCCATAAATGCGGCATAGCGCATAGCTGCAACGATCCCAAGTGGTGCGCCGCCGGTCCATACGGTCAGAACTGAAGCGGGAAACAGCCAACTCACGCCAAGGGTAAGCACGAACAGCGTACTCCAGAGCGAGATCATGCCCACGAGGAGGGTGAGAAAGATCACGATCAGGGTGCGCGTGATCTGTTCGCGGCGCAGGCCGGGCGGCGCCAGGCGGTTGAGTTGCTTGCCGACAAAGAGAAAGATGGTGGCGCCGAGCAGACTGCCGAGGGCGGCGAAGAGCAGCGGCAGGCTACCGAAGTTGACACCGAGTTCCCAGGTTTCGGCGGTGAGATACAGCACGGCAAGCGAGACTGTCGCCGCCGCAGTGAGCCGGCGCATCCGAAAGGGCAAGCGCCAGGGCGCATAGCCGAGGGTATCGATGGCTATGCCGCGCGGATCGGCGAGAAAGGATTGCACCACAAACCCGGCCTTGCTCCAATGCACCGGCTGTTCTTCAAGCCGGGCGTCGGCAACTTCGTTCAGCCGGTCGATAATCTTTTGCTGCTGTGTCTCGCTAAAATCGGCCAGTTCCGGGTCGGGCCGATAGGTATCTTGCGCCATCACGCCCTGTTCGCTGCGCGACAATCCCCAAAGATGACCGAGTAAGTACAACGCCAGGCCGGCCAGGGCCGCTGCGGGCCGTTCGTACTCATCCTGAAGGCCGGCGCTGGAGATCACCGCCGCTTCCAGGGCCGACGAGGGCATGCCGCGCTGTTCCAACTGTTGATACGGCTGCAACTCATTCGGCATCACCACCAGCACATAATCCCAACTGCGATACAACTTTTCGCGCAGGCCCAACTCCAGCAGCGGCAGCGGGTCGATCTCGCCGCGCGCCAGAAATTTGCGCCGCTGCACAAAATGGCTCTGCCACTCGAACTGCGGAAATTGCCGGCGCAACGACTCGATCAGCAGATTGCGGGCGCGGCCATACAACTGAAGCACCGCCGGATCGCGCTCATCGGCGGCCAGCAACCAGCCGATCGAGACGATCGGGCGGTGCTTGTCCGGCGGCGTTGCCGTTTCGAGCGCGCTGTATTCGCTTGGCGGCACAAGATCTTGTTTCACGATCTGAGTATACCTGCGCGGTCAATGCGGCGCGTGCCGGATCAGGGCAAAAAGCTACAGGGCCGTCCCGCGATCGACCCTGTAGCTGTATCCTGTGTCTTATATCCTTAGCGGCGGGTCGGTGGGATGGGCCGGCGATCAACCCGGTGATCAAAGCGCCGGCGCGTGGCGAATTTGGCGATCTGAACCCCGATCCAGGCGAACAGATAGTAAATGCCGATCGCCACCAGGGCCGATACCTCAAGTAACGGCACTCCGTAGACCGGTTCGGTATCGGGGCCGAAGAGGGTATTGAACGGCAGCAGGAAGATCTCGGTCAGGCCGTAGATAAACGCTGCGAAGGCATTCTCGGGGTTCGAACCCATCAAGATCAAGGCGAAGCGAATCAAGATGAAGATCGAGATCACATGGACAATGAAGTAGACCGTACTGCGGGTTTTGCGCCAGCGCAGTTCGGCCAGATCTTCATCGGAGCGCACAATCACCTGCGAACGCTCGACGGCAGTCCGATGCACTTCGCCGTCAACATATGTTGTCTGCTCCTCGATGATCCGCCCGCTCAACTCGGGAGCAGGCGCGGTTGGATCGCCGGACCGATGGATCAGATCACTATGCGCGTCGTGGTTCGTATGGCTGTGATGATGATCGACGTTGTCGGATTGAACAGGCCCGTGGGCTTCCCGCTCCGTGCTCATGGGAATTCTCCTTTGCCGAAACCGTCGGCGTGGATGAGAGGTTGATGATTCGGTGCATCAGCGCAATCGACAGGTGTGGCAATGTCGCTGCGCTTGCATGGATTGCTTGTGCAAGATCGATGCCATATCGCCGGTTTGCAAGATCGTTGCCAATCTGATGCTTTGCTCGCGCCGGCGGCAGTTTATGCCTGTTCCGGCACGCTATCGGCGAGCTGTAAGCTAAGAATGCCGTTGCGCCAATCTTCTTGTACCACCTGCATTGCGCTGCGCGGCAAGGCCACACTGATTGTGGCGGCGCGCGACCGAGGTGTAAGCGCAGTTGCTGCGCTTCAAGCTCCCAACGCAGGCTGGCGCGATCTTCGCCGGGTAGATCGGCCACAATCTGAACGCCATGAACCTCTTCAAAGGCGTCAACCAGCGGCTCGCGCAACGGGGTGGCGGTTGTCGCAGGCGCTGGCGGCGGTGCAGGTGCCGGTTGAAGGTGGCGCTGGTCGATCCCAACCTGGCCGATCAAGCGGGCCACTGCGCCCGGCCCGCTGCGCAACACCGCTCGGCGCAGTGCAACACGCTCCTCGTCGGTACATCCACGCGCAAGACTGGGAAAAATTCCTTCATACATCGTTGTTTACTTTCTGCTTGCCGGGTTCTGCAACCGCACGAGAACGAATCCTTACGGGCCGGCGGCCCGAAACGCCCACAAATCCGATTACGCTACCGACGTTCTAGGTATCTTCGGCGGCCTCAAGCTCATATTCGTGCGGCACAACGACCCGCACCGCCGATTTCACCACCTGTACCTCAATCGGGGTAGTGCCGATGATTTCGCCGTCGGCCTGGATCGGTAATTCCGGCGAGGCAGTAACCTTGATCCGCCGGCCGGCGCGCAGATAGCGCACATCGCGGCTGCGGCGTTGCTTGCCGCTGAGCATGATCCAGACCAGTTTCAAGGCATCTCTGGCGGTGCGCGCACTCAGGATCGCCACATCAACCATGCCGTCGGTAGGCACAATATTCGGCCCCCAGCGAAACGGCCTGGTGCCCATCACCCCGCCATTGGCGATCACCACATGCATCGCGGCAGTCCGGTGGGTCTCGTCGTCTACCTCGATCGTGAAGCGCCGCGGCTCGAAGCCGAAAAACCGCATGAATGCCGTTCCCAGATAGGCCGACCGGCCAATGATACGTTTGGCCCAGGGCTGGGTGTCGCGGATCATGACCGAACCGAGGCCGATCCCGATCTGCAAGACGGCGATGCGATCCCGGAAGCGCATGACATCAAGCGTCACTTCGGTATGCGCCTGCACCAGCAGGCCAAGGGCATGCTCCGGGTTGAGCGGGATGCGCAATTCGCGGGCAAGCACATTGGCAGTGCCGATCGGTACGATCGCCATGCAGGCATCGCTGTCCAACAGGCCATCGGCCACCGCCGAAACCGTGCCGTCGCCGCCGGCGGCAACCACATGGGTATGGCCGGCTTCCACCGCCTTGCGAACGGTTGCCGGAAGATTTTCACCTTCCTCGGTAGTATGGACGCTATAGCGCACGTCAGCCAGGCTGAATACGCGCTCGATGGTTGCGCGCAGCGTAGCGGGATTGGCGCGTGACGAGCCGGGATTCAGCAGGACGAAGATATGTTTTTGTTTGTGCGCCGTGGGAGCGGCGCTGATTGTTTCGGAAGTGTTGGGCATCGCTTGTGCCTTTGAAATTAGTGAGAGGGACGACCCGTTGGCGCCCCTCTCTATGCTGAACGCCCCCGCCGGGATCAGTAGCGGGCGACGGAAACGCCGCGAAACCGGTGCAAATATTGTCGTGCTCTAGTGGGTGTGCAAGAACTGTGCCAGTGGTTGTGGTTGCTGGCACATATATTGCTTTTGGGTGTTGGGTTGTGGCGGTGCAACCACAATCAGGCTGTTCGTTGCGCCTGGGCGGCTTTAGCGCACCAGCACAACGAATGACACCCACAAAGAGCAAAACCCTATGAGTACTGTCCACAATCCGAATGTTCCGATTTTTATGCGGCACGCCGATCGGCAATTTGAAGGCGGCGCCGGAGTTCACGATATCAGCCTTACCGTGCCGGCCGGGACGATCTTCGGCCTGATTGGCCCGAGCGGTTGCGGCAAAACCACCACCGTGCGCTTGCTGACGGGGATCTACCGGCCCGACTCAGGCGAGGTGCAGGTGTTGGGCCGTCCGCCGCACCGTTTCTCGCAGCGCTACCGGAAGCAGATCGGCTATGTGCCGCAACAGTTCGCACTTTATAAGCTGCTGAGTGTGCGCGAGAATCTGCAATTTGCCGCTTCGTTACAGGGAATGAACCTTTTTGGCCGCCAACGCCGGCTGAACGAGATGCTCGATTTTGTCGAGTTGCGCGACGCGCGTAATCGGCTCGCCGATCATCTTTCCGGCGGGATGCAGCGCCGCCTGATGCTGGCCTGCGCCCTGATTCACGAACCGCAGATCCTGTTTGCCGATGAGCCGACCGCCGGGATCGATCCGGTTCTGCGCGAGAAGATCTGGGACGGCTTCCGCCATTCGCGCGACGAAGGCCGCTCGATCTTTGTGACGACCCAGTATGTGGGCGAGGCCGCGTATTGCGATCTGGTCGGCGTGATGGGCATGGGCGAGATGATCGCGGTAGATACGCCGGCAAACTTGCGCCGTCGGGCCCTCGGCGGCGATATCCTGCGGATTGTCGTCCCCGGTGAGCAGATCTTCAGCGCCACCACCGCTCTGCGCCGCCACCAGGAGTTGCGCCGCTTGCGGTACAGCCACGACGAACCGGGCGTGATCTATGTCACCGTTGATGATGCCGGCGCCGCATTGCCGCATGCACTCGATGTGTTGCGTGCCGTCGATAATCTTCAGATCCGCAGCGCCCAACCGCATGTGCCGCCGTTCGACGAAGTGTTCGTGCGCCTGATGACCCAGCAGGAGGCCGTCCATGCTTGAGAGTGTCATCCGTGTCTCGGCCTTGCTGGGGAAAGAGTTGAATGAAATCCGCCGTCAGCCGCGGCTGCTGGCCAGCCTGATCCTGGGGCCGTTCCTGATCCTGATGCTTTTTGGCGCCGGCTATCAGGGCAGCCAGCCCGAGTTGGATACAGTGGTGGTGTACCCCGAGGAGCCGATCAGCCAGGAACTGATCGACCATGTGCGCCTGGTGATCGGCACGAATGCGCCGATTATCGCCGAAACAACCAATCGCGACGAGGCGATGCGGCTGCTGCTCGAAGACCAGATCGATGTTGTTAAGTCATTGCCGCTTAATTCGGCCGCTCAGATCGAAAACGGCGAACAGGCCACCCTGGAAGTGTTCTCGAACAGCATCAATCCCCAGGTCGAAGACTGGATCGAGTATCTGGCCTTTGCCGAAACCAACGAGTTGAACCGTGGGCTGTTGTTGCAGGTGGTTGAACAAACCCAGGGCCAGGCCCGCGAACGCCAGGTTGAGGTGGCGGAATTACGCGCCGAACTGGGATCGATCGATCGTAACCTGAGTACGGCGCGCCGGGCCGAGTTGTCCGATCAGGTTGAAGAGGCTCGCCAATCACTCGCCTTGCTGGCGGTGGTTGCGCCGCTGCTCAATAGCCAGGCTCCGCAGGCGCCCTCGCAGGCCGAACTCGACGAGATGGTGACTGCCCTCGACGATGTTGAGATGATGCTCGACAACGACGAGATCGATACACAGCAGGCCGAACTTCAGCAATCGATCGCGCAACTTGGCGAGCTGGAGCAGACCCTGGAGCGCTATGCCAATAGCCCGGCCAATGTGATCGTTTCGCCGTTGCGTTTCGAGTACGAGAATATTCGCGGCTCATCATACGATCTGGTGCAATACTTTCTGCCCGCCGTCCTGGCGTTGCTGATCCAGCATGTCGGGGTTGCGTTGGGCGCACTGGCGATCGTGCGTGATCGCCTGATTGGCGCGTTGGAAGTATTTCAGGTGGCGCCGGTGAGCATGACCGAGGTGATTTTCGGCAAGACGCTGGCCTATGTGTTGTTGGCGGTGATTGTGGTGGCGGCGCTTCTGGTGTTGCTGCCGCTGTTGAATCTGCCCATTCTTGGCCATTGGTCGGCGATCGCGGTGCTGGTGTTGTTGCTGGCCCTGGCGGCGCTCGGCATCGGCTTCCTGATCTCGGTGCTCTCCACAACCGAGAGTCAGGCGGTTCAGCTTACGCTGCTGGTGTTGCTGCTCTCGATCTTCTTCGGCAACTTCTTTCTGCCGCTGGAAAACTTCTGGCGCCCGGTGCGCATCATCGGGTATCTGCTTCCGCTCACCCACGGCGTTTCCGGTTTCCAGGAAGCCCTGTTACGCAACCAGCCCCCCGAGCAAAGCACGTACTGGTCGCTGGCGGCGATCGCCGCCGTTACCTTCATGGTTTCATTACTACTGGTTCGCATTCAGACCCGCCGGGGCTGATGTGTGATGTGAGGATTCTTGGCTATCAACACCAAAACCGATTCTATGGAAAACCTACCCGCGCTGCAAACATGGCGTACGGCCGATGTTGCGCGGCGGACGCTGGTGATTGTGGCGGTGGTGCTTGGCTTTGCCTTGCTGATCCGGCTGCGCCAGGTTGCTCTGGCCCTGTTTCTTTGCCTGTTGATCGCCACGCTGCTGATGCCGGCGGTCGATTGGATGCAGCGCCGCGGGCTACGGCGCTCGCTGGGCGCAATCCTGACATTGGGCCTGGTGCTGACGGTGCTCGGCGGGTTGATCTGGTTCTTGACGCCGCTGGTACTCGATCAGGTGCTGCAACTTCAGGCCCAGTTGCCGATCTTCTACCGCGATCTACACGAGTCGATGCTCGGCTCGCGCTACTATATCGTGCGCCAGTTCGCCTGGGGCTTGCCGCCCTATCAGCCCTCCGATCGCTCGTTGTTGGAGCCGATCGGCGAATATTTATCGGCCAATCTCAATGCGATCGGCAGTGGTGTGCTCGGCCTGCTGATGGCGCCGCTGTTCGTCTACTTCTGGCTGATCTACCGGAACCAGGTGTTGAAAGGCGTGCAACTGGTGTTCCCGCTCGAAAGCCGAACCCAGTTTGCCAATACCTGGGAGCGAATCGAGCACAAAGTCGGCGCCTTTCTGCGTGCCCAGTTTTTGCTGGCTGTGTCGGTCGCCCTGCTCTCGTTGGTCGGTTACTGGATTGCCGGAGTGCCGTACGCCTTGCTGCTGGCCCTGATCGCCGGTTTGCTTGAGTTGATCCCCTTTATCGGGCCGTTGTTAACGGCGATTGTCGCCGTGGTTGTGGCCTTGAGCGTCGATCCGTCGCTGGCCCTGAATGCGCTGTTGGCGGGGGTTGTGGTCCAGACGATCGAGAACAACTTGCTTGTGCCGCGGGTGATGAAACAGACGCTCGGCATCGGCCCGATCGTCACACTCCTGGCGATCGCCGGCCTTTCGGCGCTGTTCGGCACGCTCGGCCTGATCGCCGCGATCCCATTGGCGGCGGTGGTCGAGATTATTGTCGGCGATCTGGTGCGCTATCGGAACGAACATCAGATCAACGATCAACTGACCGGTCGAGGCCGGATCGACCGGCTGCGCTACGAACTGTACAACGTCGCGAGCGATATTCGCCGCTTAATTGTGCGCCGCGAAACCCACGATGCCCAGGCCGCACAGGCTGAAGAGTTGGAGGCAATCGTGAGCCGGCTCGATCGGACGCTGATCCGTAAGGCCAGGGAGGACGCATGAAGCGACTGATTGCGATTACGGCGGCAGTTGTTGCTACAACCCTGGCCTTGATCGCCCTCTGGCAGATGCGTGAGGCGGTTGTTCTGTTGTTGCTCGGCCTGGCAATTGCGGCCGCCTTCGATCCGGTGGTGCGACGGGTTGGCCGTTGGCGCTTCGGCCGCAGCATGGCGATCACGCTGGTGTACCTGATCGCAATCGGGTTTGTTGCAATTACCGCCTTTACAATCGGTACCCTGGTGAGCGGCGAGATCAGCCTGATCCTGGAGCAGGTGCCGCGTTGGTACGACCAATGGCTGATTGGGTTATCGCTCCGCATTGATGGGTTGAGCCAGTTACCGGCGCTGCTTCCATCAAGTGGTGTGCTTGCCACGTCACTCGCCGATCAGAATCTCGGCCTGCTCGGTGAAGTGTTGCTCGGCATTTTGATCCGGATCACCGCCGTCACGGCGATCATCGTCGGTGCGGCCGCCCTGAGTTTCTTCTGGCTCAACAACCAGAATGCCTTTGCCAATGCGCCCCTGACTTTCTTGCCCTTGCGCCAACGTGTGATCGTCCGTGATCTTGGCCAGCAGCTTTACACCGAAGTTGGCTACTACGTGCGTGAAGAAGTTATGCGGGTCGCCTTGATCTTTCTGAGCCTGCTTGGCATCTATGGCATGTTGCAAATCCCCGGCGCAACCTTGCTGGCTGCGTTGGGCGGAATCGCAATTGTGGTGCCGATCCTCGGGCCGGGTCTGGCGATTCTGCCCGGTGTCGCGGTTGGCTTTGCGCAGGGCGGTGTGAGTGGCTGGCTGACGTTGATTCTCGCCGCTAGCGTTATGGGTATCGCTGTTTTTCTGATCATGCGGCGACGAACCCGGCGCAGCAGCACAATCAGTGTGCAGCCGGTGCTGGTGGTGGTGCTGATCTGGGTGCTGGCCGATCTGGGCGGGCCGTTTTTTGTGTTGCTGGCGCGCCCGACTGCGGCCACTATTCAGGTGATCTTTCGCAGTATCAGCCAGGGCCGGACATCGGCGCGCTTGCAGAGTGATCCCTTGCAACCGGCGGATGTTGTGCAACTGCGCCAGGATCTGGAAGTGCTGGAAGTTGCAATCAAGAGTGGCGACGCAGCGCCGGAGATCGTTCAACTTGCCAACCGGGTGCGTGAATTGCTGCACGCCGCCGAGCAGGCCGCCGAACCCCCAGCTGATAATGTCCAGGCTGTCGGCGAATATGCGGCAACCGGATCATCATAAGAACGTAGGATCGGTGCCCGGCTACACCACAGGCCGATCTTTCGCCGCTCCAATCTGTCTACGGAAAAACCAATGGAAACTTTTTTTGATTTCAACCTATCTGCATTGATCTCGCAACTGATTAAAATCGGGATTGCATTTCTGCTGACGCTGCCGATTGCCCTGGAACGTGAGGCATCGACCGGGATGATGGGCTTGCGCACTTTTCCGTTGGTGGCGGTTGCGAGTTGTGGGTACGCATTGATCGCCCAATCGGTGTTTAACGATGGTGGCGCCGAGGCCCGCATCATGCAAGGGTTGATTACCGGGATTGGATTTATCGGCGGCGGCGCGATTCTGAAACAGAACGACATGGTTTATGGCACCGCCACTGCCGCCAGTATCTGGACAACCGGCGCGATCGGAGCCGCTGCGGCCTATGGCGAGTATGAAATTGCCGTGCTGATCAGTGTGCTGGACTTTATTACTTTGCGATTGCTCAAGCCGCTCCGCCGTGTCCTCGGCACCGATAATCAGGACGACGATCCCGAAGAGCGCTCCGAAAGCCACGATCTGCATCCGCCGGCTGAATAGGATGCACAAAAGCCGGGCATCGTATGGTAGCGATGCCCGGCCCATGTATTCCGTATTCTGCATCCCGTATCCTACGACGACGTATTCATCGCCGGGATCTGACGGTAGCGCGCCAGCACAAACTGGAACACGCCATAGGCGAACAAGCCGATCGCAACGGCGCCCATCAGCCACTGGCCGTACGGCTGCTGCAAAAGTGTCGCCAGAGCGCCGCCCAGGCCACGTGCCTCTTGCGGCTGCGCCTGCCAGGCCGCCTGAATCAGGAACCAACCGATCAAGCCCTGCACAACTCCGTGGGCGATCAGGCCGATCTGCCCCGACCGGATCGACCAGGTACGCTCGGTGTTGCCCATCTCATACGTCTTGAGTTTCTCGCGGAATTTCTTGGTTGCGCCCTTGTAGATCTGGTAGATCCCGACGCCGACCACAATCGCTCCAACAATGCCGACCAACCACTGGCCGAAGGGCTGCGACATCAGCCAGGCTGTCCAGCCCTGGGCTGACTGGTCGCCGCCGCCACCGCCACCGCCCGAACCGGTGCCGGTAACGATGCCGAATGCGCTGAAGGCCAGCCCGGTGTAAATAACGCCGCTGACGGCATAGCCGATCCGAGTTATGATCCCTTTGGCATCATTGCCCTTGTTGTCGGGGTCCAGTCCGCCCTGCACAAAGCGCCAGAGCGCGTAGAACAGCAGGCCGATCCCAACCACCCAGAGCAGGAATGTTCCAAAGGGTTGCTGGGCGATCTCGCGTAATGCGCTGCGCGTATCGGCGTCCTGACCGCTGGTGCCGATGATGATCTGGATCGCCAGAATTCCCACCAGTGCGTATACGATGCCTTTTGCCGCATAGCCCAGCCGGGTGAGTGTTTTCAGCCATGGGCTGACATCTTCAGCCGCGCGTCGTGCTTTCATCACCGCATCTTGTGGTGCCATAAATAGATCTCCTTTAACGAGCACGGGCGCACGATCCGGTCGCCCGTATCCTGTTGCTGGTATTGCTGTAATCACATGCAACTCGTGTGCCACTAAGAAGGGCGTGCGTACCAATCAGCCGGGGCTGCGGTTTATGGCACAGATCTTGTTGCATGAACAGCGCCCGCAACCCGAACAGTCCCTCAGGCGAAGGAGCTTCTCTTATGCCGAAGAAGGTCATTCTGGTGGTTATCGACGCTTTAGGCTCGGCCGTGGTTCAGCCGCTGCTGCAAGCGAACAAGTTGCCGAATGTCGCGGCCCTTGCTGCGGTCGGCTCGATCGATTTCGGCTGCGTGGCCGCCTTTCCTTCGATCACCCCCGCTGCGACGGCCTCGATTATTACCGGCGTCTACCCCGAAAAACACAAGATCATGGGTGATTATTGGTATGACGAAGAGAATAACGAGGTAGCCTACTTCGGCGCCGATTTCACTGTGATCTGGGAGCGCGGCTTTGATGAGTTTTTTACCGATTTTCTGGTGCGCCTGAACCACGAGCGCCTGGGTGCTGAAACGCTCTACGAGATGGTTGAACGCAGCGGGAAAACGGCTGCGTCGCTGAATTACCTGGTGTTTCACGGCGATCAGCCTCACGATGTCGATCAGCCGTTGCTGATCAAAATGATCCCCGGCGTCGGCTATAACGGCAAGCTTTACGGGCCGAAAATTTTACAGTTGGGCGATTTTGTGGTGCCCGACGGCGAACGCAGCCACAGTAGTTTGTCGCATAGCGGCGTGCTGCATCGCTACGGCTTCGAGGATCACCACGCCGCCGAAACATTGCTTCAGATGGCCCGCAACAATACACTGCCCGATCTGACGGTTGTGTATATGCCCGATAACGACTTCGCCAGCCACGATGAAGGCCCGGATCAGGCCGCCCATGTGCTGTTGGAAGCCGATACGTATTTCGGCGAGTTGATCGCGATCTTCGGTAGTGTTGAACCGTTGTTGCGCGAGTTTTGCATCATCATCACCGGCGACCATTCGCAAACGCCGATGCATGCAGATCAGCACGAGGCCGGGATCGATCTGTATGCGCCGCTGGCCGAGTTTACCCTTGCCCAGGCCGGTCGGCCCTGGGAACATGATGAACGTCTGCTGATCTGCCCGAACTTGCGCGTCGCCCAGATTTATATGCGTGAGCCGGGAGCCGATGTGATCGATCAGGTGACGAAACGCCTGTTTGACGATCCGCGCATCGATCAAGTACTCTGGCTTGCCGAACATAGCGGCGAGGGGCCGGGTTTTGTGGTCGCTACCGCCGATCGCGGCCGGTTGCATTTCCGGCAAGCTCGCAACGGCGAGCGCGCCTGCCATGATGTCTACGGCACCGCCTGGGCCTGGGACGGCGATCTCAGCGCGGTTGATGCGCGGCTGGACGGCGAAACCTTTGTTTTTAACGATTATCCGAATGCGTTCGAGCGGATCAAGGGTGCCCTCGACAATGCGATCGGCGCCGGGATCTGGGTGACGGCGCGCCCCGGCCACGAGTTCAAGCTGCCGAATATGAATCTGCATCCCGGCGGCTCGCACGGCTCGCTCCATAAAGGCGACTCGATTGTGCCGCTGCTGGTTGCCGGTGCGCCCGCAGGCACCCGCTTTCCAGATTATCCACGCACCATTGATATTGCGGCTATTTGTAAGCAGGTGCTTGAAATTTAAGCCGTGCTGCGAACCGGAATGTGCGCTTATTTTACGTCTCCGGCGCCCATCGCACGGTGACGGCCTCAAGGCCGTTACAAACCCGCGACGGACGTGGGCCGTTCTGTACTAGCTCTTTTTTCCAAGGATCATCTATGCCCCGCAACTCTATTCCACGCGCAGCGATGCGTTACCGAGTTCTGGCCGAAGCAATGCCGCAACTGGTCTGGGCCACCGATACCCAGGGTCGGGTGATCTACTTGAATCAGCGTTGGAGCGAGTTTACCGGCCTGAGTGAACAGGAATCGTGCGGATTCGGTTTCCTGGCTGCGCTGCATCCCGCCGACCGTGAGCGCGCCGAAGCAACCTGGCGGCGAACCTGGCAAGAGGGTGAGCCGTACGAGATCGAGTATCGGCTGCGCCGCGAAGATGGCGTGTACTTCTGGTTCCTGGCGCGCGCTCAGGCGGTTCGTGACGATAATGGCGAGATTGTCGAGTGGGTCGGCACCTGCACCAACATCGATGAGCAAAAGCGCCAGAGCGATGCCTTAGGCTTCCTGAGCCGGGCGACTGCGCTATTGAATTCGGGGTTGGATTATCGCAAGGCGCTGCGCAAATTGGCCACCCTGGCGGTTGCCCAGTTCGCCGATTGGTGTGTGATCGACCTGCTGGAAAACGGGCGCCTGGAACGACTGACGGTTGCGCACAATGATCCTGATCGCGTCGCCCTGGCCAATGATCTTTACCGGCGTGGCTTTTCCAATCCACAGGCGGGGCTGGAGTTGCTGGAACGCGGCGAGCCGACGTTCTACGAGCGGATCGACGATACCGTGCTGGAACAAGCGGTTCGTGATGCCGAGCAGCGCCAAATTCTGCGTTCACTCGGCCTGACTTCGTCGATCTCCTTGCCGCTGATCACCCGAACCAAGCGGCTTGGTGTGATCACCCTGATCGCCGCCGAATCGCAGCGGCTGTTCAATTTCTTCGATCGGGCGCTGGCCGAACGACTGGCCGAACGGATCGCCGTCGCAATTGAGAATGCGCAGCTTTACCACGAGTTGCGCCGGTTTCGCGAAACCCTCGATCAGGCCCTCGATTGCGTGTTTATGTTCGAGCCGCAAAACCTGTGTTTCTTTTATGTGAATCAGGGCGCCCTGGATCAGGTTGGCTACAGCCGCGCCGAACTGTTGCAGATGACGCCGATCGATATCAAGCCGGAATACAACGAACCCCAATTTCGCCAACTGATCGCGCCGTTACTGGATGGCACGCAGCGCCTGTTGTCGTTCGAAACCGTCCATCGACATAAAGACGGCCACGATATTCCGGTTGACCTATGGTTGCAATATGTGGCGACCGAGGATGAGCCGGGGCGTTTCGTCGCAATTGTGCGCGATATCAGCGAGCGCCGGCGCGCCGCCGCAGCGCTGGAGGAACGCAACCGCGAGTTGGATCAGTTCGCCTATCTGATCTCGCACGATCTTAAGGCGCCATTGCGCGGGATCGCCAATCTTTCGCAGTGGATCGATGAAGATCTCGGCGACAACGTTACCCCGGAAGTGCGCGAGCACCTGAATTTGCTCCATGGCCGGGTGCAACGCATGGAGGATCTGATCAACGGCTTGCTGGCCTATGCGCGGATTGGGCGTACCAGTGGCGTCATCGAACAGGTGCGGGTTGTGGATCTGTTGGCGGAGGTGATCGATCTGCTGGCCCCGCCCGAGCATGTCACACTGGAGATCGCACCGAATATGCCGACGATGAAAACCGATCACCTGCTGCTGCAACGGGTCTTTGCCAACTTGATCAGCAATGCGATCAAACATAATCCCGGCGAAACGGCCCTTGTCCGGGTTGGCTGCGCGCGCGAAGGCATGTATTATCGGTTTTACGTCGGCGATAATGGGCCTGGGATCGATCCAAGCTATCACGAGCGGATTTTCGGCCTTTTTCAAACCCTGGTGCCGAAAGATCGGATCGAGAGCAGCGGGATCGGCCTGGCATTGGTGAAGCGGATCGTCGAGCACCAGAATGGCACGGTCGGCCTTGAATCACAACCCGGCCATGGCGCAACCTTCTGGTTTACCTGGCCGGCGTAGGGCAGGGTATGCGCCGGCCCTACCCGACTTCCGTCGCCAACGGCAGTCGAATGGTAAAGGTGCTGCCGCAGCCGATCTGGCTATCGACGCTGATTGTTCCGCCGTGCAGGGTGACAATTGCGTTGACCACATACAGGCCCAGGCCGATCCCGCTGATCCGTCGCTCGTTGGCATTTGAAGCGCGGAAGAAGCGACTGAAGAGTCGATCCAACGACTCACGCGGGATGCCGATCCCTTCGTCGCTGATCGCAATCGTCGCCCAGCCGGGATTCTGCTCGACACGCACGGCAACCGTGCCGCCCTGGGGGCTGTACTTGACGGCATTGGACAGCAGATTCAGCAATACCTGTTGCAGCCGAACCTCGTCGCCCAGAACCAACACCGGCTCGTCGGGTTTGGCCAGCACCATCTGATGCGAATTCAGGGTCGGCTGGAACTCGGCGACGCTGCGCTCCACAATCGGCCGCAGATCCAGCACCTCGCGATCGATGCTCAACTGGCCATCCTGGAGCCGCGAGACATCAAGCATGGCGGTGATGAGGGTATTGAGCCGCTTGGTTTGTGCGGTGATCGTACGCAAGGCCCGTTCTTCACGCTCGCTTAGTTCATGCTTGCGGCGCAGCACTCGTTCTAACAATTGAATGTAGCCGAGCATGCTGGTAAGCGGCGTACGCAATTCGTGCGAGGCGATCGAAAGAAAGTCGTCGCGCAACTTCACCGCGTCGCGGGCCATCTGATACAGCCGCGCATTCTCAAGCGCAGCACCGGCTCGTTCGGCGATCTGGCGGATCAACGCGATCTCGGAGAGTGTGAATGGTTTGCCGGGAGCGCGACGGATCAGGGTCAGCCCACCATAAACCCGTTCGGCGCTCAGAATCGGCAGGCAGATCAGCGCGCTCACGTCCTCTTCGCGCAGCCGTTCGCGCAACTCGCCCTCGCCAATGGCGAAATCGCGGTTTGGGAGCGGAAAGACAAGATTGGTTCGATGATGAACGATCATCGCCACACTGGGAGCCAGATCGGGATCGAGCGGCCAGCCCTGTTCGAGTCGTTGCAGCCAGGCCGGATCGGCATCAGGATGGATCGCAACGCTGCGCCGGAACCCACCGTCTACCTCCAGCACGTCGATCGCGCACCAATCGGCCAGACGCGGCGTCAGCAAGTGATTAAGCCGCTCGACCAGGGTCTGAATATCGAGCGACGAACTCAGTTCTTCGCCGACATCGGCCAGAAACTTCAGGCGCTCCAGGTTATCCTGAAGTGCATACGCGGCCCGCATCTCGGCCCGCTGAATCCGGATTGCATTGCGAACACTATGGCTTAGATGCTCGGGGCCGAGATTGGTCTTGGTAATATAATCCGTGGCGCCGGCCTTCATCAACTCGACGGCGATCTGCTCATCGCCCTGGCCGGTCAGCACAATGATCGGAGTTTGCAATCCGCGCCGGCGCAATTCACGAACAATCGCCAATCCGTCGGCGTCGGGCAGGCGATAATCAAGCAATACGCAATCGAAAGACTGCGTCTTCAGCTTTTCATAGGCCTCATGACTATCGACCGCCTCTTCAATTGCCGGCGATTCGCCCAACGTATGGAATGCCCGTCGTACCGATCGCCGATCAACCGCATCATCGTCAACAACCAGTATCGTCAGCGGTGATTCGCTGGTCATACCTTCCCCCAAACCCTGGACAGAGTGCCGTGAATCGATGTTTAGCTGCGAATTGGCTACAATTGGTGCCATGTTTTTGTTCTAATGCATCTCACTAATTGTCCAGTAGGTATTGAGAGTTGCCATTGTATCGGCAAATGCCGTAAACGTAACCGGTTTCACGATATAGCCGGCCACATTCAGATTATAGGCTCGGATCTTGTCCTGATCATCGTCCGAGGTTGTTAGAATAACCACCGGTAAAGCCCGAAGGTCTTTATCTTTGCGAATCTCCTGCAAGAGTTCAAGCCCATTCATACGTGGCAGATTGAGATCCAACAGCACGAGCAATCGCGAATGCGGCAGCTTTTCTGCACCGTCACCACGGAGCATCTCAATCGCCTCAACACCATCTCGCGCCACATATAAAGGATTTGTGATATTATTGCGTTTAAATGCCCGTTGGACATTCATAATATCTATCTCATCATCATCAACTAGCAGAATATGGATAGTACGTCTTCGGTGCATTACGAAATTCCCCCAGGATGTGTCGAGTCGCTGCCGTTTGTGATAGTCTATAATAGAGACTATCGTATAGCTTACCTTACTTATTATGTGGTATAACCGTTATAGGTTTACTGCAAGAACCGTGCCGGGGATTATGATTACAATCACACGATTTTCGCGAGGTGTATATGTCCATGCTTGAGGGATATACGATCCTGATCGCCGATGATGATGCACCGATCTGCGAATTACTGCGCGACATTCTCGAACCCGAAGGCGCCGATTGTCGGATTGCCGAATCGGGTTCGGCCGCCCTTAAGCTGGTTGAAGCGGAAGAGCCCGATCTCGCGATTCTCGATGTACGCATGCCCCCGCCCGATGGTCTGGCCGTGCTTCAGGAATTGCGCTCCAAAGGCTACGATTTCCCGATCGTGATTATCACGGCCCAGGATTCATCGACGGTGACGATTGAGGCGATGCAGCAGGGCGCCTACGACTATATCGCCAAACCATTCGACCCGGACGCAATTCTGGTCACGGTGCGGCGGGCACTGGAACATCGCCGTCTGACGCGGCGCCTGATGGCGCTGGAGCAGCAACAAACCCGCGATCCGCGCGATATTCTGATCGGCCACAGCGCCGCGATGCAGCAGGTGTATAAGCTGATCGGGCGCGTTGCCGCCAGTGATGCGACGGTGCTCGTTACCGGCGAAAGCGGCACCGGCAAGGAGTTGGTCGCCCATGTGTTACATCGCAGTTCCGCCCGCCGCGAGGCGCCCTTTGTGCCGGTGAATTGCGCCGCTCTGCCCGAAACGCTGCTTGAAAGTGAGTTGTTCGGCCACGAAAAAGGCGCCTTTACCGGGGCGGTTGCGCAGCGCAAGGGTCGCTTCGAGCGGGCACACAAAGGCACGATCTTTCTCGATGAGATCGGCGAAATCAGCCCGGCAACCCAGAAAAAGCTGCTGCGTGTGTTGCAGGAGCGTAATTTCGAGCGGGTTGGCGGGAATACCAATGTGACGATCGATGTGCGGGTGATCACCGCCACCAATCGCGATCTGTTGCAGGAAGTGGCCTCGGGGCGCTTCCGCGAAGATCTTTACTACCGCCTGAATGTGGTCAATATCCATATGCCGCCGCTGCGTGATCGCCGCGACGACATCCCGCTGCTGGTGGCGCACTTTCTCCAGCGCCATCATCCGCGCAGCGAGGAGCCGACCCGTCTGACCGAGGCGGCCCTTGATCGGCTGATGTCGTACCACTGGCCCGGCAATGTCCGCCAGTTGGAGAATGTGATCGAACGGGCGATTGTGCTCACCCAGGATGCGGTGATCAGTCCCGAATATCTCGATCTCAGCGACGAGGGTTCGTTGAATAATCACGGTCTTCAGCAGTTTGTCCGGCTCAACCTCGACGAAGGGCGCGGCCTTGAGGTGATGCTTGAACAGGTGCGCGCTCAGGCCGCCGAGTCGGCCCTTACCCGTAGCGACGGCGACCGTTCGGCCGCTGCGCGGATGCTCGGCATCAGCGAGACGGAGTTGGGTAAGCTGCTTTAATGGTGCTGTGGTGCTGCGGGGGCCGACAAAGCCGGCCCCGCAGCACCATCCTCATTTATTCCGATCGATCCAGATCACGTGGCGACGGACCATGGATCTGGCGACCGTAGGAGTCGAAGCGCGACCCATGGCATGGGCAATCCCAGGTTTTCTCGCCGTCGTTCCAGCCCACAATGCATCCGGCGTGGGGGCAGACCGCCGAGAAGCGGTGGACGGCACCCTGCGGATCGCGATAGATCGCCGATTTCGTAATCCCCCAGCCGATCACGGCGCCGCTGTTCAGCGGAATATCCTGCTCGCTGATCAGATCGCCGCCGGTAAGCAAGCCGGCATACTGTTTGACGACATTCAGACCTTCGCGTAGTACCTCGCCGGTCGAGCCGGTTGGGAAGCGGGTTGGATCGTATAATGCGGCCCAGGGATTACGCCGGCCCTGGATGATGTCGCTCACAATCATGCCGCCCAGAGTGCTGTGGGTCATCCCGATGCCGGTTTGCCCGGTGATCACAAAAACCCCCCGATCGACCAGATCCGGGCCGATCAAGGCCAATCCATCAAGCGAGTTATGCACCTGGCCGGCCCAGGCGAACAGTGTCTCACCCGCCTGTGGGAATGTCCGGCGCGTCCACTGCTCCAGGGCGGCATATGGATCGGCGGCGCCTTCATGCTGGCCGGCGCGATGATCTTCGCCGCCGACAACCAGGACATCGTAATCATCGACTGATTGCAAGCGCACGTAGTGGTATGGATCCAGGGTGTCGAAGGCGATCATGTGCGGAATCGCGCCCTGCGGCACCTTCATCCCGATGACATAAGTGCGATAGGCGAAAACTTTGCTGCTGTAGCCGATCACCTCGTTCATCGGCACATGGGTGGCGAGCACGGTCGCATTCGCGATCACATTCAAACCGCCCTCAATATCCAGATAGGTCGGTCGGCCGCCGCGCACCCGACGCACCCGCGTATTGCAATAGATTTTGCCGCCCAGGCGCTCGACCGCCTGCCCCAATCCTTCCAGATAGCGCAAAATATGAAACTGGGCCTGATTCGGGAAGCGCAGCGCCGGCCCGCTGGCCGCATGCTCGATCGGCAAGCGCTCGACCATGGTCGTATCGGCCAGGCCGGCACGCTGCGCCGCCATAAGCTCATCTTCCAGATCGGAGCGATCACCGCCGGGCGGGGTGAAGAGGTAGCCATCGACACGCGCAAAATCGCAGTCGATCTGCTCATGTTGCACAATCTGCGCGATCATCTCGATCGCGGCCTTGTGGCTTGAAGCAGCCTGCCGCGCGCCTTCGCGCCCGCGTAACTGTTCGGTTTCGGCGTAGCCCTTGTCGAGCACACATGTGATCTGCGCCGTGGTGTGCCGGCTCTCGCCGCCGCCCATCGGCCCATCGTCGAGCACCGTAACTTCGATGCCGTTGCGGGCCAGCAGATATGCTGTGGTCAGGCCGGAGATCCCGGCGCCGACGACACAAACCCCGGTGCGGATGCTGGCCGAAAGTGCGGGCCGCGTCGGCATATTCGCCGTCGCAACCCAGACAGACTGGTGTTCTTCGCGTTGCCATTGCATTGATACATTCCTTTCTTGTGGCCGGAACCCCCTCTTGATGTCGCTTGGGTGAGGCAACTTGCGCCTTGCGGCTGCTTGCGTAAGTTCTGTGTTTTAGAGCGTTGCTGCGCTATGGCAATTTCGTCGCCACAGCAACAAGATCATCACGACTGCTTGCGTCCCAGCGCAAGCAGATCCAGGTAGGTCACGGTAAAATCCGGCTGATCCAGCAGGTATGTGGGCGAGGCGGGATCGATCAGGCGCTGAAAGCGGGTGCGCAAGGCCGGTTCCAAAAAGGCGCAAGCCCGTTCAGCCACATCCTGCAAGTACCATTGCAGAAAAGTGCGCTCGTTGGCTTCAAGCGGCGCCTGGCGTACGGTGGTATAGGCCAGGATGCGACAATCGACGAACCCGGCCCGGCTCAGGTAGGTGCGTAGATCGCGCCCGATGAAAAATTGCTCCGCTGTCGTGGTATCAGACCTGAATGAGCGCAGTTGCGCCTTGCGCACCGCAAGTTCCAGATCGACCGGCCATGGCAGGATCAATTGGTGGAGGGTGTCGTTCTCGAACACCGCCACCGTGCCGCCCGGCCGCACCACCCGCCATAACTCGCGCAATGCCGCCGCCGGTTCGGGCAGGGTGAACATACTCTGCGCGCACCAGGCCAGATCGAAGCTATTGTCGGCAAAAGGCAGATCAGCGGCATCGGCGCGGCGCATATGCACCCGCTCGCTCATACCTGCAGCGGCCACAACCGCTTCGGCCACGGCCAGAAATGCCGGGTCGATATCGACGGCTACAACCGATCCCCTAGGACCCACCTGTGCGGCCAGCCAACAGCTGTATGTTCCGCTGCCGCAGGCCAGATCAAGCACATCGGCGCCATGCTGCAACGGCAGATCCGCGATCATGGCCTGCAATTCTGTTGCATGGGCGGTATGATATGCGCTGAGCATCTCGGCATATGCTGGTAATCGGGACGACCAGTACGGTGTCGATGCTGGTGTCAACGGATTAGCCCGCCCGATCGCTCGCTCCATAGATGCTCCTCTGTTTTCAAGTTGTCCTTCAACAAGGCGTTATGCTGAAGCATGCAAGCCGTGTGCCACGAGTCGGAAAAGCCGGCTATTCTGTTCTGGCACGCTTCTTGCAGATGATGGAAGATTGTAAAGTTCTGTGTACTTTGTTCGTCATGCCAACGCCGCCACGGGCAATCTGCCGGACGGCGTATGTGCTTTCATAACCTGGGGATTCGTTATTACGGATAGACCCTGGGGGAAAGGTTTGCCCATGTTCAGCATGTCGATGGCGCCCGAGATGGATATGCGAGTCACCCCGGCTCTGCTCAATCTCGCGCAACTCCTCATGTTACCGAGCATGGATCTGCAGCAACTGGTGCAGCAGGAACTTGCCGAAAATCCCGCCCTCGAAGAGATCGAAACCTACGAGCAGGCCTGTGCTCGTTGCGGCAGTCTGGTGATCGAAGGTGTTTGCATGCACTGTGCCAATGCCGATACCGTCGGCGACGGTCCGGTGCAGCGCGAAGAACAGATCGATCCGCTTTTATTCGTTGCCGCACCGCAAAGTTTGCCCGAGTCATTGCTCAGCGATCTGTATGTCAGCCTGCCGACCGAGGATCATCCGGTTGCCCTTGCGCTGGTCGGCAATCTTGATGATCGCGGTTTTCTCGCCGATGATCTTGAGGTGATCGCCGATTTGCTGCGGATCCCACTTGAACGGGTACAGCGGGTGTTGGCGCACTTGCGTGAGATCGGCCCGCCCGGCATTGCTACCCGTGATACGCAGGAGTGTATGCTGGTGCAGATCGATGCCCTGGAAGCGCAGGGGGTCACGAATCCCCACGCTCGCACGATTATCGCCGAGTATTTCGAGGATCTGGGTGCCGGGCGCTTCCGCCAGATCGGGCGCCGGTTGCGGATCAGCGCCGATGAGATGGAAGAGGTACGCAACTTTATTCGCCGCCATCTCTGGCCGTTTCCGGCTCAGGCCGCCATGTTCGAGGCTGCGCCGTTGCAACGCACCCGCTACCGCACCGCCGATATCGCGATTGTGAATCGCGAAGATACGTTTGTGGTCGAAGTGTTGCATTCGCCGCGACGTATTCTGCGCCTCAATCCGCTCTATCAGGATCTGGCCCGTAAGGCGGCCAATCTGCCCGACGACGAGCGCGAACACGTCCGCGAGTATATTGCACGCGCCAGGGTCTTTTTGTCGAACCTACGCCAGCGCGAATCAACGCTGCAACGGATCGGCGAGACGATTATCGAGCGTCAGGACGGGTTCCTGCGCCATGGCGTGCGCCACCTGCTGCCCATGACTCGCGCCGAGATCGCGGCTGAGTTGGGCGTTCATGAATCAACCATCAGCCGTGCCACCGCCGACAAGACCGCCCTGCTGCCGAATGGTACCTTGTTGCCGATGAGTGAGTTTTTCGTGGTTGCGCGCGGTGTGCAGGATGTCTTGCGTGAGCTGATCGCCAATGAACCGCGACCGCTCAGCGACGAAGAGTTGGCCCGCCTGCTCGGCGAACAGGGCCATACGATCGCCCGGCGTACCGTCGCCAAATACCGCGTCCTGATGAAGATCCCGCCCTCGCATTTACGCTAAAATGGGGTTGCGTTTTGTCGGCTCGCCGGCAAAAAGCGCAACCCCAAAACCATAGCCTCAGCGCGTCGAAACAACGAAGTAGCCCTAACGCCTCCCCGAACCGCGCTTCGCATCGCGTGCTACCCACGATGTGATCCGGCTCACGGCCAATGCGGTTAACCCGGTGATCACAACCATGGTTCCGGCGGCAACCGGCCAGTTGATATCATTATCGATCGCCGGGCGGCCGGTGATGTTCTCGGCAACTTTCTGGCTTGCTACCGCCATTGCCAACGGCACGACCGACCCGGCGGCGCCGCCGAGGGCCTGCAACGGCCAGGTACGCTGCAACTGCCCGCCGCCGATCGACTCCTGCGCCTGCTCGGTGCTGCTCTTCCCAACCACCAGCGACTGGCCGGCGTTCAGGATCGACCCGCCGATCACGAAGGTTGCCACATGCATTCCGTAGCCCATCCCCAGGGTTTGTGTGTCGAGCCGCACCGGACGCCGGCGCGCCGCCGCAACTTCGCTGACACACGAGAGCAAATAAAAGATCGACCCCCAGAACCCTGAGAATACCACCCACCGACTCACGTCCTCGCGCTCAATCGGCGCGTCTTTCACAATCTCGGAGACTTGCATACCTACTCCTTACTTGAAAATTCGATTGAGGGGTCTGGCAGCATAGCCGCCAGACCCCTCAGTCCAAAAAGTTCACAAATTAGCGAACCGAGCCGCGCCGGAACAGATTGACGATCCCCAGCAAAACCACCGCGCCGATGAACGATACCAGCAACGAGCCAAGGCTGAAGTCGCCGCTGTTGATATTACTACCGCCGAATCCAAGCAGGCTGAAGACCAGCCCGCCCAGGAACGCGCCGATGATACCGACCACGATGTTTAACAATGCGCCCTGCTGAGCATCGGTGCGCATCACGATGCTGGCAAGCCAACCGACCAGGGCCCCGAACAGAATCCAGAGAATAAGGTTGATGATCACGGGAATCCTCCTGATAACTTATCCAATTGCTGCGCAGGTGCTCCACGTCACCCGAATCAGCACACCGTCACAGGTGCAATATCTGTGCCAGGAAGCAGGATTGGATTGCGACTCGGGTTTGACGGCAGCCTGATGCGGCATACAACTTGCAACATGACCACAAAGTTTTAGCCGGACACTCAAGGAGCGCAGCATGCATAATCGCTGGTATCAGGAGGCACTGATCTATTGTCTGGATGTCGAGACCTACGCCGACTCCGGGGGCGATGGAATTGGGGATTTTGTCGGCTTAACCAGTAAGCTCGACTATATCGCCGGTCTTGGTTTTACCTGTATCTGGCTATTGCCCTTCTTTCCAACGCCCAATCGTGATAATGGCTACGATATCAGCGATTACTACAGCGTGGATCCGCGTCTGGGCAGCCTGGGTGATTTTGTTGAATTCGCGCGGCAGGCCCACGATCGCGGTATTCGTATCGTGATCGATCTGGTGATCAACCATACCTCCAGCGAGCATCCCTGGTTTCAACAGGCCCGTGCCGATCCCGAATCGCCCTACCGCGACTATTATCTCTGGTCGAAGGATAAGCCGACCGACGCCAACCAGGGCATGATCTTCCCCGGCAAGCAGGAGCGGGTCTGGACGTATGATCGGGTGGCGAAGGAATACTATTTTCACCGTTTCTTCCCGCACCAACCCGATCTCAACACGATCAACCCGAGGGTGCGCGATGAGATCGCCAAGATCATCGGCTTCTGGCTCGAACTCGGGGTCGATGGCTTTCGGATCGATGCAGCGCCGTTTGTGATCGAGCGGCTCGATGTCGATGTGGCCGATATTGTCGATCCCTACGCTCTGATTACCGATATTCACCACTTGCTGGCCTGGCGACGCGGCGATGCCATGATGTTGGCTGAGGCGAATGTTGATCCTGATCAGTTGACGCACTACTTCGGTAACTCCGATCGGATGCATATGCTGTTCAACTTCATTCTGAACCAACACATGTATCTCGCCCTTGCGCGCAAAACCGCCGAGCCGCTGGTGCGGGCGCTGTATATGGTGCCCAAAAAGCCGCCGTTGTGTCAGTGGGCGGTGTTTGTGCGCAATCACGACGAGCTGGCTCTTGAACGTCTTTCGCCCTACGAGCGGGAAGAAATTTCACGAACATTCGGCTTTACCGAAGAGATGTGGCTCTACGATCGCGGCGTTCCCCGCCGGCTGCCGCCGATTCTTGATGGCGATCTGCGCCGGATTAAACAGGTCTATAGCCTGCTGTTCACCTTGCCCGGTACGCCGGTTATCTGGTATGGCGAGGAGATCGGCATGGGTGATAATCTGTCGTTGGAGGGGCGTAATCCGGTGCGTACACCGATGCAATGGTCCGATGGGCCGAATGGCGGCTATTCCAACGCACCTGTCGATAAGCTGATTCGGCCGTTGATCAGCGCGGGCGATTACAGCTACAAGCAGGTTAATGTCGCCGCCCAGCAGCGCGATCCGAACTCGTTGCTCAATGCCTTCGAGATGATGTTGCGGGTGCGGCGCGGCTTGCCCGAAATCGGTCGCGGCACATCGCAGCTACTGGCCACCAACCAGGCTGCGGTGTTCGCCATTCGCTACGATCTTGCCGAGCGCCGTATGGTCGCCGTTCATAATCTGTCCGATACGGCCCTGAGTGTCGAATTGGATCTTGGCTCCGATGTGAGTCGCGTGACCCATCTGCTCGATGGGAATCATATTGCGCACCCCAAAGATCGAACCTATCTCCTCGACATGCAGCCCTATGATAGCTGCTGGCTCCGCCTGGAACGCGACTAGTACCGGTCGGCCTCCGTCCGTCGCGGGTTTGTAACGGCCTTTAGGCCGTCACCGTGCGATGTGCGCCGGAGACGTATGTACGCTTGAGCGTACTAGCATTCGGCGAACGTACCACCCGGTGTGATGCGGCGCAGCTACGCCGTGCCGCATCGCGCTGTCGAATCTCAACGATCCGGCGGCCCGAAAAAGCCCACAACCGCGCGCGCTCCGCGTTTGCGAAACAAATTTTTCCTCGTGATATAATTAGCGCTAAACGGGCGCACAAAATTCGGTCAGCGCCGGGCGTAGTTCTGTCGGTTCGGCGGGTTTGCGTCAGTACGGCCGTAGCTTCGAACCGGGGTATGCCGGTGCTTGGGAACCTGCTA
>JAAUQO010000310.1 GCA_012032775.1 Oscillochloris sp. | reverse complement strand
CGCCCCAGGCCCTCGACCAGGTCGCGCCTGCCGCCCCACGGCCCCATCAGGGCGCGCTGCCGCCCCAGGCCCCACCAGAGGGGCGCTGCCGCCCCAGGCCCACCAGAGGGGCGGGCCGCCGCCCCTCTGGACTCCCCCGGCGAGGGCTTGCGCCCCTTCGAACCCCAAAGCTGAATGCGTTCCCCTAGTCAATGCCCGTGGTGCATGCCCGCTGGGCGCTGACGCGCTCGTATGAGATCCGCCGGATTGCTTCGCGGCTCCAGGCCGGTGAAGAATGGCAGTCGAACGGCTCTTGCTATACTGCCGGGAGAGGCTGTTGATGAGCCGGGAGTTTGTGATGCGAACGATTCGCTGGGGGATGATTGGCTGCGGCGAGGTGACGGAGGTTAAGAGCGGGCCGGGGTTTCAGCGGGCGCGTAACGCGCAATTGGTGGCGGTGATGCGGCGTAACGCCGATCTGGCGCGTGATTACGCACAGCGCCACGGGGTGCCGCGCTGGTACGACGATGCCGAGGCATTGGTGCATGATCCGGAAGTCGATGCGGTGTATGTCGCTACCCCACCTTCAACCCATAAGGAATATACGCTGCTGAGTGCAGCAGCCGCTAAGCCGGTGTATGTGGAAAAACCAATGGCCCTGAATGCTGCTGAATGCGAGGAGATGATCAATGCATGCCGGGCGGCGGGGGTGCCGCTGTTCGTGGCGTATTATCGGCGGGCCTTGGAGCGCTACCGAATGGTGAAGGAATTGATCGACAACGGACGAATCGGCGCGATCCGCTTCGCCGCCATTACGCTTTACCGCCCATTGCTGAAAGCAACCACTGATGATCACGCATTGCCGTGGCGGGTGAACCCTGAGGTAGCAGGCGGCGGGCTATTTGTCGATCTCGGCTCGCATATGCTGGATCTGCTGGATTATCTGCTCGGCCCGATTCAGGCTGCTCACGGCTTGGCCGGCAATCAGGCCGGGCAGTATCCGGCGGAGGATATTGTGAGCGCGACATTCCGGTTTGAATCCGGTGTGTATGGCATGGGAACCTGGTGTTTTAGCGGCTTCGAGCGCTGGGAGCGTACCGAGATCGTCGGTAGTAAGGGCAAAATCAGCTATGCGACTTTTCATCCACAGCCGGTGCAACTTACAACCGCAGATGCGTACACGGAATTTGTTTTTGATGATCCGCCGCATGTGCAACAGCCGCTGATCCAGATGGTGGTGGACGCCTTGAATGGAAATGGTCAATGCCCCAGCACCGGCGAGAGTGCGGCCCGAACTTCGTGGGTGATCGATCAGTTGCTGAATGATGTGCGCAATACCTGATCTTATCCCTGGCTTGTAAGCGCATTGATATAGCGGACGGTGGAGCGAGCGACGGCGGCGGCGGCATCGCTGGGAATGATGCGATCCCACCACGCACCATAGATGCGGTCGTATTGGTAGGGCATGACGGCGGCGGCGATGCGTTGGACGGCACTTGCCGACAATGGGATCAGGTTTGGGTAGCTGTACATGAAGCTGACGTAGTGCCGATCGGGGATAACCTGGATAATGTCGCCCGTGAGGAGCGCGCCGCGGCCATCGGCGCCCGTAGGCCAATGCAATACCTGACCGCCGGCGAAATGCCCGCCGCAACGAATCAGGCTCAGCCCGCCGAAGAGTTCATGGGTTTCGCCTTGCCAATAGTTGATGGCGGGATGCTGTCGCATCACATGCGTCTGGTCGGCGGCATGAATGAAGATCGGCGCATTGAATGTTTGCGCCCACTCGATCATCGATGAATAGTAGTGCGGGTGCGAGATTGCGATCGCTTTGATGCCGCCAAGGTCGTTCACGGCGGCGATGGTGGGTTGGTCGAGCAGGCTGATGCAATCCCAGAGCAGGTTGCCTTCGGGAGTTTGGACGAGCAGCGCACGCTGAGCGATGGCGAAAGCGGGATGCGTGCCGATGCCGATCAGGTGCGGCTCGACCGGCTTGATGATGTTGTGGTGATCGCGCTGAAGGTCGGCGAGTGTGATCCACTGCTGGCCGTTATGGCCGACGTACTGGCGCTCGTCGGTGCAGATCGGGCATGCGGCGGGCGGCTGATCACTGTCGGCAAACTGAGTTCCACAGGTTACACAGATGAAGTTTGTCATAGCTTGAATGGATCGGGTTCGCCGGCTAGCCGACGAACCCGATCCAGGTATGCTTTGTGTCGTTGTGGTTATGTTAGCGTACGATCAGCGGCAGGTAAAGGGTGAGTCCGGCATTGCCGCCGTCGATCAGGATTGAGCCGCCGTTGAGCGGATTGGCGGCATCGTCGTAGTTGATTGCGGCGCCGACGATGGTGCGATAGCGTTCGCCGGGGGCCAGTGCGCCACTGTCGAAGGATGCGCTGCTGGCCGTGTGCTCGTTTAGATCGAGGTTGATCCACTCGACTACGCTGCCCGGCGCAACACTCAGGACGCTCGGCACAAAGCCGTTTTCGGTGATGTAGATTGTGTGATCGGCTGCGCCACTCAACTCCGGCGTGAGCTTGAGCAACTGATTCAGGCTGCTCCCCTGCAAGATCGTCCAGGATCGGTAGCTCTGGTAACCGCTGCGCTGCACAACAAGTTGGCTGGCGGCGATCGCATCGCCGAAGCGGTAACTGCCGTCGGCACCGCTGGTTTGCGGGTTCTCGGCGGCGAGTGCCGCACTCGGCCAGAGAATGTCGTCGGCGCTCAGGGCGGTGATTTCCGCATCGGCCACAGGTTCAGCGCTTGCGGCATCAAGCACCGTGCCGGTCGCCGTATCGCTGAGCAGGATGCTGAAACTGCGGTTGGTGCCATTGCTAAGCACCTCCAGTTCCAGGGTTTCGGCCTGCGCCAGGCTCGCGCCGATCTGAGTGAAGTCCTCAAATGGAATCGAGCCGCTTTCGTCGAAGACAAGTACGCCGCTGAAGCGCCCGTCATTGTCGTCGTCATGAAGGCTACTGATGATGACATCAGTGAGCTTGATCGACAACTGCCGGCTCGGCGCTGTGCCGCAGCTATCGACGCCGACCTCGTAGCTCTGGCCGTTGCGCATAAAACTGAAGCTTCCGGTCTGCGAGGCACCCCACGAGTAGCCGAGGGTATCGATCACGAACTCGTTGCCGTTACTGTCGGTAAAACTCAGGCTGAGCGGGTCGATCGGCAGTTCCGGGTTGACATCGATCACGACGCCGGTCGCTAGCCCGCTGGAAGCGTCGCGCGGCGACACAATGCTGTCATACTCGGCACTGATATGATGGCGGCCCTCGGGCAGATTCGCCAGGTCGATGCGGAAATTACCGTTGGCGTCGCTGGTAACGGTATCGACTTTCAGCAGGCCGATCAGGATGGCGATGATCGAGTTAGGCTCAGCTTTGCCCACCAGGGTCACGCCGTTGCGGCAGGTCGTAGCGCTGCGGCTCCAGGCGTTGCCGCTTCCGGCCAGGGCGGCCAGCAACGGCGGCGGCGGCAGAACTTCGACAGTGGTTTCGGCGTTGTCGTTGGCGCTGTTGTCGTCGCCGGCCACCATCACCGTGGCAGCGGCGCTGAAACTGGTCACATCAGGGATTTGCTGCCAGCCGAGCACGATTGTGCCGCGCTCGCCGGGCGCCAGGTCGGGCAGCATGAAGCTGATCTGGCCGGCGCCGGTTTGAATATCGGCGGCGGGGATGCCGGGCGCGCGCACGATTTCGGGGGCGCTGTTCTGCAATTCCGGCGGGAGTTGCAGATTCAGCTTGCCGGCGGCGGCTGTGCCTGCGCCCTGATTGAAGTAGCCGACGCGGAAGAACAGTTTGCCCTGCTCCACCTTGCCGCCCAGGCGCACGCCAAGATCGGGTTCGCCGCTCGGATCGCCGGGCCGCAGCAGATGATCTTCGGTCTCGCCGAGAATAAAAGGCTTGTCGTAGCCACGCCCGTCGCCGTAGCTGATCCCGGCGAAGGTAAGGGTTTTGTTCGCCGGTTGCTCGCTCAGGGTGAAGCGCAGCCAACTCGGACGCTCGGCAAATTGGGCCGGCCAGGCCACACGGTCGGTCGCAATGGTAAGCGGATGCAGGCCGGGGCCAAGTGCGGCCACATCGATCGGGAAGTCGATCAGGATATGCTCGACCACATCGGCATTCTGGCCGGCGGGCATGGCACATTGGAAGCCGTCGGCCCAATCGCCGTCGCGGTTGCTGTCGAGCCAGACATTCAGATAGGCCGACTGATCCTTATCCTTGAACCAGTCCCAGGCGCGCTGGCTGATCGCCACCTGCACTTCGGCGGTAGCCGGCTGGCAATGGCTCGGAATAGTCAGCTGCGAGCCGTCGTCGAAGCCATCGAGATCGGCGCTGTTGGCGGCCGGCTCGATGTTGTTGGTCGCATCCTGATCCGGACCGACATCGGCCTCGGCCTCAAGGCTAACCTGCGGGCCGAGATGGAAGGGCCGCGGGTGGAGGTGCAGCGGCCCCTGGGGCAGGCCGGTCGCCGGATCGAAGACGGTGGGGAAGCCGGCGGGTGTGGCGGGATAGGCCGTCATCGCGACGCCGGCGTGATTGCTGCTGTCGGGCGCATCGCCGAGTTCGTTCGGGCGCATCTTGATCGTGACGGTCGGGCCTTCGCCGACCAGATTCGGGTATGCGGCCGGATCGGGGCAAACCCGATCGATCTCGCTGATCAAACAGTAGCGTAACCGGCTCAGCATCGTGTTTGAAGTGCCGTCGGTTATTGCGCTGGACATATCGACTGTTTTTTGTACCAGCGTCACCGATCGGCTCGCGCCGGGTTCCAGCGTGATCACCTGCTCGAATGAGGGCAACGCGATCGCACTCGTCTCGGCCGGGTTCACACGCTCCTGCCACAAACCAAGGGTGACGGCGCGGGCATTGTTGTTTTTGATGTCGTAGTTCACACCAATGGCGCTCGGATCGAGTTGCTCGATCGTGTTGAGCTGATCAGGATCAAGCTCAACCGCGATCATACCGCTGCTGTAGCCGGGGCATTGGGCAACGAAATCAACCTCGGCGCTGAGCGGGTCGCCGTTGCGCGGCAGCGCCTCGGCCCGATTGGTAATTGTCTCGGTCTGCTGGTTGGGTTGGCAAAGTGGGTGAATATGCACATCGAAGCTCAGTTTAACCTGGGCATTCGGCAGCAATGTACCCTGCCACTGGATGATTGTATTCACAGCCGAGCCGGATGTATCGTAGCGGATGCTGGCCTGAAGCGGCGAGGCACCGCCGTCGCTCTCAACCGTGATCGGCCCGAGTAGGTGTTGCGGGTAGACGAGTTCGTCGCGGATGCGAGCCTGGATGGGTTGGCTCCCGTCATTGTGGCGCAACAAAATCTCGTAGGTGACGGTGCCGGCGAAACTAACCGGTGTATCGGCGCCGATCACGCGCTTGAGCAGTTCCAATTCGCCGTCCTCGCCGGGCGGCGGTGGGGCGTAGAGCACGTCCTCAGTCTCGCCGAAGCGGTAGGAGCCAAGGGCGCCGCCGGGGTGCGGGCCGAACTCGACGAAATCATCCGCGTCCGCATTCCGCAAAACACCAAGGACATCTCCATCGCCCGGTCTTACGGCGACCTCCGAGAGAACTTTGAATACAAGTCC
>JAAUQO010000045.1 GCA_012032775.1 Oscillochloris sp. | reverse complement strand
GTTACGTAGTTGCCGCGCTCGTAAAGGTTGATCTCGCCGGCGCGGGCTACATACAGCGCCACGAAAAGGAGCGGGCTGAGACCGGCTTTACGCCGAAGGGTGGGCTTTCGATCCCTTCCAGCAGCGCCGTGAGCGGCTGCGGTTCGCCGGCAGTTTGGTTCAGAAATGCTTCCATCGCCGCCCATACCGGCCGCAGGCGAAGTGGATCGGCGGTCGGTGGCGGGCCGAAGATCCAGGCGCCGCCTTCGGCTTGTTGATGCAGGCCGCCATTGCGCAACACACTCTCGTAAATTGCCCGTTCGGCGGGATAGCCCCTAAAACCCAGGTTCTCTGCACCGGCGTGATCCAGCATCGCCTCGACGAGATTGCGGCGGGCTTTGGCGGCAGCCGACGAGAGTTGGCGGCGCACGATCAGTTCGTTCCAGATTTGCGGCGAGTGTGGGTAGGTGGTATCGGCTGCATCGGAGAGGAGTTGATCGATCGCGCGGGCGTTGCCGGCCGGCTTTTCATCCTTCTGGTAAAACCAGCGACTCTTTGCGCCGCCGTAGGTTTCGGCGATCACATAGGCCAGGCTCTGCTGAGCCTCGATCAAGCGGCCCGCTACCTCGCGCCGGGCCGGGCGATCGTTCTCAAGCTCCGGCTTTTCGGTGAGTAGTTTATGCAGCGCGGCTACATCCAGCAGCAGTTCGCGCAGTTCGCGTACGCGCTGCGGCAACACTACAATCCGGCCCGGTTCGCCGGCGCGGGCCGGATCGCGCGCCCAGTGCTCGGCATGCTTCAGATCTTCCTCATCGGCCGGTACCACATGCAGCAGTTCGCCGTCGAAGCCGGCCGGCGGCTCGCTAGCCTGAAGATCGCCGCTATCGACATAGCGCACGGCGAAGATGCGGGTCGCGCCGGAACGGTAGCTATGCCGGCGTGCAATTCGCGGCGTGGTGTCGGCGTGCTGTTGCAGCAACTGTGGCAGCACCGCCCGTTCGGCCAATTCGCGGCGCAATTCCTGGGTCAGCGCATCTAGATCGAGATCGCTGCCCTCCCAAACAATGTAGCTGTCGCGGTGGCGGCGGTAACTGAGCATGCGCCGGTTCTGGAGTGCGAGCAACGCATCGGCAATTGCGCTATCGTCGCTGCTGTCACGCAGGGCGAAGCAGATCTGAGCCTGGTTGGCGCGCAACCCCGAGGAGCGTTCCAGCGCCCCGATCACGCCAACCGTGGTAAGCACATCAAGGTGGAGCGGCTCGGCGGTTGCGAGCAACGTCCGTAACTCGGCTACTTCGGCCCAACGCTGGCCGCGCGCCCGCCCGAACAGACTCGGCCCGAGGCTCGCTTCGACATAGGCGTAAAGGTGGATGAGACGATAGATCGGCAGGATGCCGTGAACATCTGAACTGCGCAGCAGATCGCGCAATCCCCAGGGCTCGTCGGAGTGCAAAAACACAAATAGCGAGCGCTCATTCTGCGCCAGTTGGCGAAAGAGCGACGGCAGCGCAATCAATACCGTCGGGTGAATTGGGTAACTGTCGGCCAGAATCTGCCGCCACTCCTCACCCCCGATCTCGACCGGCCGCAGCCCAAGGGTTTCTGTCTGCGCTGCGAGTTGTTCCGCCCGCTCCCAGCGAATCGTGCGATATGGATCGCGGCCGCCTGGGCGTAATGCCTGCGCGACCATCCGGATCATCTGCGCCGATGGCTCCTGGAATGGCAGATCGACGAAGCGCCCCTGCACCTTCGCCCACTCGATCCGGCGGGTGATCCCGGCATTCAATGTGTAGCGCTCGAAGGCCTGATGCAGAATCGTCAGCAGCAGAATTGGTGTTTCGCCGCTGCGGGCTGCCGTTTCCGCCAGGCTCTGCAACACAAACAGATCGCGTTCATCATCGCGGCGGGCTGCGTAATCGAGGAACTGTCCCAACTCATCGATCACCAGCACCAGGCCGCTGTATTTGCCGTGTTCGCGCAGACGTTGGGCGGTTTCCGCAACCAATGTCGCAACCTGCACCGGATCGAGATCGGGTGTGGCGGCGGTCGCTTCCAGTTGGGTTTGGAATTGATCGAGCGCCGGTGATCGTAGCCCCGCAATCGCATCGGCGACCCCAAGCAATAGTGCCTGGCGCAGCGAGCTATTATTGCCGGGGATCAGCACCGCGAGAAGTGAAGGTGCATCAAGCGGCAGCCGCTCGGCGGCCTCGGGAACATGGAGCGATTGCAGCAATGCCCGCCGATTTTCAGGGCTGCGTTGCAGGAAATGGGCCACAAACAGGCCGAAAGCCGACTTCCCGGCGCCGAATGGCCCGACGACCGAAAAGGCCCGTTCGCTGCTGCCGGGGTTCAGTCCGGTACAAATGCGCCCAGCCGTCTGTTGCACCAGGGGCGTTGCCTGATAACCGTCGAGCCGATAGCGCAGATCGCGGAAATCGCGGCGGATATGTACCGCACGGGTAAAACGTGTGGCGATCGTCAGCGGGGCGGATTCGGACATATGATCGTTCCTAAAGCACATGCATAATGCAGAAATTTTGCATTCACGCTACCCGAAGGCCGCCTCAAGCAGCGCCCAATCCTGCAGCGTATCGGCGGGATCGCGCCAGGCCACCTGCCTGATGCCGCCGCTCTCGGCATAGACCGCCCGCCCTTCCGTGATCGTCTCGAAATGCAGCAGTCGCTCCAGCAGTGCATCTTCATCAAGCCGGAATACCCGGCCCGGCGAGCATTCGCCGTAGGCCAATTCATTAAAGGCGATCGTCGCTCGGCCAAGGCTGCGAATCTGCTGCAGCGCGGCGAACGCGATCAGCGCGTCGGGCAGATCGGGTTGTGCGCCGCCGGCCATGCGATAGGTCGCTTGGCCGGGGATCTGTTGGAGCAGTTCGAGTTCGTGCAATGGGCAATGGAGCGCATCTTCAACCGCCGGGCCGAGTTGGGCGGTGTTTGGGCGCAGGTAACAGCGCAACATACAGTCAATATCGCGTTGAAGGGTTGCCGGTGAAGGGAGTTTGCCACCGGCTTTTATCACCGTATCGCTGATCTGTTGCGCCAACTGTTCGCCGCTAAACTCGCCGCGCCGTAGCCGGTTGAAAGTATAGAACCAGGTGAATCCCGCCTCAGGGCGGGCGGCGATCTGCCAGTGGAGCAACCAGCGACTGGCCGGCGTCACCAGAAATGGGTCCCAGCCATCATCAGCGAAGAGCGCATGTCCGAGGCGAGTCGCCTCGGATCCACTGCCGTCCTCACGCCGCATAAACACATTGCAGACACGGCCCCAGTAGCGGATCGACTGAGCCATATTCTTGCCCACGCCAAGCCGCACAAAGGCATCTTCCAGACCGAAGAGATCAGGTGTTTCCTGCAATAGGTCGTAGGCTTTTTTGAGCCAGTTACTGCGCAGGACGAAGGTTTCGTGCCCACTGAAGGTGAAGGTAGGAGTGGAGGCGGCTGTGGCGGCCATGAGAATCCCGTAGATGGATGTGTGGAACCACACATATAGTACCGCAAATTCCCATCTATGGGAATAGGTCGGGTTTGCATTCCGTTAGATGGTGCTATCCCATCTATGGGACACAGTGTGCCGACGGCGTGGCATTGTTTCCGCTTGGAGCGCCTATGCCCAAGCGGATTCAAGATTTGCCGGCCGAATATCAGATTAACCAGCGGGCGCTTGCGCAAGCAATTGGCGCGCGTATGCGCGTGCGCCGCACCGAACTGGCGCTCACGCAGGAGCATCTGCGGGCGCGGATGGAGTTGGCGCAGGTGGTGATCAGTCGTACGCAGTACAGCCGGATCGAGAATGGTGAGAGTTTGCCGAATGCGGCGGAGTTGATTGCGTTGCGTGAGGTGTTGGGGGTGTCGTTCGATTGGTTGCTGTTGGGTGAGTAGGGGCGAAAGATCCACGCAGCGAATCCTTCGCCCCTACGCATTACCGGAACAACATCGGTAGGTAGAGCCGTTGGCGTGGCGCCTGGCTGATTTCGCTGTTGCTCCAGGTGTCGCCGGCGGTCAGTGTCACGGGGATTGCGACGCTGCCGAGGTTTACGCCGTCGCTTGTGGCACTGATTGTGACGACGGCCTGCCGGGTTGCGCCGTCCGCCATGCCGCCTGGGTCGGCGCTGAGTGTGAGTTGCGCCGGTGCTGTGCCGTTGCTTGCGCTCAGGCTGAGCCAGGCCGCATCACTGCCGGCCGTCCAACTCAGTTCGCCGCTGCCGACGTTGCCGATGCTGAGTTGTGCCGTCTGGATTTCGTTGGCGCCGGCGGCGACATGCCAGCCCACTTGCGCCGGCCCGACATCCAGCGTCGGCCCCGGCAGGGTCAGGTCGTCCTCGATCATAATCGTGATCGTCGCCTCGCTGCTTAATCCCGCGCTGTTTTGCGCTCGCAATGTGATTGTGTGTTCGCCCACCGGCAGATCGGCAATCGCGAGTTGTGCATCGCCGCCGAGCACGCCGTCCTGGTTGCTCCAGACCAGGCCCCGCCCCACCAGGGTGCCGTCTTGCAGGTCGAACCCGCTGCCGCTGAAGTTGATCAACTGGCCGTACTGGAACACCGCGCCGTCGCCGGGGCTGAGGATGCGCGCCACAGGCGCTTTGTTCGCCAGTTCCACCGGCGGGCTGTCGGCCTGCGCCATGTTGATCCCGTCGCTCGCCACCACGCGGAAGATCGTCGATCCGCCCGCCAGCAATGATGTATCGACCACGGTGCTTGTGCCGCTCGCCCCAAGTACCAGTGGCTCCAGGGTTGTGCCGCCGTCGTTGCTCGCGAAAACGTCGAAGCTCAGGCTGTCGCCGTCCGGATCGTCGGCATCCCAGCTCAGGGTTGCCTCGCCGCTCACCGGCGTGCCTGGCGCCGTTAGTTGGACGTTGGCGACGGTTGGTGGATTGGCGCTCACGGTTTGCGTGCCGACAATCGCCCCGTCGCTCAGGCGCACGATCTGAATCGCCGTGGTGCCTGCGGCAAAAGGCACGATCTGGCCGAAGCCGAGCAGTGTTGCGTCGCTGTCGTCGATGCCGTCGGGTGTGAATGGGTGTTCGGCCAGGGTTGCGCCGTTGCCGACCAGCCGGATCGCATGGCTGCCGGGCACCAGGGCCGGCACGTCGGCGGCGCTTTCCAGTCGTAATGCCTTGATGATCTGGGCCGCGCCGCTGCTGATCACAATGCTGCCGTAGACGCCAAGTAGATCGCCCTGGGCCGGTTGCACAATTGTGCCGGCGGTCAGATTGGCGCTCAGCCCGTTCATCATGCGGTCGTACATCCCATCGTAGGTGTAGTCGCTGATCCACTGATAGTCACAATAGCTCATCAGGTCGGTCCATAGGGTCGCCGGTAGCACCTGCCGCGCGATGCCGAAGGCCGGATCACCGCCGTCAAAGCCGGCCAGGCTGCCGTTGGCCGGGCCGATCTGCGCGCCCGCGTAGGGATAGTTCTGATCGGAGGCGCTATGGCTACACTCGTTTCCCTGGGCCGGATGCCCGCGCCCGAGGGTGTGGCCGACTTCGTGGCCGGCGTACCAATCGCCATAGGTACTGTCGCTGTCCCATGTCCAGTTCATCACATCGCCGGGCGTACCAACCGGGCCACTGGAGACGTTGTCGCCGCAGCAGGCCTGACCGCGCGGGAAGATCCCGGCCGCGTCGCTGATCATGCCGTACATAAAGGTGTCGAGGCCGATGCCGTAGGTGTCGCGCATGGCATCCATCTGGGTGTTGGTATACCGGCTCGCACACAGGTTCCGCCGGTCGGTGGTGGTGCCGTCCTCATTCTCGATCAGCAGATCCTGGCATTCGTCGTGGCTGCGATCGACCCGGCTGCCGAGGCCGAAATCGAGGATGCTGCGCTGCGCGGGCCGGAATCCCGGCGAGGGGTCATCGGCGTAGCCGGCTGCGCTCGCCAAGGGGTACACCCGCCTGATCCACGAATAGGTCTGCTCCACATCTTCCGTGATCCGCGGCGCGTAGACCGTGCCGTTGAGTATGTACATCCAACTGACAAATTCCACTTCCAGCCGCGGCGACGGCTCGAAGCTGATTGCGACATTGCGCGTGTTGTTGCTGTAGTTCGGCTCCAGCGGATATTGGAAGGGGTTCAGGCGCGCCTGCAACGTAAAGTTGCCCTCGGCCCAATTCCATGGCAACTCGAACAAGAAGCTCTGATTGACCACGTTGCGGTCGGGGTTGGGTAGCACCGTGAGGGCCGGGCCGATAGTGTTGATCGGCAGCAGCCCGTCGTCGAACTGGGTTGCGCCGACCCGAATCAGGCGGGCGGTGACGCCGGGCACAGCGATGCCGGCCTCGGTCGAGCGCACATGGACGCGCACGTAGGTGCGCCGGTCTTCGATCAGCCGTACCGCGTTATCCAGATCCTGAATGCCCTGAGTCACCTCGATGTCGGTGATCTCCAGATCGACCACCGGCAATGCTTCGGCGTTATTCGGCAACCGTTGCAAGCCGGCCAGATTCCAGAACAAAAAGGTGCCGTCGCTCACAAGGCCGAGTGGACGCGAGGTGATCGATGTGTCGCCGTTAAAAAGTGGCGACGCCGTGCCGCCCAAGCGGTTCATGCGGAACAGCACCGAGTTGTAACTACACGTTGGCGCACAGCCCAATGCCCGGCGCTCGAAGAAGTAGAGATGGGTTGCATCGCCGGTGATCTCGCTGATCAGGCCGGAATTGTCGGGGCTGTTGTAGATCGCCGTACTGAGTGTGTCGCTGTCGTTGTTGTAGCGGTAGATGCGATCATCCTTGGCCACAAAGACATAATTCGTTTCGACACAGGCTTGTGGGTTCAGACAAAGTTCACGCGGCCCCTCAGGGTAGTAGCCGGTCACATCGTTTGTAAGGGCGGTCGAACTGCCGCCGGCAGCAAGATTGTAGCGGCGCAGGGTGCCGGCGGTGATCCAGTACAGATGCTCGGCGTCGATGCCCAGTTTGCTGATGGTATCGCCATTGTTGACATCAAAGGCGATCGTTACATTGCTGCCGTTATTCTTGGCGATCCGGCGGATCTGGGCGCTTTGATTCTCGCTGCCGCCACGTAACAGCGCGTAGATCGTGGTTTCGTTTGTACCAACTCGGCGCCCGAGTTGGTTGCGAGATCGACCAGTAGCTCCGGCTGATCGCCGGGATTGGCGTCGGTCGAGAGGCGCACCAGGCCGCTTTGATCCAGCCAGTAAAGGTAGTCTTCGTCGGCGATCAGGTTCGAGAGCGGCGCAAACTCGATGTCTTGCTGGCCGCAACCACTGCCGACCTCTGTTCCACTGCGATAGTAGAGCCGCCGGATCTCGCCGCCGTAGGTCGCTTTTCGGCTGATCGCTTCAGTCAGTTCGTCAACCGGCGGCGCTTCAGCCAGCCCCGGCCCGCCGCCGAAGCCGGCGATACAGATCGGCGTATTCCACCAGAACAGGCGCGGTTCAACCAGGGCAAAGCCGTCGATCGGCTCATCGACCAGGGTCGTCGGCGTTGCCTGAAGTTCCGCCTGCGGTTCGATCGGAGCGGCGATCGTCGCCGGCACAGCCGGGCCGAGGATCGTTACAAGCATGATCGCGATCATGCTCAAGATCGACTGATGATGCAGACGTGTCATAGGGCCTCCTTTTGTGGATGCCGCCCGGCGAGATCGAACATGCTCGACCCCGCCCGGCGGCGCGTCGCTACGATGCGGCGATCGGGGGCTGGATATTGCTGTGGTGCTGCGGGGGTGTAACTTTGCATCGTAACACCTCGCGAACAATAGTGGGATGGAAGAGCACTGCCGGCGAGCGCAGCATGTTCTGCATAGCGCTGAAGCGTGCGGCAACCAGGCTGCTCGGCGTTATCGCCAACAACACCCGGTCGAAGTAGCCCTGCGCCAACCGGCTCACCGGATCCACCCGTTGTGCGCCTGCCGCCGCTTCCCAGCGCAGATCCTGGCCGGTCGCCAGTTGCCACGGCGCGGCGTTGATCCGCGCCAGGCGCTTCTGAAAGCGCCGCCCTAAGCCATCCGGGCGTATACTGCGTCGCCAGGCGCTACCACGCCTTCCGGTAGCGCGGCAACTGTTGGTAGTGGCGCATGCGATTGGCGGCGCGCCGGTAGCCGTATGCATCACTCAACGCTTCAGTAGTGGTTAGTGCCGCCACGAATTCGGGAACCGGTACACTTGCCGCAAAGGCCATAAAGCCGGCCGCATCGGTCGGCGGATAATCGCCGGTCAAGGTCGCCATCCAGCGCTCGCCTTCGGAAGATGATTGGTGTGGGGCGGGGGCGGTTCTACGCCGGCGTATACGCTGCCTGCTTCATCGCTCCGGCGAGCGTCCCGTACAAGGTGGTCCAGGCATCGTGTACCTCCAGCGTGAAATCACGGCCCAGCCCTTGCTCAAGCGTCCAGAGCAAGGCCGCGCCGACTGTGTCGTAGTGCCGGGCTTCGACGCCGTAGCTGGTGTGGCGGCGGGCCAGGGCTTCGATCGCCGGGATAACATTGTCGAGGTTGTCGAGGTGCGCCACGGCCACTGCGATCATCTGCATAAGTTTTGCGCCCTGCTGCGCCATCCCCGGCGATCCCAGGTCGTAGCGAAACAGGTGCTTGCTGTCGGGGTCGATCTCGAAGAGCCGGCCGTAGAACAGGGTTGCCGCCACTGTGGCGATTGGCTCGATCTGGGCGAATGTGCGCCGGATATGTTCCTTCTGTCGCTGGTTCATTGCTGTCGCTGCCTTTCGTTATCGGTTGATAAAGGCATTATGCGCAGCGCAGCCCGATCTGGTGCCTCATAAAACCGGCCCTATGCATCAGCTACAAAGAAATCGGGTTGTTCCGGCGCATTGCGCTGAAACAACCCGATCTTGGAGTGCGGCCCTGAACGTGCGACAGGATTAGTGGACTGAGTTACCCGGATCGATCAGCACCCGATCCATGCGCCCGCTGAAGGTGTTCGCGCCGTCATAACCGATATAAAAGGTTTGTGGGCCGGTGTGAAACTGCACCCGATCGCCAAGGGTCGGCTTGGTTTCGCTATGTGGTCCGACCTCGAATTCGGCATCGCAGGCGCCAAGCCAGGCGCAGCGGTATTCATACGTGTAGGTCTGCCATGTCATCCCGACCACGCCGGGGAAGGTGTGTTGCAGCAAGCCCGCGCCGTTCCACAATGTTTGGGCCGGCGTCACCGCCGAAGTGAGCGCGAAGTCGATTGTGTAGTCGGCGTCGGGATGGCTGAAGATCGGCATCACATCGGTCTGGTTCGCGATCAAGCGGCTTTGCATCAGAATGCTGCCATAGCTATCGACCGGCGCGATATCCAGGCCGTGATTATTGGCCACAATCCGGGCCAGATCCATGGTGCAGCGCAGATACCCACCATTGAACACGGCATCGCCACTGTCCAGGTATACCGGGCCGACCCGCTTGCAGGCGACGCGCTCCTGCGAGGTGGCGTCCACTTCAACCAGATCGCCGTTTTCCCACGGCCCAACGTGAATGGTCAGCAGGCCGTTGAAATCGTGCGCGAAGTCGAATTCCAGTTGCCACAGATAGCCGTAGCTCTCTTCCTGGGCCTGTGCCGGGGCTGCGAACGGCCCGGCGATGCTCACGATCAACAAGAGGATCGCCAGGCGGCGCGTGATAATCGTCAAGGGTATGCTCCTTCAGTATGGAGAGTACGGTATGTTGCGGTTTGTTCGGGCCGGCGGCCCGACTACCGATGTTTCTAGCATAGACCGTTATCCCGCGATCGATGCATCATTTACCGCCGGGTTTGCATCACACTGGGCGAGTTGCACGGTTGCTGCGGCTTCGGTGGTGATGTTGAGCCGGCGGAACAGTTCGATCGCCTGGGCAAAATGCTGCTGCGCCGCCGTTTCGTCACCGCGCGCGCGCCCGATCTCGCCAAGCGCCCGCCAGGCGAAAGCCACCAAATAGCTGTCGTCGTTGATCTCGGCGATCCGGCGCGATTGGTCGTAGTAGCGCCCGGCTTGCTCCGGATCGCCGCGCAACCTGTAGACGGTTCCCAGGGTGTACAGCGCGTAGGGGTGGCTCTGCGGCTCCTCTTCGCGCAGCACCAGTTGCGCATAGTGCTCGGCCTGGTCGAGGTTGCCCAGTTCGGCATGGGCCTCGGCCAGGTTCGAGGCATTCTGCGCGATTCGCACCGAGTTGCCCATTGCGGTGAAGAAGCGCAACGCCTGCTCGGCCGGCTCCAGGGCCGCCGCAAACCGGCGCACCTGGATGTAGGTGCTGGCCAGGTTGCTGCGCACATATTCGCGATTCACCCGATCGCCGACCCGCTCATAAAAGGCGATCGCCTGCTCGAAATGCGGCAACGCCGCGGCGAGATCCTGCCGCCGCCCGGCCAGCATCGCCAGATAGTGCTGGGTCTGCGCGATCCCGGCCTGGTAGTCGATCTGTTCGGCAATTGCCAGCGAGTTGACGTAATGTTGGTGCGCAGTGGCATAATCGCCGCTCTGGTCGTGGACGATCCCGAGCATGGTTTCGGCGTGGAAGCGGGCCAGATTCGCCTCTTGCCATGCCTGCTGCATCTCGCGCCGGCGCAACTGGGTCAGGCTACGCTGCACATGCAACTGCGTGCTCTGGCGCATCAACGTGGCCACGGCTTCGAGTCCGCTGCGATACATCTGAAGTGCCGGTTCGGCCTGGCCCTGTGCGGCCAACGCCTGGCCGAGGTGCAGCATGGCCTCTGGTGTTGCCGGGTCGTCGGCCGGCCATTCAGCCTGTTCCAGGTCGGCGGTAACCCTGATCGGATCGCCGGCCAGTTCGTGCAATTCGGCGCGCAGCAGCAGCAACTGTTTGCTGTGGCGGGTCGAAAGCCGGCGCAGCGAGATCTTGCTGAACAAGTTGAGTGCGGCGCCGGCCTGGCCCTGGTTGATCTCCTGGTTGCGGTTGGCGTGCCACAACTCGATCGCGGTTTCCGGCTGGCCCGCCGCATACCAGTGGTAGGCGGCGGTGGTATACTCGCCGCGTTCGGCACGAATCTGCGCCGCCTGGTTGTGTAACTCTTCGCGCATTTCAACCGGCAGTTCGGCATGGATGATCTCGCGCAGCGCGGGCAGCAACCCGATCCCGCCGCGATCATCTTCATGAACCAGGCGCCGCGCGATCAACTGCTCCAAGGCCGCAGTTGTGTGTTCCGGCCCGCCCCGCCATGCATCAGCCGGCGCGTTCGCCCGAAAGACCGCCAGTTCTTGCAGCAGCCGGCGCTCATCAGGGTGCAGCCGGCGCTCCAGTTTCGACCAGAGCGGCAGCAGGGCTTGCGAGTGCGGCAATTGCTCTAATACGGCGGCGAAGTGCTCGCCCGCACCGGCCTGATACAGCGCCACACACAATTCGACCAGGCGCGGATTGCCCTGGGTGTGGCTGAAGAGGTGGGTGATGTCGGCGGGTGTATGTGGGATCTTCTGATGGGTCAGCCATGCCGCCAGATCCTGCGCCGACAACTCCGCGATCCGGTAGGCGCTATCACCATCCCAGAACGGGCGCAGCCCGATCGTCAACATCGGCACATTACCGCGCAGCCCGTCCAGAAATTCCAGGATCTGCACATGCCCAGGGTTGATCTGATCTTGCGCCAGGGGTCGCAGGACATCCAATTCATCAAAGCAGAGCAGTGGCTGCTGCGGCAGTTCGTCCAGATCGGCCAGCGCCAAGCCCAGGGCCATTCCGCCCTCAGGCAGGCGGCCTCGCTCGACCACCAGTTGCTGCCAGAGCGTCGAGGCGCCCTGAAGGTGGAGAAAATGGCCCAACGCGAACAACAGGCTTGTCAACTGATCGTTGAGCGCCGGCCGGAAGGTATACCAGAAGCGCGGACCGGGGTGCCGGCGCGCCACCACTGCGCCGAGGGCGGTCTTGCCGATTCCGCCGGGGCCGTTGATCGCGACGGTTTTTCCGGCGGCCAGATCGGCCTGCATCTCGTCCGGCAGCGCCGCGCGTCCAACCAGCAAGGCCGGCGGGAGTGGTTGCTCCAGGTGGATGGCCGGGCGCAGAAGTTGCAGCAGCGTGGCGCCGAGCCGTTCAACTGCGCTTCGTAGGTGGCGATCGTGGGTGGGGCGCGAAATATGCAGAATATCGTAGTAGATCTCGGCCTGGTTGCGTGGGATCGGCCGGTAGCGCTGCTTGAGGTAGTTTAGTTCCAGGATCAGGCAATCGTAGCGCCCGCCCGGCGGCGTCTCATTCATCGCGCTGTTCAACAAGGCAGCGCCGTCGTTGGGCAATGGAGCGTCCCACATCTGTGCGAGCGCCCGCTCAATCACGGCGCCCAGGGCCTTGCCGCGCCCCGAAGCAGTGACATCGGCGCCGTGGATCGCCGCGCCTAAGACATACGGCGCCGCCAACGGCGACTGCTCGCCAAGGGCCTCGGGTTGATCGAATAACTCCAACGCCCGCTTCAGGTGGTCGTAAAATGTCGCCGCGCGCCTGCCTTTCATTGCGCACTCCGTGCATACGTGGGGCTAAAGAGTTATGTGCTACTCAACGCAAGAAAAAGGATCTTCGTTCGTCGGTAGGCCGCGAAATGCAGCAACCACACCCGAAAAAGTATCAACAACGATTAACATTCTTAACCTACGGCTGCGATCACGCTATGGTATACTGCCATCGTCAATCTTTGCGTTAAACAGTCCTGCGAATGATTTCGTGTGAGGCGATCTGTGGCGTCCGCGTAGCCGTCGCGGATCGGAGGTATATGAGCACCGTTCAGGATTTCGCCCGACGGGTTTTTGAGAATGTCGAACTGGTGATCGTTGGGAAACGACAGTCGGTTGAATTAGTTCTGGTTGCGTTACTCTGTCGCGGCCATGTGCTGGTTGAAGATGTTCCCGGCACCGGCAAAACCGTTCTCGCCAAAAGTATCGCCCGCTCGATCGGCGGCAGTTTCCGGCGCATCCAATTCACCCCCGACCTGTTGCCGTCCGATGTGACCGGCGTGTCGATCTTTAATCAGCAGAACCGCGAGTTCGAGTTTCGCCAGGGTCCGGTCTTCGCCCAGATTGTGCTTGCCGACGAGATCAACCGTGCGACGCCCAAAACCCAGAGTGCATTGCTCGAAGCGCTTGAGGAACGCCAGGTAACGGTTGACGGCGTGACCCATATGTTGCCCCTGCCGTTTATTGTGCTGGCCACCCAGAACCCGATCGAATACGAGGGCACGTTCCCGCTGCCCGAGGCTCAACTCGATCGCTTTCTGTTGCGGCTGCATCTCGGCTATCCCGAACGGCTCGACGAGATCGCGATCCTGAAGCGCCAGCGCCAGGCGCATCCGCTTGATACACTCCAGCCCGTCGCCGAGATCAACGAGCTTTTACAACTCCAGGAAGCGATCAAGTCGGTCTATGTCGATGATTTGATCGAAGAGTATATTGTGTCGCTGGTAACGGCTACCCGCCACCACGAGGATGTTTATCTGGGCGCAAGCGCCCGCGGCTCACTGGCTTTGTACCGTACGGCGCAGGCTGTTGCCGCCATCCAGGGCCGCGATTACGTCACCCCGGATGATGTGAAGGCCCTGGCCGGCGCGGTGCTCGGTCACCGCATGATTATCAGCCCGGCGGCCCGGATTCGCAGTGTGACGGCCAATGCCGTGATCGACGAAATTTTGACATCCGTCGCTGTTCCCGGTGCTCGCGCCGGGCGCCGCTTCGATCGCGAGGCCGCCCTCGCCGGCCGCTGATACGGGGCCGATCCGGATCGGTACAATATGCAGAGCGACGACGAAACCATGCATCCCGACCGCCGCGAGCGCCTTACCAGCGCCCTGCGGCGGGTTGTGCTTTTGAAAGAGACCGGCCCGAAGAGTGCGGCCTGGCATCGCGCCCGTGTCCAGACGATCTGGCGTTTGCATAAACTTCTTGATAGCCGGGATCCTGATCAGGACAACGATGCGGGTGCCGTCAACAGCCCGGCAGGATCATAAATGAGGCATGAACCGACACGCCGAACCTGAAATTATCCCTTTCGATTCACGGTATCTCGATCCGGCTGCCGCACTTCTGGCCGCACGTCACGCTCGTGATCGGGCCGGGTGTGCGTGGTTGCCGGAACTCGATCATGATGCCGCCGCTGCCGCGATCACTGCCGCCTTCGCACAACCCGGCGCCGCCGCCGCTGCACTGATCGACGGGCAGTTGGCCGGTTTCTTGCTGGGTGATCTGCAGATCGACCAGGCCTGGGGTCGATCGGCGTGGATGCGTTTGCCGGCCTGGGCGATTGCGCCCGGCCTGGATCTGCGGGTGTTGGGCGCACTGTATGGCGTCGTCGGTGCGTGGTGGCTGCGCCAGGGGATTTTCGATCACTATGTTGTGGTTCCCGCCGCCGATCCAACCATGGTGTTGAACTGGGTGTATTTAGGCTTCGCCATCCAGCAGGTCTATGCGCTCGGCGAACTCGCGGATCGCGAACCGTACAACCCACCCGCCGATCTGACGATCCGCCGTGCCGGGCCTGCGGATCGCCAGACACTGGCCGAACTCTCCGGCATTATCTGGTCGCACCAGATCCGGGCGCCGATCTGGGCGATGACATTGCCGGAACGGCTGCATACATTGCGTGAGGGTTATGCCGAAATGGCCGACGATGCCGAGGCGGTGGTCTGGTTGGCGCTTCGCGCCGGTGAGGTGCTCGGCTTTCAAGCATACTTTCCCGCTGCACCCACCCCCGGCGATCTGCTCACCCCCAGCGATTGTATTGAACTCAGTGTCGCCGGCACCCGCCCCGAGGCTCGCGGGCAAGGCGTGGCTGCGGCGCTCACCGCTCACGGATTAGCCGCAGCCCGTTTGGCCGGCGCTCGCGTCTGCCTTACCGACTGGCGCAGCGCCAATCTTGCGGCGGCCTATTTCTGGCCGCAGCACGGCTTTACGCCGGTTGCCTATCGTATGGTTCGCTATGTTGATCCGCGAATTGCCTGGACTCACGCCGGGGAGGGTGTCGCAGGCTAGCTCAGCCTCCTGTTGCACGCTGCCGGAGACGATATCTCGATCTTATGACCACTTCACCAGCGCTGCTGAAGCAAATCCTGGCCGCACACGGCGATTCGCTCTACCGAACTGCGCTCTTGCTGGTCGGAAACGAGCGTGATGCCGGCCGGCTTTTGCAGCGGTTCATCACCGATTTGGTGGCCGCCTGGGGCGTTGCGCCGCCCGCCACTCCGCCCGATGAGCCGTCTCTGCTGGCTGCGTTGATCGCCATTGTTCGCGGGGAACAGGCCAAACGCTCGCAACAACGCCGGCCCTTGCCGAATAATTTGCCGCCGCTCTACCGCAGTGTGCTCGGCCTGCCGCTTGAACAGCGCGCCGCGATCGCCCTGATGTTGATCAATGGCTACGATCTGCAACGGATGGCCCTTGCGCTCGCCCAGGATGAAGCCGCCGTTCGCACAACCCTGATCACGGCGATGCGGGCACTTGCCCCGGCCACCGGCCAATCGATCACCGACCGCGTCAGTGCCGATCTGTGTCACGAGGTGCGGGCCGCCCTGGTCGATCCCGCCGGCCGGTGCGCCATAGTGCGGCGGTGCGCGGCCATCTTGCCGGGTGCGCCGCCTGCCGCTCCTTCGATTTCAGTTGGGGCGAGGTGAGCCGGGAGGTCGAGGCGGCACTGCGCACGGTGCTGCGTGATCTCAGTCTGCCCGCGCCGCTCGCCGACCGCCTGCTGAGCCTGGCCAACCCGCGTGCCGGCGGGCCATCCCCTGGCGCAGTCTGCGTTTCGCCCTGCCGCCGCTGGCGGTGCTGATTGTGGTGGCGGCCCTTGTACTGCCCGGCTTCGGCCGGGGTTCCGTAACGGTGGTGAGCCGTGAGGAGGTTGCGTCGGTCGATCCGCAAAGCCTGGTTACGCAGGCGATCGATCGCTATGGCCAGGCGCCTGATGGTGGATTGCCGATCTGGCATGGGCGCTTCGAGACGCTCTGGTATTTTGATAACGAGACGATTGCGCCGCTGCATGCCGAACTCTGGCTCGACCGCGATATTCCGGCCCGCCACCGGATTCAGCTTTCACACGCCGGTGGCGGCGCACCCTACGAATTGCAACTCGGCGACGGCCGTGATCGCTTGTACTACGCGCTCAATGCCGGTTATGCTCAGGCGATCTATGCAGCCTGAACACCCGCGTTGCGCCGGAACAGCCCTTGCTTTTGCCATTGGCCTTGCAGCCGGATGCTCAGTCTGCGGCGCTGCAAACCCGGCTCGGCACCGGCCCCTGGATGATCCCGCCGTTCTATTTGCAGCAGGCCGCCGCTGCGAGCGATCTGCGCTTGCTTGGCCGGCAGCGCGATGGCGAGCGTACGGTTCAGATCCTTAGCTTTTCCGGGATCAGCCCGCTGGCCCAGCCGATCGATGCCCCCGGCGCAACCGCTGAACGAGTCACAGTCTTGCTGGCGATCGATCCAAGCGATGGAATGCTGTACAGCGCTACCGAGTTGGCCGGCCCGCCCGGCGGTGTGCAGACCAGCCGGATCACCTGGCGCTTGATCGAGGAAGAGTTTCAGCAGATCACGTCGGCGAACAATCCATTTAGCATCACGCGGGCCTGGAACGGCATCGGCGAGTTCCCGGCGCGGCCGCGCCCGCTGCCGGCCGATCTCGCCGTGCCGGCGATCCCTGAAGCGAATGTGATCGATCCGCTGCGCGTGCTGGAGCGCAGTAACGACACATTCTATGCGCCCGCGACACCTCCGGCCGGCGTCGATCGGGCGCTCCTGTTGGGCAGTTCGGTTCAGACCTTTAATCCCCGAGTCGATGGGTTGCTTTATCTTGGGCCGCAGCGCAGGCTGTTGTTGCGGCAGATTTTCGCCAGTGATCCGCCGGCCGGCGAGGAGTTGCAGATCGAATCGTGGCAGGCGGCGCTTACACCCGGTCGCAATCAGCGCTATATTGCGCGTCTGGAACGGTTGCCCGAATCGCAACGGCACATCCGCGTGTTGATCGAAGCGTACGGCTTCTCGCGGGCTGAGTTGCTCGCGGTGATTGAAAGCTTGCAACCATTCGACCTGGCTGCCCTGGCCGCCCAACAGGAGTTGTTCGCCCGACCTGAGTGGAGTGATGTCGAAGCGCGTTCCTTGCTGCTTCAGGCGTTAAATACGACGCGATCGGTAGCCTCCGATCGGGTGCGTTATACCCGCTGGCGCAGCTACGCCCGTCACGGACCACTGGAGGCGTCGAACGATCCTTATCGCATGCCGCCCTTCTATGGCCGCCCTGAAAATGATATGCTCGATGTCTGGCAGGCCGGCGGCGCAAATGCCGTGTCGTTCCAACAACTCGGCGCCGCTGATCCGATGGCCTTTTCGATGTATCGGGGCGTCGATCGGGCCTGGATTCTGTTTGGCGCTGCCTCAACTGCGATCAGCTATCGCTTCGAACTCCCGTCGCAGGCGCCGATCTTGCCCGAACCCTATTCGTACTTGATCGAATTGCTGTCGATCCCGGGAATCGAGTTGTCACGGCGTGGCGGCGACTCCGGCGCAACGACTGTGGTTGCCGTCACCTCCGCCGAAATCGGGCGCTATGCCTATGCGCTCAATCGGCCGACCAACAACGGCGTCTATCTTGCCGATATCCGTCCTGAGACGATTACCTTTGAGTTGACGTTCGCCGCCGATGGTTCCCTTCAAGCACTGCGCGTCTTCGGATCGGACGGGCCGCTCCTTGCCGAGCCGGTGTTGATCGAGTCGTATGAACTGGAGCGCGAGCAGATCTTGCCGTTGGCTGAGGCGCCGCCGTCATTCCTGAATGCTCAGCCTCCGGCGGTTGATCTGGTGATCGACCTTGAAAACCCAAGTATCTCTGCACCAGTCTTCACTATCGCCGAGATTGCGCGGCGCACCGAGACGCCGATCTTTGTTTTGCCCAGTGATCGATCGTCGTTAAGCCTGGTGTTGGCGGGTAGTTCGGCCGGTGTTTCGGTTGGGAGTACGTTGTTCCAGGGGGCGATCGACCTTCAAATCGGTGCCTATCTGCGTTACCGGATCGACCCGGCAGGCAGCGGCGGCGAAGATCTGCAACTCTTACAAGGCCCGGCCGCACCGCTACGGGCCTATTTGCGTAGTTCCTTCGATCAGGCAATCTGGGAGCAGGGCGAACCGCTGACGACGGTTATTGCCGGACGGGAAGTGACGGCCTGGATTGGGAAGATCGACCGGCGCACGCGATTGGTGGCCGAGATCGACGGCACATTGATCGTGGCTGAAGGCTCCTCGGATTGGTTCGAGCGCGAAGCCATCCCGCTTCTGGCTGAACTTCGGCCTGCCTGAGGGATGGAACAGGCAATAGCCGGCCGATGTCAGACGCGGGGCGACCCATGCAATGTGTTGTACAATGTCCTGCGTATCCTGAATTCATTGGCATAGTACGCCCGGATCATGTTACACTTATAGCGGTGAACCAAAGTCTAGCTATCCCGTAGCGGGAGTTGTCATAATGATCTGGTGGACAATTGCAATCGCTGCATTTCGCGGAACTCTGCTGGCCCTCTGGCTCTTTTTTAAGCCGGTTCTAGGCTGGTTTTTTATTGTGCTCGGCCTGATCGGTATGCCGATGCCGATTGTGAATGGGCTGATCTTTCTGATGATCGGCCTGGCCCTTGTCGGCCCGCGCAATCGTGCCGTCCGTTGGTCGCGTGTGCGGATCAAGACGTTTTTGCGGCGCTGGGCAGCCCTGCCTACCCCACTGATCGGCGCGCTCGGCCGGCTTGCCGATCGTTCGGCGCGTAATGTGTCGCGGGCATCGCGGCGCTTGCACTGGTGGTCGCTGGAACGTCGCGCCGCCCGTCGCATGCAGCCCAATAACCAGACACCCGAGCTTCCATAGGCCGTATGTGCGATCCATTCGACCGCCGTGTCCCCGTGTTTGCGCCGCTGGATTCGCCTGCCTGATCCTGCCACTGCCATGAAACTGCGCACCGATCTATCCGATCGCGCCGCATGGTCAACCTATCTCACTGAAGCCCTTGACGGTCTTTATACCGGCACAGCCGATCCTGCGCCTACAGTCGGTGGCCGGCGTGCCGCACTGGTGCATTTGCAAGCCTTCGACCCCACTGAGTACGCTCGCACGCGCAATGATGTGCTGCGCCGGGGTGTTTCGGCGCTCTCGGCCTATATTCGCCACGCTGTGCTGCGCCTGGCCGAAGTGCGCGATGATCTGATCGCCCGCTTCGGATCCGGTTCCGGTGTGCAGAAGTTCGTCAACGAGTTGGCCTGGCGCGCTTGCTGGCAATTGGTGTATGCCGGCCTGGGTGAACGTATCCGCCCTGAACGCAAACCCCGCCGCCCCGGCCCTGTTCGTCTTCGATGAACCGTTGCTGCGCGACACCGGCCTGAGTTTCAAGCGCCTGCTGTTTTTGTACGAATCTGCCCTTGAGGCGATCGAAGGGCGGGCCGGCGAGATCCGGCGCGGCGCGGTGCCTGACGAAGTGTTGGAGTTTTGTCGCGCACATGCCGCCGGCGAGATCCATGTCACCCCAAGTGTTGCGCCGCGCTTCCGGAACTATCTTGCCGCCCTGCGTGAACACCTGCCGGTGGTGGTGCATGAACCGCCGCCATTGGTCGATTGGCGCGGCGAACCGCCACGCCGATTCAGCGCATTCTGGCGCAAGGTTGCCGATCAAGCGCTGCGACCGACCGGCTTGGGGACTGCCGATGATGACGTGTAAAATGGTACAATAGGTGCTACTTCCGCTTCCGCTAAATTTCGTGTGATGCATGATGCAGAAGGCTTGAGCCGCGTAGCAGCGGGATCGAGCGGTTTGGATCAAGCATTTTGTGATTGAGTTGGTATACATATGCAAGAGAAAGTCGCGATTATCACCGGCGGCGCCCAGGGGATTGGGCGGGCGACGACGCTGGCTCTGGCGCGTGATGGTGCAGCGGTTCTGGTGGCCGATCGTGACGAGTCGGCGGCGCACGATCTCGTGGCCGGTATCCGCTCCTGGGGTGGCCATGCCGCTGCCTGCATCGCCGATGTGTCGCTTGAAGCCGATGCCGCCCGCATCGCCGCCGATTGTGTCGGCACCTTCGGCGGGATCGATATTCTGGTCAATAATGCCGGAATTCAGCGCCCCGGCAATGTCGAAAGTACGCCGCTCGAACTGTGGAATGCCACGATCGGCGTGAATCTCACCGGCGTGTATCTTGTCTCGCGCTTTGTCATCCCCGAGATGCGCCGGCGCGGCAGCGGCGCGATCGTGAATGTTGCCTCGCTCCACGGCTTGCTCACCGAACCCGGATGGTCGGCCTATGCCGCCAGCAAAGGCGGGGTAGTTTCACTCAGCCGGGCCATGGCGCTGGATTATGCCGCCGAGGGGATTCGTGTCAATTGCGTCTGCCCCGGCGCGATCGACACATCGCTGCTGCGTTCCACCGCAAGCCTGGAAGATGCCCAGCATCCCGAGGCAGTCTTGAAGCGCTGGGCCGCTGAACAGCCGATCGGCCGCCTCGGCACGCCCGAAGAGGTCGCCGCCCTGATTCTGTTCCTGGTCGGGCCGCAGGCAAGTTTCATCACCGGCAGCGTCTACAGCGTTGACGGCGGGCTTGGCGCCGGTTTTTAAGGTATTTTCACGGGATATGCCTTCTCTGTACCAGAGAAGATATCGTTATTGGATCTTATGCAGGTAACTATTCGCTTTTTCGCCGGCCATCGCGATATTGTCGGCCGCTCCGAGCAGATCGTCACCATTGCTCCCGATGCAACCGTCGGGATGGTCTGGGAGCAGTTGGTGGCTGCGTATCCGCGCCTGGCCGGGTATACCGGCCGGCTGTTGTATGCGGTGAATCAGGAGTTCAGTACGCTTGATAGCCCGCTGCACGACGGCGATGAGGTGGCGTTTATCCCGCCTGTCAGCGGCGGATCGCCTGAGCGCGAGGTGGGGGTGATGGATGTGCAACCATATCTGGTGACCAATGCTCCGATCGATCCGGCGCCGCTGGTGTTATTCGTGCAGACAGCCAACGATGGTGCGGTTGTCACCTTTGCCGGTGTGGTACGCAACCATTTCGACGATCGTTCGACCGCATATCTGATCTACGAGGCTTACGCCGACATGGCCGCGAAGGTGTTCGCCCAACTTGCCGACGAGGCGCGCACGCGCTGGCGGATCGGCAAGGTGGCGGTGCATCACCGCATCGGCCGTTTGGAGATCGGCGAGACTGCGGTGCTGGTGGTTGTGGCGGCGCCCCATCGCGGGCCGGCCTTCGAGGCCGCAGCCTTTATTATGGATCGGATCAAAGAGGTCGCGCCAATCTGGAAACAGGAGCACTGGGCCGACGGCGAGCGCGAATGGCGGGAGTAAGGATTATTGTATCGTTATGCCGGAACTACCTGAAGTTGAGATAGTTGCCCGATCACTCGCTGCTCAGGTGCTTGGTCGTACGATTGCCGGGATTGCAAAACTCGACTGGGAACGCATGGTCGAGACGCCGTCGGTCGCTGATCTCCACTGCATTTTGCCCGGCCGGCAGATCCACGCCGTCACCCGGCGCGCCAAGTGGGTGTTGCTGAGCCTGGATGCCGAATGGACGCTGGCGATCCATCTGCGTATGTCCGGTAATCTGCTGGTGATGCCGTCTGATGCCATTCCCGATGTTTATTCCCATCTGGTGCTGGCGCTCGACGACGGGCGTCAGATCTTTTTTTCCGATCAGCGTAAATTCGGCCGGGTGCGCCTGCTCGATCCGATCGGCCTTGCCGCCTTGCATAGCGTTCATGGCCCGGAACCGCTCAGCGATGCGTTTACGAGCGAGGTGCTGATACGCCTGCTCGCCGGCCGCGCACAAAACTCAAACCGTTGCTGCTTGATCAACATGTGATCGCCGGGATCGGGAACATCTACGCCAGCGAAGCGCTCTGGATCGCACAGTTGCATCCGCAACTCCCGGCTGCGGCCGTGGATGCCGAGCAGGCGGCTGCTTTGCATACGGCGATTCGCCGCACATTAACCAGTGCGATCGCGAATCAGGGAAGTTCGCTACGCAACTATCGCAATAGCTTTGGCGAACGCGGAAATAATCAAGAGCACTTTTTTGTCTATGATCGCGCCGGTGCAGCGTGTGAACGCTGCGCGACCCCGATTGAACGTCACATAATTGCGCAACGCAGTACTTTTTTCTGCCCGAGCTGCCAGCGCCTGCCGTCATTGCCAGCCGATTGAAAGGATCATTGTTCCATGCAGGAGCTGTTGATTGTTGAAGACGATGTGATTTTACAGTTGTCGCTCACCGCGATGTTGCGCCGTGACGGTTACACAATTCATGCCGCCCGGAGCGTGGCCGAGGCGCGCGTGCTTTTGATGCAGGCCCATCCGCTGGTGGTGTTACTTGATCTGGGATTGCCCGATGGAAGCGGCTTCGATGTACTGAATCAGTTGAAGGAGTTGCACACGCCGCCGCTTGCGATTGTTACCACCGCCAGCGATTCGATCGCCGTGGTGATCGAGGCATTGCGTTTAGGTGCGTTCGATTATCTCACCAAACCACTGAATAACGATCTGCTGCGTACTGCATTACGGCGCGCGATCGAATACCAGCATCTGCGCCGGCAGGCCAACGAAAATGCGCGCTTACGGGCCGCCGAAGAGGCGATGCGGGCAACCGCTCGGGCCGCCGCCCATCACCTGAGCCAGCACCTTACGGTGATTATGGGCGAAGCGCAGTTGCTGCAAGAAGAGGTGCAGGATGATGAGTTGCGGGCCGGGCTTGATCGGATTCTGCGCGCCACCGAACAGGCGGCGTATACTCTCTCGGGCCTGCGTAGCGCCCGCCACTTTGTGATCAATGCCGACATCGACTCCGAGCCGATCCTCGATATCGCCGCCGCCCAGGAGCGCCGCCAGGAGCAGCGTGAGTCGTGAGCGTGCAGGATGTGCGCGCACAGGGACGCTCAGGCGTTAAGCCCGGCGCAGCAGCGTTCGTACGCTCGACGACTTAATCTTCTCGTATCCGTTTCAGAACCCGGTGCTCGCGGAACAGCCGTTGCGCCAGGGCACGAACCTGAGGAAACTCGTCGCTCCATTCGGTCTCATCGGCCCAAAAATCCTCCAACGCCTGATGGCCGGCCCGTTCATACGCCAACGCCTGCGTCAGCATCTCCAGCCGATCAAGCGCCTTCACCAGGCGTGCCTCGGGCGTGGCGCCCCGATTGTAGTCATCCCATAGTTCCAGATAACTCGCGCAGGCCGGCAGATCGCCGAACATCTCCAGCATCGCCCGCCGCTCGGCCTCGCGCTTGGCCTCGGGGCCGATCAGTCGGCGTGCCGTAGCCGGAAGATCGCCGATCAGTGCCTCGGCGATATCATGCAACAGCGCCGTCGATAACAGGCGCCCACGGTCGATACCGCGCTGCAAATCACCCAGCAGCAACGCCAGTGTAGCGACACCAAACGTGTGTTCGGCGATGCTCTCCGGATCGCGCATACCACGTTGGAGCCAACCGGTGCGTGGGAGCAGTTTAAGGCTGATCAGCCGGCTCTGGAGCTGAAAAAGCGCGTCAGTATGCTGGTCGTCGCTCATCGTGCCTCCGAGAACACAAAAGCCTGCGTACACGCAGGCTTTTCGTACGGCATATCATCGTAGCCCGGATTGTGATTATGACACGCTTTAGTAGCTGAGTCAATCTGCTGCAAAGAAACTTTTGTTTACTCTGGTATTGCAGCTTCGCTGAAGCATAGGCCCAAACAAGCTTTTCTACGGCGGATTGAGGTTGGGCTTAGTAGACTGAGCGGGCTATTCGGATGGGTTGGGCGGCCACACTGGGCCGCCCTTACGGGGTTTCCGTCAGGCTTCGTCGGATGATGTACTGGCTCTAGCTCGAACGCATACTCAGCGCGATCCGGCCCCGCGCCAGATCGACTTCCAGCACCCGCACCTGCACCTGATCGCCGACTTGCACCACTTCCAGCGGGTTGCGCACGAAGCGATCGGCCATTTCGCTGACATGCACCAGTCCGTCCTGCTTAACGCCGATATCGACGAATGCGCCGAAATCGACCACATTACGTACCGTGCCGGTGAGGATCATTCCTTCCTGTAGATCTTCCATCTTCAGCACATCAGCCCGCAACAACGGCGGCGGCAGGCTCTCGCGCGGGTCGCGACCGGGCCGGGCCAGTTCCTCGATAATGTCGGCCAGGGTCGGTTCACCGATCCCGAGGCTCGTCGCAAGCTCGGCGAGGGTCGTTTCGCCGCCGCTCAGGGCGGCTTTAATCCGCTCTGCAACCTCGGGCAAACGCTGCTTGCCGGTTGGATCGAAACGGCCGATCAGCGTGCGCGCCGCCGCATAACTTTCCGGATGCACTGCGGTGCGGTCGAGCAGATCTGTGGCGTCGGGGATGCGCAGGAAACCGGCCGCCTGCTCGAACGCCCGCGGGCCCAGACCCTTCACCTTCAGCAAGTCGCGCCGGTTGTTGAACGGCCCATGGGTATTACGATGCTCGACCACCGCACGGGCGGTCTTTGTCGTCATCCCGGCCACATAGGTCAGCAACGCCGCCGAAGCGGTATTCAGATCGACGCCGACATAGTTCACGCTGCTCTCAACAACATCGCCCAGATGGCCGGTGAGCGCCTTCTGATCGACATCGTGTTGATACATACCGACGCCAAGGGCTTTCGGCTCGATCTTGACCAACTCGGCCAGCGGATCTTGCAAGCGCCGCGCGATCGAGATTGTGCCGCGCTCGGTCGCATCAAGGCTCGGAAATTCGGCTTTGGCCGTTTCGGAGGCCGAGTAGACCGACGCGCCCGCCTCGCTCACCAGCGTATATTGCAGTGGAGGATGCCCGTTGCCGCTTTGTTCAAGCAATCGGATCGTCTCAGCCACCAGTTGTTCGGTTTCGCGGCTTGCCGTCCCATTCCCGATCGCAATCACCTGCACCGTCCACTGCCGGCAAAGGTTCGTCAGCGTTTCTTTCGCCCGTTCGGCCTGGTGCAGGTAGAGCAGCCCACTTGCCAGCGGGCGCCCGGTCGCATCGACCACGGCGAGCTTACAGCCGGTACGGTAACCGGGATCGATCCCCAACACCGTGCGCCCGCGCAACGGCGGCTGCAACAGCAAGCGGCGTAGGTTCGCGGCGAAGATCGTCAGCGCGTGGCCCTCGGCGCGCTCGGTCAATTCGGCCCGCAGATCGCGCTCAACCGCCGGCGCCAGCAACCGCTTATAGCCATCGGCTACTGCTGCCTGGATTTCGGCGTCGATCGGCCCAGCGCCGGGGCCATGGCGGCGTTGCAGCGAGCTGATGAACGCGGCGTGGTTCGCCTCCAGATCGACCTTCAGAACGCCTTCGCGTTCGCCGCGATTGATCGCCAGAATGCGATGTGGCGGCAGGCTTGCCAGCGGCTCGCGATAATCGTAATACTGGCGGTATGTGCCCTTCGCATCCTCGACATCGGCGCGCCGGCTCACCTGGAGTGCGCCGGTACGCCGGGTGGCCTCACGTAGCGCCTGGCGCACCGTTGCCGTCTCGGCCATCTGCTCGGCGATAATATCGCGGGCGCCGGCCAGTGCAGCGGCAACATCGGGTACTTCAGGCCCAACAAATGGTTCGGCCAATTGTTGCGGCGTATGGTTGTGCGGCCGCGCAAACAGTTGATCGGCCAGGCCCTGCAAGCCGCGCTCACGGGCGATCTGCGCCCGAGTGCGTTTCTTGGGGCGAAACGGCAAATACAAATCCTCGATCGTTTGCAGTGTTTGCGCCGCCGCCAGAGCCTGATCGAGTTCCGGCGTCAGATGAGCGCCCTGTTCCAGTGCTGCCCGCACCTCGGCCCGCCGTGCCTCCAGGTTGCGGAGATAACCCAGGCGATCGGCCAAGCGACGCAACTGTTCCTCGTCCAAACCGCCCGTTACCTCTTTGCGGTAGCGGGTGATGAACGGAATTGTGTCACCGGCGTCAAGCAGTGCAACCGTCCGTTCAATCTGTTGGAGCCGCAGCCCGAGCTCATCGGCCAGGCGCGAAATGATCTGGTCGTTCATGGCGGTCATTATAGAGGATTCCGTGATTAGGGCGTGCTGTGGCCGTTGCGCAGTCGCTCGTGGATGTACACTTCAGTATAGCGTGAATTCCAGAGCCGATAGTGGGTCACATTCGGTACGATCCGGTCGGAAAGCACCGGCTCACGCTGCAACAATGTGTAGTCGTCGAGTTGTCCGTTCGCCATCGCACGCCGGACGGCCTCGGAAAATACTTCGATCGAAACCAGCAGATCCGGTGCGGATTCTACCACTGCGGCTACCGGAATTGCCCCTGTCGAGCCGCCGATCCGTGCTTCAGGAATGGGGAGTGGATGATAGCGCAAAAACTCCGGCGAAATCAGCCCGACCGCATCGAGAATGCGGCCCTCGAATGCCCAACCCAATCCACCAACTTCCGAAGTCATCAAAGATGCGTGGGGATAATCGCGATACAGCACTGCTCCGATTTCAAGGTAGCGATGGACACGTAACCCGGCGCCGCCTCACGAAATCCCATGCGATTACCGGTCAGCACTCCGGTCGCTTCATTCAGCATCAGAGAGTTTGGATGCCAAAGCAGCAGGATAGCAACAAGCAGCGCAATCAATTGCTGCCGCCGCGCGCTGGCGGCCAGCACGCCAAAAATCCCGGCCATGATCGGCAGATAAAACAGCGGTATGTACCACGGAAACAGAAAGGTGTTGCGACCGGTGTAGAGAGCCAGAAGCAGGATACCGAACAACAATCCGACCCCGGTAAAACGCCGGGTGTGATCACGGATCAGGCCGATTGCGAGCCCGAACCCAATCGCCAGCAGCCCCACAAACAACCACGGGCCGAACAAAAATCCCGTTCCGGCGACCGATTCGGAGAATTGCAATTCGTAAATAATCGATTTGGCGCGGATGGTATTCGGCAGCAGCGAGCCGAAGTAGTACAGATTAAACCCGGCCAGTGCCGCCATTACCGGTGCCGCCCCGAACCCAAAGCGGATTCGTTCGTGCAACCCAGGCACAGCCAGCCCGGCCAGAATCAGCCAGAGGCCCATTTCATAGCGGGTGCATGCAGCCAGTGCCGCACATACCCCGGCCGCCGGAAACCGTTTTCGATCGAGGAGCAGAAGCGAAAGCGCCCAGAGCAAAAGGGCCAGCGGCGTCTCCATTTGCAGTGCGGCGGTTGCCAGTGGCCCAAGGATCATGGCCAGGGCTGCGCCGGCAGTAGCGCCGGCCGGGTGCGCATAGCGGCTGAAAACCATGCTGAGAACGGCAAACAGTGCCAGAGTGATCACAATACTAAGGGGAGGAAGCAGGAGCGGATTCGCACCGCCAAGCATAAAGAGTGTGCTCAGCAACAGCAACCAGAGCGGCGAACTACTACTCGCCACCTGCTGATCGAGATTGAAGTACGGCTGCCCATACAGAGCCATATGCTTTGCAATCCGCATATGAATATAGGCGTCGTCGGCCGGGAATACGGAGTAGAACAGCAAATAACCGATCATATAGCTTGCGCCCGCAAAGAAGATAATTGCGACCAGCGCCTGCATCCTTATGCCGGCCCATTGCTGCGTTGTCGATGGAGTAGTTGATTGCATAGCACCTTTTCTTTGCATCTGGCTGGCGAAGCCGCTCAAACGCAACGAAACGATCGGCTTTGCCGCCAACAAGTATAGGCATCAGGTGTTACGAGATTCACGAATGATGCAAGCTACCTCGTCGCTGCGTGGTACTATACAGAGCATCGAAGGCCCTTGTGACGGAGGATCGCATCCGTGCAGATCTTGATCAACGGCAGTTTTTGGGCCGAACCGAATGTCGGCAGCGGTCAGTACCTTCATGGCCTGCTGCGCTGGTTAACCCGGATTGCGCCGCAACACCGTTACATGCTGATCCGCCCGGCCTACAGTGAACCCGGCCCGCCCTTGCCCGATGGCGTCGCCGGGATTGGGGTGCGCACGCCATTCGATCAGATCAATCGCAACCTGGCCAAAGTCTACTTCGAGCAATGGGCCTTCCCACGGGTCGCCGCTCGTCTTGCGCGCCATCTGGGGCCGGCGGTTTTGTTCGTGCCCTACTTCGCGCCGCCGCTGCGATCACAGTTGCCGTTCGTCACCACCGTCGGCGATATCATTCCGCTGTTACTGCCCGAATATCGCGGCGGTCGGCATGTTCAGGCCTACATGCGCCTTGTCACCAGGACGGTACATGGCAGTGCAGCCGTACTTACCTTCTCGCAGCGCAGCCGCATCGACATTCTGGCCCGGCTCAAACTACCGTCGGAAAAAGTTACGGCGGTGTTGCTTGCGGCCGGCGATCAGTACACTCCCGGCGACGGCGACCAGGCCCAGGCCGAAGTGGCGCAGCGCTACGGCTTGAATGGTAAATTCATCTACTATGTCGGCGGATTGGACGCCCGGAAGAACGTCGCGACCCTGGTGCGGGCCTTTGGATTACTTCGTTCACGCGGTTCGCAGATCACACTGGCGATTGCCGGACGCGCCCTGGGCCGTAACAGCCAGCTCTTCCCCGACCTGGATGCACAGATCGCCGAATTGGGATTGGACGGCACAGTACGCCGGATCGATGTGCCGCTGGAGGATGGCCCGCTGCTCTACCGGGCCTGCACCATCTTCGCCTTTCCGTCGCGTTACGAGGGATTTGGACTGCCGCCGTTGGAGGCGATGGCCTGTGGCGCGCCGGTTGTCGTTAGTGATGCCAGCAGTTTGCCCGAAGTTGTCGGCTCTGCGGCGCTGCGTGTCCCCCCCGACGACGTTGTAGCCTGGGTGACCGCACTCTCACGCCTGATCAAAGACAATGGGCTACGGGAAGATCTACGCCGCCGAGGGTTAGCTCAGGCGGCGCGATTCTCGTATCGTCTGGTGGCCGAGGAGACCCTGGCGGTACTGGAACGGGCGGCGCGGTAGGAGCAAAGCATTCATTGTCGGCGAATGTTTCGCCCTACCGCGTCCCGGTCGCTTAACTCGCCTTCACTTCCATAGGCGGCGTGATCGTATTCGGCTCAAGCCCCTTGAGCGAGGCCGTGATCAAGTCGCGGTTCAGGCGGGCGATTGTATCGAGGGTGATCTCCTTCGGGCAGACCGCCTCGCACTCGCCGATGTTCGTGCAATTGCCGAAGCCCTCAACATCCTGCTGCGCCACCATATTGACCGCCCGCTGATAGCGCTCCGTCTGGCCCTGCGGCAGATAGCCGAGATGCGTCACCTTTGCGGCGGTAAACAGCATTGACGAGCCGTTCGGGCAGGCGGCCACACATGCGCCGCAGCCGATACAGGCCGCCGCATCCATCGCCCGGTCGGCGTCGGGCTTGGAAACCGGCAACCCATTGGCGTCGGAGGCCGAGCCGGTGCTGACGCTGATATAGCCGCCGACTTGAATAATCCGGTCGAATGCGGCGCGATCAACCGCCAGATCCTTGATCACCGGGAACGGCAACGCGCGCCACGGCTCAATCGTGATTGTGTCGCCGTCTTTGAAGCTGCGCATATGCAACTGGCAGGTCGTGATCGCCTGCTTCGGGCCGTGGGCAACCCCGTTGATCATCAGCGAGCACATGCCGCAAATACCCTCACGGCAATCGTGATCAAAGGCGATTGGCTCTTCGCTCTTGAGGATCAATTCCTCATTCACCACGTCGAGCATCTCCAGAAACGACATATCCGGGCTAACGTGAGGCGCCTCGTAGGTTTTAAACGCGCCGGGCGTGCTGGCATTCTTCTGGCGCCAGACCTTCAAGGTGAGTTTCATTATCGCTATCGCTCCTTTTTGGGGCCTCTGGCAAGGTGGAACAGCCTATTTTGCGATGTTTCGGCGGCGCAACCGCCGAAACATCGCACGCTGGTTCGCTACCGCGCTGCCGCAGGCTAGCAACGTGGCACACGAGGGCGCGGTGACAGCACCGCTCAACTCGTGTTACTTATAGCTGCGCTGAGACGGCTTGACATACTCGAAGGCCAACGGCTCTTTGTGCAATTCGGGCTTCGAGGTATTGCCGCTGTACTCCCATGCCGCCGCATAGCTGAAGTTCTCGTCGTCGCGTAGTGCCTCGCCATCCTCGGTCTGGCTTTCCTCACGGAAGTGGCCGCCGCAGCTTTCGCTGCGATTGAGCGCATCGACACACATCAACTCAGCCAGTTCGAAGAAGTCGGCCACCCGACCGGCCTTCTCCAGGCTCTGGTTCATCTCTTCGTTGTCGCCGAGGACACGTACATTTTGCCAGAACTCCTCGTGCAACTCGGGGATTCGCTCAAGCGCCTTCCGCAGGCCGGCATCATTACGCCCCATGCCGCACTCGTCCCACATGATCTTGCCCAACTCGCGGTGGAACGAATCGACAGTGCGCTTGCCGTTGATGCTGAGTAACTTCTGCACCCGGCCAGTCACCTCCGACTCAGACTCGCCGAATTCCGAACGCCCGGTCGTCATCCCATCGGGCTTAATCTGGGCCAGGAAGTTCGCGATCGTGTAGGGCAACACGAAATAGCCGTCGGCCAGGCCCTGCATCAGCGCCGAGGCGCCGAGCCGGTTCGCGCCGTGATCCGAAAAGTTCGCCTCGCCGGCCACAAACAGGCCCGGGATCGTGCTCTGCAAGTTATAGTCAACCCAGAGGCCGCCCATCGTATAGTGGATGGCCGGATAGATCCGCATCGGCGTCTCATAGGGGTTCTCGCCGGTGATCTGGGCGTACATATCGAACAGGTTACCGTAGCGCTCGACGATCTTGCTCTTCCCGAGGCGCTTAATCGCATCCGAGAAGTCGAGATAGACGCCGAGGCCGCCCGGCCCAACACCGCGCCCATCATCACAGACCTGCTTGGCATTACGCGAGGCCACATCGCGCGGCACCAGGTTACCGAACGAGGGATAGCGCTCTTCCAGGTAGTAATCGCGCTCGCTCTCAGGGATATCTTGCGGGCGGCGGCTATCGCCGGCCTGCTTCGGCACCCAGATCCGGCCGTCGTTGCGCAGCGATTCCGACATCAGCGTGAGCTTGCTCTGATGATCGCCGCTCACCGGGATACAGGTCGGGTGGATCTGCGTAAAGCAGGGATTAGCGAAGAACGCGCCGCGGCGATGGGCGCGCCAGATCGCCGTGGTATTGCAGCCCTTGGCGTTTGTGCTCAGGTAGAACACATTCCCGTAACCGCCGGTCGCCAGCACCACCGCATCGGCCACATGCCGCTCGATCTTGCCGGTCGTCATATCGCGGGTGATAATCCCGCGCGCCCGGCCGTCAACCACCACCAGATCGAGCATCTCGGTGCGCGGATACATCTGCACCGTGCCGGCCGCGATCTGACGTGAGAGCGCCTGATAGGCGCCGAGCAGCAGTTGCTGGCCGGTCTGGCCGCGGGCATAGAACGTACGCGACACCTGCGCGCCGCCGAACGAGCGATTATCGAGCATACCGCCGTATTCGCGGGCAAAGGGTACACCCTGGGCCACACACTGGTCGATGATATTCACCGACACCTGGGCCAACCGGTAGACATTGCTCTCGCGGGCGCGGAAATCGCCGCCCTTCACCGTATCGTAGAACAGCCGGAAAATGCTGTCGCCGTCGTTGCGATAGTTCTTCGCCGCATTGATGCCGCCCTGCGCCGCGATCGAGTGGGCACGCCGCGGGCTATCCTGATAGCAGAAGCACTTGACGTTATAGCCCTGCTCGCCGAGCGTGGCCGCAGCGGCGCCGCCGGCCAATCCCGAGCCGACCACAATCACCGTATAGCGGCGGCGGTTGGCCGGATTCACCAGTTTCATCTCGAAGCGATGCTTATCCCAGCGCTGCTCAATCGGCCCGCTGGGCGCCTTCGAGTCCAGACCCTTCACGAACTCGACCTGGCGCACCTCGGTGCGCACCGTCGTTTCGTTTGTACTGTCGCTCATGCAAACACTCCTTCAAAACGCATCTGGGAGCCGTCTGTCAGGCCAACCCAACGTAGCCCAGCATCACCGCCAGCGGGAACGAAATATTGCCGATCACCACAACTATGGCGATCAGAATTGCCAGCCCGCGCAACAAGGGCTCATACTTCTTATTGTTCAGGCCCAGGGTCTGGAACATGCTCCAGACACCGTGGAACAGGTGCAACCCCAGAAAAATCATCGTCAAAATGTAGAAGCCCGAGACAAATGGGTTCAAAAACCCGTTGACGACATTGTTATAGACAAAAAATTCCTGGCTGTGGCCGATGCCTTCCGGGTGCAAATACGTTCCCGCCGCATAGCCGACGGCACCGAAGGTCAGGTGCAGAATGTGGTAGATGATAAACAGGAAAATCAACACCCCGCCGTAGCGCATTGTGTACGCAGCGTAGCTGGTTGTCTGCATCTTCTTTTCGCCATAGCGGCGCGCCCGACTGGCCATAAAGCCCGATGTCGTCTTCTGGCTCTGGCGTGTCAGTGCCACTGCCGCCCAGATATGGCCGAGCACACTGCCCAGCAATACCACGCGGGCCACCCAGAGCAGGTGCTCATAACCGAAGATCGGTGAACCGATCTCGCGCAGCCCTTTCGCATACTCATTAAAAGTCTCGGGGCCGGCGAACATCTTGGTGTTGCCGTACATATGGAAGACCACAAAGCCAACCAGGACAAATCCGGTGATCGCCATGATCACCTTTTTGCCGACCGATGTCCGATACAGCGTCAGCACCCCTGTCATTGCCGCTTCCTTTCTGCGCACACGCAAGCGAAGTGTTGCTGTAGGAATTCCCTGCACACTACATGCGCCATGGTTTTATGTGCTTTCTAGCCTGAATATCTCGCAGGGTTATGTGGTATTCATCTTCGTGCGGTTGTAAGGGAATTATATCCCAAAGCAAAACTCTTGTCGAACCTGAAGAAGTCCCCGCGATTTTGTGAAAGTTGTATCTATCCCGTTGGAATGGGTCAAATCTATCTCAAGGATATGAAACTCGGTTCGTTGAGATCTTGTTTCCATAGCAAACTTGTCTCTAGGGTCACAAAAAAACGTCGTGAAGCAGTGTCGCGCAACCATAATGGATTCTTATTCGGCAGGATGCCGGATGCAATACCGGTAAAATTGCCTGCGATTATAAAATACGAATGGGCGGCTGTACAGCCGCCCACAACGCGAACACCCGCTTCTGCTTCCGTCGCAAAGGATTACAGATCGAGGCGCACCTTCGCGCCGAAGTTCTTTTTCTCCTTGCTGGGGAAATAGGTCAGGCAGGCGGCATCAAGCAGATCGGCCGAGAGTGCCGGCGTCTCCATGTTGTACTTTGCGATCGACAACATCTGGTCGATAATGTCGCGCGGTTGGCACATCCGGAAGGGCCGATCGTCCGGCCGGTACCATTTGTTAATCAGATAATCGACGCCGCGCTCATCATAGGAGATTTTGCGCACCTTACACATGATCTTCCAGATCTCGCGATACTGATCCTCGGTCGGGTCGATGATCTCGAACTTGAATTTGATCCGCCGCAAGAGTGCGTCGTCGCCGAGATCTTTCGGGTCGAGGTTGGTGCTGAACATAATCAACTGGTCGAAGGGAATCTGCATCTTCTGGCCGGTAACAGTGTTCAGATAATCGTAGCGCTTCTCCAGCGGCACGATCCAGCGGTTGAGCAGATCAAAAACCCGCACCTGCTGGCGCCCGAAGTCGTCGATCAGGAAGATCCCGCAGTTGGCCTTCATCTGGAACGGCGCCTCGTAGATCTTCGAGGTTTCGTTGTAGATCAGGTTCAATTGCTCCAGGGTCAACTCACCACCGACAACGACCACCGGCCGGCTGATGCGGATCCAGCGCTTGTCGAAACCGGCTTCGTCGGTCATTGGTTTACGTGGCGGCTCATGTACAATCGCGTCGTACAGCTTAATCACGGCGCCATCGGCATAAACGGTGTAAGGAATAAAAACGTCATCGCCCATCAGGTGCGTGATCCGCTCGGCGATCGTCGTCTTGCCGTTGCCGGGGTAGCCGAACAACATCACCGACGAGCCGCTGTTCACCGCCGGGCCAACCATATTCAGGATCGATTCATCGATCACCAGGCCGTCAAATGCCTCGCGGATGTTGCGCCGCGTGACCTTCACGTTCTTCACTGTCTGAGCCTTGACCGAATCGATCCATTTCTGGATCGTCACCGGGGCCGGGCCGGCATACTGGGTTTTGCCGAGTGCGGCTACCGCCGCTTCCATGCCGCGCGGGGTAAGCACATATTCGTAATTTACGTCGCCGAAGCCGCGTTGGCCGATAATGTCGATCTGTTCGATATTACGCAGGTCGGTGATGATCTGCTCGACAATCGAGTAGAACAGCGTCATTGCATCGGCCATCTCACGGCCCGTCGCGCGACCTCGGTTGTAGAGAATACGGAGAAAATGTTCGGTGAGGAATGTGCGATTCAGGCCGGTCTCTTCAATGGTGCTTGGTTCCTGGGGGAAAAAGCTGTTGCTGAGGTGCGGTCGCGCTTCCTCGTCGGTGGGCGGCGGGTCGCCGAGTGTCTTGAGATTGCCGATATTGGTGCCCTGGTTGCGCGCTTCGTTGATCAGTTGTTCAAGATCCTGGACATGCATTTGAAGATGCAGCAATGCATCAATATCTTCTTTTGCCTGTGCCTCTTTCATACAGGCATACACCGCTCGCGCTACCGTGTATTTCACCCCGTCGATGTATATATGGTGACCATACTCCTGGTTCCGAATATAACAGTCACGGGGGTGCGACGAACGTGCAAGCATGTCCTCATACGACTTCTGATCGAGCAAATAGCGCATTGCAGATTCCTTTTATGATGTAAAGCTGAAATGATCGCTGCAGTTCCGCTCAAAGTATAGAATATGGCACTCCTATCACCTATAGTGCGTTGGTACCGAGGCCCGGCCATACTATAGCAATCCTGCCAGAACCGAGAACCCAGAACCAGGAACCGCCGAAACGGGCGTAGAACCGCCGGCACAACCCGGCGAGGACTCGTTATAACTGTTGCCGATGTGTCGGGCGCCATGAATGCGATGAATGCGCCGAACGGCATTCGTGCTGCCGTCGGGTTACAAAATTGAAACCGCAGCTCGTACACACGGTCGTATTAAC
>JAAUQO010000309.1 GCA_012032775.1 Oscillochloris sp. | reverse complement strand
GGAGTGTCTCAATGAGCAATGAAGAAATGAACTCTTGTCCCAATGTCTTTATTGTGTCCGGCGCGCCGGCGCCCTTCGGTAAGCATGTTGCGCGGGTTGCATTATCACAATTTCCCGGTTGTAGCCCGGTGGTAACCGTGATCCCACAGGTAAGCACCGAGGAGCAATTGCCGGAAGTACTCGACCAGGTGGCCGAACGGAAGGGTATGATTATTCATACCATGGTCGATCCGAAACTGCGCGCCGGCCTGGAAGCAGGCGCCGCCGAACGTCGGATCACCACCATAGACACTATCGGCGAGCCGTTAGAACAGCTTGCGAACCAGATCGGGCGCGCACCGCTCGGCCAACCGGGCCTTTATCAGGGCCGCCACGAAGCCTACCTGGAACGGATCAAGGCAATTGAGTATACCGTCGATCACGACGACGGCCGCAATCCCCACGAATTGCACGAGGCCGAAGTTGTGCTTACCGGCGTCTCGCGAGTGGGTAAGACGCCACTGAGTATTTATCTTTCCGTGCTGGGGTGGCGAGTGGCGAATGTGCCGCTGGTGCCGGGCGTGCCGCCGCCGGAGGAGTTGTTTCAGATCGATCGCCACCGCGTCGTTGGCCTGACGATCGATATCGATATTCTGGCCCAACATCGCCACTGGCGCCAACAGGCCTTCGGCGGGCGTATGGGCCATAGTTATGTTAACCCAGATCACCTAGAAGAAGAGAACGCGGCGGCGCGGCGGGTGTTCCGCCAGGGGAATTTCGCGGTGATCAATGTCACCAACCGGCCGATTGAAGAGACCGCCGACCGGGTGATCGCCTTGATCAGCCGCCACTTTGAACACCGCGTGCCGATTACGTAGGGATGGGGATGTTCGTGGGCAGTTTTGCTGCATACGAACATCCATGGATCACGCCGCTACTTCCTCATTCTGCATGCGAACTTCGGCAGCTTTCGCGTCGGGCGCGTCGCGCACCGGCAACCGGCCGATCACAATCAGCAACACAATCACGGCGATCGGCAAGATCCAGCCGCTAACGCCGGTGATCCCGACCAGGGCGGTGTCGAAGGAGCCATGCACATCGGCGAACAGCGCGATCGCGCCGGCCATGCCGTTCAAGGCACCATGGGCGATCACCGCCGGCCAGACACTCCCCGTCGCCAGGCGCGTCCAGCCGAACAAAACGCCGAGCACCACGGTCATCCCGGTCATGATCAGCACACCGAGCTGCGGATGCAGCGGATAGTTGTACCCGAGCAGAATCACCGGCGCATGCCACAAACCCCAGATCACACCACTGATGATCAGCGCCGGCCACTGGCCGAGCGGCAGTAATTGCGGCAGCAAATAGCCGCGCCAGCCCCACTCCTCACCAAAGGTCGGAATGGCGTTGAGCAGCGGCGCAATCAGTAGCCCCGTCAACAACTGGATCGCCACCAACGCCGGCAGCGGCATCTGCTCCAGCACGGCACTTGCGCCGGCCTGCTCCAAACCGGCTCGCAGCCCCGAAAAACTCAGATCAAGCGGGTAGAGTCCGAAGGCCGCGCCGACAAACGGCGCCGCCAGCACCAGCAGCGCCGGCACCGTCCAGGCCAACAGCCAGTACCAACCCCAGCGCCGGCCTTTACCCAACCGCAGCCCGGTGGCGCTGCGAATCCCCTCGGTCGGCCGGCGGATCAATGTCGTCACAATCAGGGTTGCGAGCGCCGGCGTGAACATCATGCCAGTGATGATCGGCAGCGCCAATCCGTGCCGTAAACCCTCGCCGCTAAGCCAGAGCGGCGCAGCAACCAACCATGCCAGACCGAACGCCAGCGCCACATAGCTGCCGACACCCAGCCAATCAACGTTTTGTCGCTCAACCACAACCATTTACCCTTTCGCCAACCGCTGCCGATGCAGCACGCGATTTACGCCCCTTCGTCCTGCTTCAACAGATCGCGCCGCCCCGCGCCGACGCGAAATAATCCCATCAATTGCTGAAGCATCTCATGCACCACCGTCACATTCAAGCGATAAATAATCTGCTGGCCGTTTCGTTGCGCCAACACAAGCCCGGCGCCGCGTAACACCCCCAGATGATGCGAGACACTCGGCGCCGAGATGTGAAAATGGGCCGCGAGTTCGCCCGCGCTCTTATCGCCGTCGTTCAACATCTCCAGGATCGCTCGCCGCGTCGGGTCGGATAGGGCTTGCATGGTTTTACTGAGGCTGCTTTCCATAGAGATTTAGCCAATCATCTAAATATTTGCGGTAGTATACCACAGCCATTGCACGGCCTGCTCAGCCGCAAGACTGAAGGCAATGCCATGTAACTTTCGTGTAACTACTGGTGGTACCTTACGGACATAACGCGAGTACAAGCGTGCCCCCTTCCGGCGCGCGTCAAAGGAGACCGCGATGACCCAGAATTCGAACGATGCTTTTGATCCGTTGGATCCGATCGGCACATGGCGCGCCGTTCGTGACGCCAACCTGGATGCATGGGCTAAGGGAATGTCCGGCTTCACCAACACCGAAGCCTTCGCCAAAGCCATCGGACTGCAACTCGACACCATGCTCGCCACCTCGGCGCCAATGCAGCAGGTCGTGCAGCAGTACATGGAACGCTACCTGGCACAGGTCAATATGCCCTCGCGCCAGGAAGTCGTCAGTCTGGCGGATCGCATGACCAACATCGAAATGCGGCTGGACGATATGCAGGCGCAGCTTGATGACATTTTCGCCGCTGTGCAGGGTGTATCTACGCCGGTTGGCGCCGACAACAAAGTGATCGCCGGGTTGCAGGCTCAACTCAACGGCATCATGGCTGCCGTGCAGTCCCTTGCCGCTGAAAACACCGACAATGAAGCCGAGGAAGCGAAGCCGAATCGCGCGCGGCGGACACGCAAATCTACCGACGAAAGCTGATCGTGTCCGGCGCTGTAGCTGTGCATACGCATAAGGGTTAGAAATTATGACAACACCTGATATTAGCTCGTTCACCCCCGAGCGAGTTGCGCAACGGCTCGCCGAAGAGTTTGAACGCACGATCCGCAGCGGCGATATGGCAGCCCGCATCGCTGCTAATCGCGAGATCGTGCAGATCGGTCAGACACCGAAGAAGAAGATCTGGGGCCTGAACAAGACCACGCTGTACCACTACTATCCGATTGTGCCGCCGGAACAGCGTAAGGCGGTTCCGCTGTTGTTGGTCTTCGCGTTGATCAATCGCCCCGATATCTTCGATCTTACGCCCGGAAACAGCTTCGTCGAGTTTCTGCTCAAGCAGGGCTACGATGTCTATCTGGTCGATTGGGGACGGCCTGGACTCGAAGATGCGAAGAACGACTTCGAGACTTATTCGTTGGAGTATTTGCCGCGGGTGGTGCGGGCGATGCAGCGCCACACCGGCAAGCGCGAGTTCAGCCTGCTCGGCTGGTGCATTGGCGCGACGATCACGACACTCTACGCCGCAATGCGCCCCGACGACGGTATTCGCAATCTGGTGTTGCTCACGGCGCCGCTCGATTTCTCCGACAAGGAGTCGGGTCAGTTCAGCCGCTGGCTCAACACCGAGTACTACAACGTCGATGAGTTGGTGCGCCAGTCGGGGAATGTGCCTTCGGCGGTGATCGAGTACGGCAACAAGATGCTCAAGCCGGTCGAGAACTATGTCGGCACATACCTGAAACTCTGGGACAATCTCGACAATCCGAAGGTGGTTGCATCCTGGCTGGCGATGAATACCTGGGTGACCGACAATGTCGATTTCCCCGGCGCCGCCTTCCGTCAATGGGTGATTGAGTTCTTCCGCGAGAATCGCTTGATAGGAAGGTACGCTCAAAATGGAAGGCCGCACGGTCGATATGAAGAATATCGCATGCAGCTTCCTGAGCGTCATCGCCGACAAGGATCACATTGTTCCTACCTGCCAATCGACCGCTGCGATGGATAAGATCGGCAGTAAGGATAAGCTGCTGTTGGAGATGCGCGGCGGTCATATCGGTATGATGGTCGGTAGCGGTGCCAGCAAACGAGTCTGGCCGCAGATCGAGGCCTGGCTGGCCAAGCGCAGCCAGTAATCATTCCCCAGGGGGCGCGGTGGCCGTGCCCCCGGCGTTCTACTTGTAGTCGTCAGCGACGATACCGGCCGATCCACTTGTGGGACGGTGTGATCCGTCCTGCACCTACGAGGCGGCTTGCACCGCCTTTCAAGGAGCACTATCTACTATGCGTCTTCAAAATAAAGTTGCGCTGATCACCGGCGGTGGCCAGGGTATCGGCAAGATCACGGCGATGACGTTTGCCCGCGAGGGCGCGAAAGTCGTGATCGCTGATGTGAACATGACTGCCGCCAACGCGGCGGTTGATGAGATCACGCAGGCCGATGGTCAGGCCAAAGCCGTTTATCTCAATGTCGGAAGCGCCGAGTCGGTTGAAGCTGCCGTGCGTACGGCGCACGAGTGGGGTGGCCGGATCGATGCACTGGTGAACAATGCCGGCATCACCCGCGACTCACGTATGCAGAAGATGAGCGAAGATCAGTTCGATGCGGTGATTAATGTCAATCTCAAGGGTGTCTGGCTTTGTTCGAAGGCCGTTGCCCCGATTATGATCGCTCAGGGCACCGGCGCGATCCTTAATGCCGCATCGGTCGTCGGTCTTTATGGCAACTTCGGCCAGACCAACTATGTCGCCGCGAAGTCCGGCGTTATCGGGATGACCAAGACCTGGGCCCGTGAGCTTGGGCCGAGCGGCATTCGGGTCAATGCGATCGCACCCGGTTTCATCCAGACCGATATGATCGCATCGGTTCCCGACAAAGTGCTCGATTCGTTCCGCGAACGCACGCCAATGCGCCGCCTCGGTACGCCGGAAGATATTGCGAATGCCTACCTCTTCCTGGCTTCCGACGAGGCGACCTTTATCACGGCAACGGTGATCTCGGTCGATGGCGGTCTGATCTTCTAGCTTCGCCTCCGGCGGAGGATCGCGGGGCGGCTACACCGCCCCGCTTTCGTTTGTGCGTACGGAGTACCCGCGCTTTTTATGCCGTTCGTCGCACGTATCAGGCGCCATATTGTCGCCCTGTTCGCCGTTTTTGTGCGCCTGCAGCGTACCGCACCCGCCGACCGGCCGTTGCTGGTGTTCGGGATCGCCGACGGCGCTGCGCTTTATGCCGCGGCTTTCCTCGCCTCGGCTGTCCTGGGGGTGTTGCGCCAGATCCTCTTCAATGCGCAATTCGGCCTGAGTGAGGAGGCCGCCGCCTACTATGCCGCCTTTCGTCTGCCTGAGACGATCGGCGCCCTGATCGCCGGCGGCACCTTAACCAATGCGCTTGTGCCGATGCTGCTGCGGGTCGCGGCCCGCGACGGTGAACAGGCCGCCCATCGCTTGCTCAACCTGGCCCTGGGTACGTTGCTGGCCGGGCTGATCCCGCTCGCTCTGCTGGCCGCCCTATTCGCACCGGTATTCGTCAGCCTGATCCTCGCGCCCGGCCTCGCCCCGGAAACCCAAGCCCTCACCATTGTGCTGAGCCGGATTATGCTGCTTGAGGTGCTGCTGGTAGCCTGCGAGGGCGCCCTGGCGGCGGTGCTGATCAGTCGTGGTCAGTTGCTTCTGCCGGCAGTCGCGATC
>JAAUQO010000044.1 GCA_012032775.1 Oscillochloris sp. | reverse complement strand
TCGGTTCGTCGGTTCTGGGTTCTCGGTTCTCGGTTCTCGGTTCTCGGTTCTGGTAGGGCGCTATGACGGTTGGCTCACGCAGCGCACAAAACCTACCAATGCCATGTACAATAATGCGTATGACTCAGATAAAAGAACAACCGCTTGAAGTGCGATCGGATCTGCCGGACGAATCGCACAGCACCTGGCGACGCCGGTTGATTCCCGGTAATGACGGCGCACTCATGATCGCGTCTAATGTGCTCTTGTTAAGCGCACTGATTGTGTTTGTGTTGAACGGCCAGGGAATTGCGCCGCTGCGCTATTACGGCACAATCCTCGGTTTATCGACCATGTTGGTGCTGCATGTGTTCTGGCTTGATCTGCAAACTCGCCTGGGGGTACAACGGGCCGATCTGCTGCATCTGGTTGTGAACAGCCTGCTCTTCTGGCTGGTCAATTATCTTGGATTGGGCGTACCTGGTGCGTTTAGCGGCTTGCCGTTCATCCTCTTCATGCTGAGTGCCGAAGGTCTTGTCACATTCGGCTGGCGCCGCGGGTTAGTGTATGCCGCTGTGCTGACATCAGGCTGGTTCACGATTTTGCTTCTGCGCGACAATAGTTGGAGTGGCGCGCTCGAAAATCTGGCCTCGATCAGCCTCGGCATGGTCTTTACCCTGGTTACGTCGTGGGTGGTGTTGCTCTTCCAAGGCCAAACCGCTCGTGCTCAGGCGCTGGCCGATGAGTTGCGCGCCGCAAATGCGGCCCTCGCAGCGGCCGCCGAGCGCGAGCGCGAATTGGCCGCCGCTGAAGAACGGGTGCGCCTTGCCCACGACATCCACGACGGTCTCGGCCATCATCTGACTGTGCTGAATGTGCAACTTCAGGCCGCCGTTCGCCTGGTCGATCGCGATCCGCAACGCGCTCAAGATACCATCGCACTTTGTCGTCGCGAGGCCCAGGCAGCGCTTGATGAAGTGCGGCGCAGTGTTGCCGCCCTGCGGCGCAGCCCGCTCGATAACCGCTCACTCCATGAAGCGATTAGCGCATTGGTATCCGACTTCGACCGGGCTTCACCGCTTCAGGCTTCTTTTACCCAGCACGGTGAATCTTTCGATCTCAGCCCTGCCGCCGCGATGTCACTTTTTCGTGCCGCTCAGGAAGGGCTGACCAACGCACAAAAACACGCCGTCGCATCGATGGTTCAGGTGGTGCTTACCTTTCATTCCAGCGGTGTTACGCTCCGGGTTCAAAACGACGGCTCAACCACAGACGCGCCCGACGGTTCGGGCGGTTTCGGCCTTGCCGGTTTGCGTGAACGGGCTGAGCGCCTGGGCGGCACGGTGGATGCCGGCCCACTGCCGCAGGGCGGATTTCGCCTGGAGATGCGACTGCCCCATGTCTAGGCCACAGGGTACAGCCGGATAATTAGGTAACGGGGTACCGATTGTGTCAGCGCTCATCATCCAGACAAGGCGCCTGTATGTCCGTGATGCAAAAGCGGAAGATCCGAGCGCCCGTGGCTTCAGCTTTTCGCCGGTGTGCTAAAACATCCCGGCTGGAATCTGTCGGCTTAACTAACAAATTCCAGCCGGAATCTCCTCAATCTTGAATATCGCGAATCAGCGCCCGCACCTTCGCCCGTTCGCTGCGATAGAAGCCAATAAAGAGAATCAGCAGAACCGGCAACAAAATCGGCCAGGATTCGCGCTCGTCCTGGAGTTGCCGCCAGAGCGCGCGCATCTGCACCAGGAACGGAAACCGCGTCAACTGGGTTTCGACAATATTGTTCATCTGGCGCCGGAAGGTCGATTCGGGTTCAGGTGGCGGCGTTGCGGCTTTTTGGCGACGAAACATCCTTATACTCCTCTCCTGTGTACAGGCTACGATCTGTGGTAAGAGCCACAAGTACCGGCGTACTATATCTCCGGCTAGTTGTGGATTGTATAGTAAAACATAGGTGTTGAACCGCAACATCAATGGTTCATATCATGAAAGGAGAGACGACATGCGGCAGTTCGCTATGCTTTTACTCCATGCTACTGCTGTCGCTTGGTTGAAGGCACAACAATGCGCTCTGCAGGTGTCCAATCGAGTCGCCGGTCAGGGTCTGGTCGAGTACGGCCTGATCTTAGTGTTGATTATGGTGGTATGCGTCGGGATCCTCACGGTTAGCGGCCAGACGATCAGTGAGGTGTGGTACAACCAGATTATCCAGCGCCTTCCGTAAATCGCCGCGTTTGTTGTTCAATCGAACGTCCGGTTCGTTGTACAATCGAATGCAGTTGGACTGATGCACTTGTTTCTCAGGTTGTTATTGTTTGCGACGGGCGTTGAGCGATCGGCTCAGCGCCCGTTGCTTTTGCCCGCTTACGCATTCCAGGGTTCAAGCGGCGCCACGCGCAATGTTTGTTCGGCGCGATAGGTTACCAATCCGACCGGGCCGCCGGGGATTTTGCGCACCAGCGCCCGCCGGCAGATATCCACTTCCACCGCCGCGTCGGCGCGAGCCTGGCTGAAGTAGGCCGCCAATCCGGCCGCTTGCTGCAAACTCGCCTCGGGAATGTCTCGCCCACCGCTACGCAAAATCACATGGCTGCCGTGAATCGTCCGCACATGCACCCACAGGTCGTCGCGTCGGCCGATCTTAAATGTCACTTCTTCATTCTGGCGTGCACTACGACCGACATAGATATCCAGGCCATCGGCCGATTGCAGATGGAGTGGGCGGGCTTTGGCCGGTTTACGGCGTCTGCGTGCCGTCACCGGGTCGGGATGTTCACGCAGATAGCCCAGCTCTTCGGCCTCCTGCGCGATCTGCTCGATCTGCTCGAAATCGTCGCTTAGTTCCAGCAGCGCCGTCAATTCTTCGACGCCGCGCACTTGTGTCGCCGCCGCTGCCGCCCGTTCCGGCAAGCCGGCCAGGGCACTTTTTGCCTTGTCGTAGGCTTTAAAGCGTTCCTGAGCCTGATCAACCGGACTTCGGCCGGGATCAAGCTTGATTGTGCGGTTCTCGACGCTGAGTGTGGTTGCGCCGGGCTGCAACTCGTGCATAAAGGCGAAGATCATCTCGCCCTCCCAACGCAATGTTTCCAATTCGCCGGCGCGTACCAATTCGGCAGCGATCTGTTCACGCCGGCGAACCAGTCGTTCGCGAGCCGCATCCAACGATTGCTTGAGTGCATCGCGGCGCTGGCGGTGACTACTGAGCGTTTCGCGGGTGGCGAAATATGCATCCAGCGCCGTGCTCATGCTGCTGCATCCGGCGCTCTCCGGCAGGTGCGTGATGCGGTATGGCGCAAAGGCTGATGGGCCGTTCGGGCCGGGCACCAGGCTTGGCTCCTGGGGCGCCGTGAACAGTTCGCGCAGCCGCGCCGCAACCGTGTAGGCCGGGATCGCCTGATCAAGCCGGATATCTGTGCGCCCAACCGCCCGAAACACTACCTCGCGGGCCACTTGCGGCGAGACACCCCGGTAGGTCGCAACAAGTGCGCGGGCCAGATCGCGTTGACTGCCGGCGGCGAGTGACGTAATCCCCTCGGCCGTGGCTTTGGTTGGGTCGCGCTTCTCCGGCGGCGGCGGCAACTCGAACACCCGGCGCGGCATCACCACCCGACTGCTCATGCGCGGCGTCACGCGTTTAACACTTTCAAGGATAAAATTATCGTCATCGACGAGGATAATATTGCTGCGCCGATCTTGCGGTTCAATCACCAGATCGCAGCGCAATACGTTTTCCAGCGCCATCAATCGCGCCAGCGCCGCCAGCGGATCGTCGGTTTCGGCATCTTCGGCCTCGTCCGCTACCTCGTCCGATGACTCATCGGAAACCTCGGCTGCTGCATGCGGGATATTCTGGTTGCGCATGGGCGGGGGTTTGACTATACTAACCATCAAGACTCGTTCAAGCTGTGGCTGTTCAATTGCCGTTATCCGTCCGCCCAGGACGTATTTACGGAGCAGCAGCAAGAGCGGAGTTTCCTGTTCGACGCCGCGTGAGAGCCTGTTTGTAGTAAGATGGACTCGGGCAAGTTGCGGATGCGCCGAGGCGAGCAGTTGATAGCGCCGGCGTTGGGCATAGATCTCCAGCCCGATGCTGAGTGGCCCGGTGAGCAACACACGTTGGATTCGTCCGCCGATAATCGTTTCCCGTAACTCATCGGCGACGGCGGTTAGGGTCAGGGCATCAAAGTACATACAGTGATTATGGTGATTGAGCGCCGGACACGGCGCAGGTCGCCAATAGGATACCACAGTAGCGATGAGCACGCCTGCGCTCAATCCAATGCTTTCCGGTCAGACGGCACTGCCGTTGCTTGTGGTGATCTCCGGACCTTCCGGCGTCGGCAAAGATTCGGTTTTGATGCGGATGCGTGAACTGGGTTTTCCGTTCCATTTCGTCGTCACGGCGAACAGCCGGCCGATGCGACCGGGCGAGATCGACGGTTTCGATTATCACTTCGTGAGTAAGGAACGCTTCGAGGCGATGATCGCCAACGATGAGTTGTTGGAATGGGCGGAAGTGTACGGCCAGTATAAAGGTATTCCGAAGTGGGAAGTGCGCCGTGCGATGGAAAGCGGGCGCGATGTGATTTTGCGTATTAATGTCGATGGCGCCGCCACGATTCGCCGGATCGCGCCTGAGGCTCTATTTATTTTTCTTGCGCCGGCCTCGCTGACGGAGTTGCACCACCGGCTGACCCTCCGGCGCACCGAAAACAACGACGAGATCGAACGCCGGATGGCGGTTGCCGCAGCCGAACTCGAAGCAGTACGCAATTTCGACTATGTGGTGATCAACCACGAATCACGCCTCGACGAGGCGGTCGGTCAGGTCCGCGCGATCATCAGTGCTGAAAAGCAACGCGTCTTCCCCCGTCGCGTCGAATTATAACCAACGAACAGCACGTTGTAGCCTTCCTGCTGCGCGATCCACCGCGCACCCAAGATGGAGTTTTCAACATGGAAACGATTCAGGAGCGGCTGACCGCCGATCTCAAAGAGGCCATGCGCGCCGGTGATAAGCGCCGGCTTGAGACGATTCGTGGCGCACGGGCGGCGCTGCAAAATGCGCAACTTGAGGTCGCAAAGCAGCAGTATGATGCCGCAGTGCGCGCCGCCGAGCAGCAGTATGCCGATGATCCCGCCGGCCGTGAGGCGGCGATCGCTGCGATCTCGGCCGATGGGCATACGCCGCTCGATCCTGAAGCACAACAGGCTGTGATCGCCCGCGAGATCAAGCGGCGCTACGAGTCGGTTGAGATGTATCGTAAGGGTGGCCGTGAGGAGTTGGCGGCGCAGGAAGAGGCTGAGATCGCGGTGCTTTCCGCCTATCTGCCGGAGATGCTCGGCGCCGACGAGGTGCGCCCGCAGATCGCCGCCCTGATCGCCGAACTCGGGCTCAGTGGTGCGGCGTCGATGGGCAAGCTGATGCCGGTGTTGCTTGAGCGTTACAAGGGCCGCGCCGAAAATCGGGTGCTGAGTCAGGTGGCACGGGAGTTGCTTGCCGGCGCTTGATCGACTCATACGATCACGATTGGCTGAACGGCCGTCGTGTCCGGGGTGACAATGAATATTTCTCGTCGCCGCTGGTCTGCTAGCCTTCCATATCCGCGCACACTCCGCTTGCTGCCGGCGCTTTCCGAACGGGTACGCACAGCTATCGGCCTGGAGGGGTTGCTGCTGATGGTCGGGATCTGGGCGGTACTGACGCTCAGTTTGCCCGGTGAGTATGGTGAGCTTGAGGTAGGCCAACCCAGCCCGGTAAGCATCTGGGCACCTGAAGATGTTGTCTACATAAGCGAAGTGCAGACGGCTCAGCTTCAGGCGCAAGCGGAAAATAATCCTGATAATCTTCAGTATATTTACGATCCGGCAATTCCGATCGAGCAGCGTCGGGCGCTTGTGTCGCTGCTTGATACGATCAGCAGCGTTCGCGATGATCCGACCCTTAGCCGTGCGGAGAAACTGACTCGTCTGGCGGCGCTGCCCAACGCTACGCTGGAGATCTCGGTCGAGCGCGCCGATCTGATCCTGACCCTCGATCAGGCCAGTTGGGAGGCGTTGCGCGCTCAGACGCTGCTGCTTTATGATCGGGCGATTGAGCGCTACGATGCCCTTGATGAGCGTGCCTTGATCCAGTTGCGCGAGCGCTGGTTGGGGTATTGGTTGGCGACCACGGCCCTTTCGCCGACCCAGCGTAATCTGGCGCATTTTTTCGTCGAGTCATTCCTGCGCATCAATCGTACCCTCGACGAGCAGGCAACCGCCGAGCGCCGCGAGGCGGCCCGCAATCTGGTGCCGCCGCAACAAGTGCAGGTGCTGGCCGGTGAGACGATCGTGCGCGTCGGCGAGATTGTGCGGCCCGAGACGATTGAGAAACTTCAGCAAACCGGTGCTATGCCGCGGCCCCTGAGTTGGAGCGGAATCGCCGGTCATGGTTTGCTGGCGCTGATTCTGTCGGTTGGCTTCATGGGTTATGTGATCGCCTTCCAGCACGAGTTGGCCCACCGCCCGCGTTCACTGCTGGTGGTGATCTCGTTGATGTTGACGGCGCTGATCGGCGCACGCCTGATGTTGCCGGTCGCCGATACCTGGCCCTTCTTCTATCCGTTGGCGACGATTGCTATTGTGTTGAGTGTGGTGTTCAACGGGCGGCTTGGTTTGGCGGCGGCGGTGCTGCTGAGTGTCACGATCGGGGTGATGGAAGATAATACCCTTGCCCTGGCGATGACGCTGCTCACGAGTTGTGTCGTTGCCGTGCTGCTGGCCCGTAGCGCCGATCGCTTGCTGACGTTTGTAACCGCAGGCGCCGGGGTGTTCGTGGCCGTGTTGCTGAGCGAATTCGGCTTCTGGTTGATCGCCCAATCCGATGGCCGTAGCAGCGATCTGTTGGCGCAATTGCTGCCGATGGCGCTTTTTGCCGCCATGAACGGCGCGCTCTCGTCGATCCTGGCCCTCGGCGTGTTCAATGTCGTCAGTCGGGTGGCCGGGCAGGTGACGCCGCTCCAACTAATGGAGTTGGCCCATCCGTCGCGCCCACTGCTGCGCAAGCTGATCCGCGAGGCGCCCGGCACGTACTATCACAGTGTCGCCGTTGGGAATCTGGCCGAAGCGGCCGCAGAAGCGATCGGCGCCGATGCCTTGCTGCTGCGGGTCGCCGCCTATTATCACGATATCGGTAAGACAATCCGGCCCTACTTTTTTACCGATAACCAGATGGGCCGTGAGAATGTCCATAACGAGCTTGATCCGACTACCAGCGCCCAGATTATTGTCGATCATGTGCGCGAAGGCGTGAAGATGGCTCGCGCTGAGGGTTTGCCGGAGCAGATCGTCGATTTCATCGCTACCCATCATGGCACCGGCCTGATCAAGCACTTCTATCAGTTGGCGCTGCAACAGGAAGATACCGTCGATGTGAACAGTTTCCGTTACCCCGGCCCCAAGCCGCGTACCCGTGAGCAAGCCGTTCTTATGCTCGCCGATTCGGTCGAGGCGACGGTGCGCTCCAAGGCTCAGAATGGAAAACTGCTGCCCGCACACAACAGCGACAATGGTGATGGCGGGAATGCCGCCGCCAAGGTGCTGGACGATCTGGTGCAATCGATTATCGACGCCCGAGTGCGCGAAGGCGAACTCGATGAGGCGCCGCTGACTATGCGCGAACTGTTGATGATCCGCCAGACCTTTGTGAATAACCTCCAGAGTATCTACCACCCGCGGGTTGATTACGCTCCGGCAGTGGTGCGGTAACCTCCGCGCTCGTAGCGATGCCCGTAGAGACGCAAAATCTCGTGTTTCTACGGGCGTCTTGCAGCAACAACCCTTTATGCCGGCGAACGAGGCGGGCGCAATCAGTGCGCAATTTAGTACCAGCGGCCTTCCGGCAGGTACATACACGATGGTTGCGCGCAGGAGTTGGAGCGGCCTGCAAGCATCGGCCAACTTTGTGGTTCGCTAGTACGCTCAAGCGTACGTACGTCTCCGGCGCACATCGCACTGTGACGGCCTAAAGGCCGTTACAAACCCTCGACGGACGGAGGCCGACCGGTACTAGTCGCCAGTGTCCGGTCGGTTTCGGCAGCGTTGCCGGAACCGACCACAGCCTTACATCCCCAAACGCAGATTCGGCGTCACATCAAGATCCCAACTACTCTGGACACCGGTTTCGAAGCGGTAGTATGCCGCCGCCGCCACCATCGCCGCATTATCGGTGCAGAGCGCCAATGATGGAAAGCGCACCGGAACCCTGGCCCGCCGCACCAGTTCCTCACGCAGACGGGTATTTGCCGCCACGCCGCCGGCCAGCAGAATCGCGCTTGCGCCGTAGCGCTGTGCCGCATCTACCGTTTTTGTGCAAAGCACATCAACCACCGATTCCTGAAATGCGAAGGCCGTCTGGCGCACAAATGCATCGTCGAGCGCCGGTGTCTGTGCCGGTGGAGTTGCTTTTGCCGCCTTGCCGCGCTGGATACGTTCCCCCCGCGACGGCGCCAGGGTTGCCGAGCGTTCCTGGCGCTCCTGGGCTTTGTGCAGCACCGCTGTTTTCAAACCGCTAAACGAAAAATCAAAGCTATCGCGCAGCCAGGCCCGCGGCAACGAACTTCCGCCCGCGCCGCCCTGCGCGGCCTGCTGAATGGCGGGGCCGCCGGGATAGCCAAGGCCGAGAATGCGGGCAACTTTGTCGAACGCCTCGCCCACCGCGTCATCACGGGTCTGGCCGAGCAGTTCGTACTCGCCATGGTTACGCAGCAACGCGAGCAGCGTATGGCCGCCGCTTACAACCAGCGCCACCAGCGGAAACGTCGGCGACTCGTGGGAACCGTCGCTGCTCGGGTGTTCGTTAAGCCAGTTGGCGTAGATATGGGCTTCCAGGTGGTTCACGCCAACGAAAGGCAAGCCACGTTGCCATGCGATCGCCTTGGCGGCATTCAAGCCGGTAAGCAGCGCGCCGCTCAAGCCCGGCCCGTGGGTTGCAGCCACGGCATCGACATCATTCCAGCCCCCCGGCAGCGTCTGGAGCGCGGCCTGGATCACCGGCGACAGGCTCAAAATATGTTGGCGCGAGGCGACTTCCGGTACCACACCGCCGTAGCGCTCGTGCATGTCCATCTGCGATGCGACGACATTTGCCAGGATATCGCGCCCGCCGCGCACAATTGCGGCGGCTGTCTCATCGCAAGATGTTTCGAGTGCCAAAATGGTAAAATTATCAGCTAACTGAGTCATCAAAACCTCTGCTATGACGTAGCTCGTGTCGATACCAGTATACGCCATGCCCAGCGTAAATTCAGAATGCCGCATTCTTTGGTTGGGCTACGCTTCGTTCGGCGTAAAATACGGCTCTTTATGCTCGTGGGGTTCTGTGCGGCCTTGGGGTGCCCGGCGCGCCACCGGACGATGGGGACGGTCGGGGCGGGCCGGCGCACGCAGCACGGCCGGGGCGGCCAGCAGCAAGAAAGCAAACCCGGCCCGCAGATCGAAGCCCGGCGCAGTCAGTTGCGGGAACGGGTAGTAGACCATATCGCTCGCACCGCCGACACGCAGCACCAGCAGCACCGCCAGGCTCAGCAGGGCTGCAACTGTCACCAGGCTATCGCGCATGCGCCAGCGCTCACGGCGATAACTGCTGCGCGACACCGCCCGTCCCATCAGCCACATTCCCAACCCGGCCAGGGCTACCCCGCCGACCAGAAGCCCGCCCGCCGGCCAGAGTGCCTCCGGGCCGTAGTAGAACCAGCCGAACAGGCCGCCGGCAAGGGCCAGCAGGCCGCTGAGCGTCAGCAGTTGGGGCGCCAGCCGTGATTGAGGCGTACTGACGGTGCGCCCATAGCCGCGCGCGTCGAGGGCTTCGGCCAGTTGGAGCGATTTTTCCAGGCTGCCGGCCAACAGCGGCGCCACCAATGCCAGCCAGCTCGACGGCTTCCCGAAGCGGTGACCACGGGCGCGTTGTGCGGCGGCAATCTCGCTGATCGCGCGGATCAAACTCGGCACAAACGCGGTCGCAATCGTGATCGCCAACCCGGCATGATAGAGCGAGCGCGGGCTCAGTCGCAGCAAACGGTAATGATCAACCAGGGCGTTAAACGCACCGAACACCGCCATCAAAGCCCAGATCACCAATCCGCGCGTCAGTCCATAGGCAAGTGCCTCAACGGTGATCGGCCCGCCCAGCACCACTCCGCCGAGCCAATCCGGCAAGCGCAGCGCAGGCAATTCCAGCACCACCAGCGCCCCGCGCGCCCCACCGACCGTAACAACGCTGAACAACACATACCCGGCACAGATCACTGCCCCAAAGCGCAGAAACAGCCCGAAACTGCGTGCCAGCGGCGAGTCATCGCGGCAAGCTTGAAATACCTGCCAGGCCGCCAACAGGGCCAGAATCAGGTAAAGCGGATTCGGCGCGAGGCCGATTGCGCAGCCTGCCGCCAAAAGCCAGATCAGCCAGGTAAATGTGTGCATAGTGTCAATGCAGAAGGCAGCAGGCAGAATGACTGCCATGCCTTTCAACTTTGGGGGTAGCGCCGGATGATATGGACTGTCTGTATTCCATATGCTGCATTCAAAATAGCGCTACCGTCAGCGTCGCGAGTACCACAACCTCGCCGATCTCACAGAGCGCGCCATAGGTATCGCCGGTCAGACCGCCGAGATCGCGAACCCACCAGCGGGCCAGGAGCCAGGCAACCGACCAGCAGAGTAGAAGCGCCGCCAGCCCGCTCAATCCCGCGATCAAGATTGCGGCCGTCAGGGTAAGGGCGCTCGCGAACCAGAAATCCCGTCGCTGCACCTGATCGTGAAAGCTGCGGCCCAACCCGCCTTCCCGCGCCGGCGGGTAGAAATAGATCCCGTAGCAATCGCTCCAACGCCCCAGCAGCGGCGCCAATAAGATCGCTTGCCACCAGAGATCCCCGGCGGAGGTCAGAAACGCCACCTTCAACAACAGTACCGCCACCAGTGCCAGGCTGCCCATCGCACCGATCCGGCTGTCTTTCATGATCTCCAGCTTGCGTTCGCGCGGCCGCCAACTCATCACTGCGTCAAATGTGTCGCTCAGTCCGTCCAGGTGCAGGCCGCCGGTGATAATTCCCCAGGCTGTTACCAGCAATACCGCCCGCACCAACTCACCCCAGAGCGCGCCGCCCAGCCAGCCGATCGGCAATAACAACGCGCCGATGATCAGCCCTGCTGCCGGAAAGAACGGAATAGCGCGCACCATGCCCCATTCACTCATCGGCGGCAGCCATGGTTGCGGGATGATCGTCAGAAAGCGGAGCGCCTCGCCGAAGCCGTGGAGGGTCGCCGTGAACGACCAACTGCCGCCGGGTGTTCCGTTGGAATGCGGATCAGTCATCGCCATACCTACCTTTGCTCCAGCAATTCGGCCTGTTTTGCAAGCGATATCTCACATTCATCCCCGCTTTCCACATGTTTTCCACAACGTGCATATGTTCTACTCGCTATCCGTAGCTGCGTCGAGGCGCGGTACGTTGTTGATCATGCGGATAATCGGCCCTGCGCCGTACAGATCGATGCTGGTGATCCCGGTCGTATCGATCCGCCAGCGCCAGTGCTCGTTTGGCGGCATACCGGTGCAGGCGCAGATCACCAACTGGATGGGCGTGGCGTGGGTGACGATCAGCATACGCCGGCCCAACGGTTCGCGCCGCAGCTGATTCCAGGCTGCGCCCACCCGCGCCGCTACATCGGCCAGGCTCTCGCCGCCCTGGGGCCGACCATTGATCCCGTTCGTCCAACGTGCTCGGGCCTCATCGCCATAACGCGCCATCACCTCGCGGTAAGTCAACCCTTCCCAGCGCCCGTGATTGGTCTCGGCCCAGGCCGGATCAACCTGGATGTTCACTCCTGAGCGCCCGGCGAGGATCATTTCAGCTGCTGCACGGGTGCGGGCGGTCGGGCTGATGAGCGCTTCCGTGAAGGGAATACGGCGTAGGCGCGCGGCGAGTGCCGCCATCTGCCGTTCACCGTACGCGGTGATTGGGCTATCGCTGCTGCTCTGGTAGCGCCGCTCCAGATTAAATTGCGTCTGGGCGTGGCGAACGAGCCAGATACTGGTACGCATCGTTTATCCTCGTCGCCGGGCAGCAACTGCACCGCCGATCAGCAACATCGCCGCCAGGACTGCGAAGCCGAGGTAACTCGGCCATTGCGCTGACGGCTCGGTTTCAGGAGATGCCGGGGTTGGACTTGGCGGGGCGGTGGTGGCGGCTGCGGCGCTGATCGTGGTCGGGGCTATGCTCGTGCCGGTTGCCGGTACGTTGGTGGGCGCCAACGCAGTTGCCGGCGGTTCAACACAAATCTCGTCGATCGTCAAGAGCGGCGGCTGTGCTCCGCCGCTCGAATCGCCTAACCCCCAGGCCCAACCGTTCAGATCGCCGTCGCGCACGTCAACGCCGGCGGCACTCCGAACGGCATACGTCCAGGTGCTGCCGTCGCCGGTGTAGAATGCCCAATACACAGCGCGCGGCCCATCACGCTCACAGAAGCATTGTTCAGCGGGATAATCGCAGCCGTCGCCGCCGATTTTGCACACCGCCGTACCAATCGCACTTCCCTGCGCGATCACCGGAACCTCGGCCCGCTCCAGCAATTCCAGGCTGCTGATCGTCTCTTCACGAAAGCGCACACAAGCCGTCTCGACCCGGCCGTCGTCGTACTGGATCACCAGACCGGCCCGATTGGGCGGTTGCTGAGCGCCGGCAGGCGTGGCGAGAACCAGTGCCGTGAGCACCAGAATCAACCAGGTTGGCCGGCGCAACCATGAAGGTAACGGAAGCGGGTTCAACGGGCTACTCGGCGTAGGGCAACACCGCTCAGCAGGGCCAATCCGGCCAGAAATGCCAGGAACATGGTTGGATCATCGCCGGCGCCGGTGGCGGGTAAGGCGGGCGCAGCCGGATCAGCAGCGGCGCCCGGCGCAACCAGCGCTTGTGCCCCGCTCACGCTGTTGATGCGCACCGGCAAGGGCTGGATCAACAAGGCCGGGAGCGCCTGATAGGTCGCCAGGGCATTATCGTCGGGCGCCGCTTCCTGATAGCGGAAGGCGCCGCTGTCATTCTGCAACGAAGCCAGCAGATCGACCGGGCCGCCGTTGTCGCGCTGCCAGGCCCTAGCGGTCGGATCTTGCCCGGCGGCGCGAATGGCCTGGATCGCCAGCGCAGTCGAGTTGGCGTCGCTCGCATTCCCGAACTGCGATGTCTGCGAGTAGGGGAAGCCGCCATCGTCATTTTGCTGGCTTTGCAGATAGGCGATCGCCTGCCCGCGTGCGCCGTCGGCCTGTCGCTGACCAGTCAGAGCCTGGATCGCCAGCGCCGTGGTATTGGTGTCGCTGCCGGTCTCGCCGGTGCCGTCGAAACTCCAGCCGCCGTCTTCAAGCTGGAGATCGATCAGGCGGGCGACGGCATCCTGCGGCGGGTTGGCGCCAACGCTGCGAATCGCCAGCATTACCAGGGTATGGCCGTAGACATCGGGGCCATACTGGCCGCTGGCCGGATCATAGGCCTGACCGAGCAGTTCAAGCAGATTAACCCCGCCGAATGCGGTCGGATCTGCGCCGGCGGCAATCGCTGCCAGCACAAGTTTCGCCGCCCCGCCGACCGATGTTCCGGCGTAACTACTTGCCTGAGCCGCCAGGAAATCAACCGATGTATTGCCATCCTGAGCGAAATCATCCAACGGTTCACCGGCGGCGACAATCGCCTGAATCGCGTCGGCGGTATCGCCCGGCCCAAAACCGGGAAATCCGCCGTCAGCTTGCTGATTGGACTGCATCCAGTTCAGGCCGGCCTGAATCGCCGAATTATTCTGCGCAAAACCGCCAACGGGCATGCAGACGATCACAGCGAGGGTAGTGACCAGCAGAATTGACAGCATCCGACGCATGGGACACTCCTTCAAATAGGGCAATAAAAAAACCTCTCCGCCGGAGCAAGAGAGGGTGCATAGAGTGCAGACTGAGAAGCGTCAGCTATGCCCCCACCCTGTGCCAACGCAGGCGTGAGCAGCGATCAGACAGGGAAGGGCATTCTGGCTCAGGCAATCTGCCTTTACAGTAGCGTGGACTGCGCCGGTCTCGCACCGGACTTCCCCCAGATTAAACCCCTTGTTTCCTCGGGGCTCCCTGTCGGTGGGTTTGACCCACAAATCTATTCAATTGTATCAAAGGTAACTGCGCTGATGGTAACACAGCGCACGTTGTTCGTCAATGCATCGCGATCACATCGGCGAGAACATCGATTGCGCGTAAGTATTCGGCGATCGCGATATGTTCGTCGGGCGTATGATCGAGCCGTGAGTCGCCGGGGCCATAGGCCACGATCGGACATCTCCAGGCCGGGCCGACCACATTCATGTCGGCGGTGCCGGTTTTGTGCAGAAAGGTAGGATTACCGCCGTGGTTGCGGATCGCGCGCACAAACGCATTGGCGAGCGGTGTGGCTCGTGGGCTGCGGAAGGCCGGACAGGCACCGCTGAACTGCACCTCGGCACTGCCGGCCAGATCGCGCAGCGTAGCGGCCAGATCGGCGGGGTCGATCCGCTCCGGCAGCCGCAGGCCGATTGTGGCTGCGGCCCAATCTTGCATGCCGTCGCCGCCCGAGGCAACCTGGCGTAGTGAGGGGATGAGTTGTTCGAAGAGTTTGCTGCGGCCCTGATTGTAGGCGGCGCAATACGATTCGACGGCCTGCCAGAAGGCGACCATCTGCTGCGGCGCAGCCTGCAATTCACCGGCGCTGTGGGCTGACGGTTGAGTGTGGCGATAGTGAACCTGCAAGCGGCCCTTATAGCCGAGTGTGATCCGATCCCAGCCGCCTGGTTCGCCGATCACGCATAGATCGGGCGCATATCGATCGCGGGCGAAGTGCGCGCCCTTCGAACTGGCGGCTTCTTCTTCAGTTGCGCCGACCAACACAAGCCGGCAATGCAACCGGCCCGCCTCCTGGACGCGCCGCGCCGCCCAGATAAAGGTTGCAAACGGGCCTTTGGCATCGACCGCCCCGCGGCCATAGAGCAGGCCATCCGCGATCCGAACCGGCACCTCGCCTGCTACGGTGTCGATATGACCGAGCAACACCAGTTGCGGGCCGTGATCGCCGAGCTGGGCGACGGCATTACCGGCCGGATCGACAAACGACTCCCAGCCGAAACTCCGCATCTGCGCCACAAGAAACTCGGCTGCCGCCGCCTCATCTCCTGAGAGCGACGGAATGCGTAGCAATGCCTCAAGAAATGCGGTTTCGTTCATAAAGAATCGTTGTGGCTGCTGGTTGCCAATCTCACTGACAACCAACAGCCACAACCATCAGCTACGAGTCGGTTGGCGTGCCGAAAATAAATGTCCCGCTGAGTGTCACCTGCGACCAGATCCCCTGGGTAACCAGAATATACTCGCCGCCGCCGGCATCCAAATCTTCCAGATCGATTGCCGCGATCAAAATACCCTCGTCATCGGCGCGCAACGTCGCTACTGCAACCGAAACACCATCGGGGCGATCGTACCAAACACCGATCGGTTCATTCGGCGCGAAAACACTGCTGCCGAAAGCCACCTGCTCAGCGTCGATCTCCACAATCAGGGGCAAGGTGTCGGCGCTGATATTCACCGGCCCGGTAACCGCGATCGGCAGATTCGAGCGCTGGTCATCGTCGCCGTTATCGGCTTCATCGTCCCAATCGCAGAGCACGCGACCGATCAATTGCACGCCGATCGGTGCTTCAACCAGCACCCGCACCCGCAGCGTAATCGTGATCGTATCGCCGTCGGCGAAGAGTTTGCCGGTGCGGATCTTGATTTTCCCACTGCCGAGTTCACTCACCCATACGCCTTCGCGGCTAAATTCGGCATTAAGGATCGACAGCACCAGCGGATCGAATGGCAAGGTCAGGATCGCATCATTGGCGATCCCGCGGCCGCGGTTGGCCACAACCAGCGTAATCGTCGCGATTTCACCGGGGGCAACGGCAATATTCGGCGTCAGCGAAACCCCAACCGTCACCTGTGCCGGCGCCCGGCCCGCTTCGATCTCCTGCGGTTCCTCGGGCGGTTCGGGGCGCGGCGGCAACGTCACCGTCGCATCGGTAACCATATCATCCATCAGCCAGCGATTCTCGGTTCCGCTGATCAGCACATAGGCGATCGGCAGGCTGGTCGTGATCTCAGCCCGGTCGAGCCTACCGGTGCGTAGATTAGGGGCGATTGTCACACTCCCGAGCGCGCTGTCGTCGGCGGCATATGCCGTCACCGTCAGCGTTCCGGCGGTCGAAAAACCGGCGCCGAAGAAAGTCGCCGTTGCAGCGGTAAAATCGATCCGGCCCGTGCCGCCGGCTTCACCCATCCAGGCAAAACCGAACCCCGCAACGGCATAGGCGCACACGCCGCCGAAATCGGGGCAATTCAACGGATAGGGGGCATTGTAGCGCCCACTACGGACATCGCCATAGAACCAGTCGGCACCGGATGTATTTGTGAACTGAACTCCGGGAATAGTTGCCCCGATCACGGCGCCATCCTGCCCATCCTCAAAAGTAAGCGTTGTCCGTTGTGACTGCGCTGCAACTGATGTCGGTGTGAGCGGAATAGCAACGAGCGCGAAAATAAGGCAGATCAGTAATTTCCGAACGACGCTACGACCCATGTCGGTACTCCTGAATGTATGGCGGCACCATGCTAACCGTGGGGCTTTATTATACCATCTGCCTGCGTACGCGCTGCTTCAAGTTCACATTCAACAATGACTGACTTGTTATTGTAGCTGCAAGAAGAGGATCGCGGCGATCGGTAGCGTGAACGTACCCATGCAGCGATGATGGTTGCGCTTCAAGCCCGCATCTGTCATCATGGTTGCATGCAGATGCTGATAACGAACCTTCTTTTGCTGGTGATCGCGGGCGGAATCGGATTTCTGGTCGGTCAGGGGCGTCCGGAGTGGTTCGGGCCGGAGATGCGGCAGCGCCTGTTTTTCGGTGGCTGGATCATCGCGCTGCTGTTAGCCGGTGCAATGCGGGCGGCGGCGGTGGTGTATGGTCCGGGGGCGATGTTCGGATTGCTAAGTATTATTGGCGGCTTTGGGTTGGGGATCTGGTTAGCGTTACGCTCCGGCGATCCCCAGCGTACAGGCCGGCAGTAGCGGTGCTGGTCAGGATTGAGATCGGTAGGTCGTGAGTGTCCGGCGACGGTCGCTAATCCAGCGCCGGATCGCCGGCACTCGCGTCAAGAGCAGCGCCCCCAGGATTGCTGCATAGATCAATGGTTCACGCGGCACCTTCGCCAGCCAGAGAAAATGCAGCACACCAAGGATTGCCGCGCCATAGGTGAGCCGGTGCAACACCCGCCAGTTGCGGCCAAGCCGGCGTTGCCAACCTTTGGTCGATGTTACCGCTAGCGGTAGCATCAGCAGGAACCCCGCAAACCCGGCCAGCACATAGCGTTTCTCCGCCACTGCCTGCGTGATCAATGCCAGATCAACTCCGTAGTCGAGCAAGACAAATACCAGTAAATGCAGGCAGACGTAGAGAAAGCTATAGAGTCCCAATGATCGCCGCCAGCCAATCGCCCATTTCCAACCGAATAACAGCGATAGCGGCGTACATGCCAGGGTCAGGATCAACAGGATGAGCGCCGGCTCACCGGTGCGCAGGGTGAAATCCTGAATCGGATTGGCGGTTAGCCGCCCCATCGCCGTATCGAATATCAAAAGAGCCAGCGGCAGCAGCGCCAACGGATGCACCAGATGACGCAGCACACGCGGGTCGAATTTAGTAGTGCGCACTGAGATCCATCCCTGCATACAGCGCCGCTACCTCTTCCTCATACCCGTTGAACATGAGGGTATCGCGCCGTCCCAACTCGCCGATCCGGCGCTCGCTGGCCTGCGACCAACGCGGATGCGAGACAGCCGGATTCACATTGGCATAAAAGCCGTATTCTATCGGCGCTGCCGCCATCCAGAGTGAAACCGGCATTTTATCCACCAGTTCGATCTTCACGATCGATTTGATGCTCTTGAATCCATACTTCCATGGCACGGCCAGCCGGATCGGCGCACCATTCTGCGGCGTCAACTCCTTACCATACAATCCCGTCGCCAGTAATGCCAGGTCGTGCATGGCTTCATCTATCCGCAGACCTTCGACATACGGCCAGCGGAAATACGAATCGCGTTGCCCCGGCATCTGCTGCGGATCATAAAGTGTCTCGAAGCGCACGAACTTTGCCTCGGACGTTGGTTCAACCTCGGCCAGCAATTTGTTGAGCGGGAAGCCCTGCCAGGGGATAACCATCGACCATGCTTCGACGCAGCGCAGGCGGTAGATGCGCTCCTCCTGATCGAACATTGTCAGCAGATCTTCCATCGCAAAGGTGCGCGGCTTGTTAACAAGCCCGCCAACCTCCACTTCCCAGGGCGAAGTAACGAGATTCTGCGCCAGGCGCGCCGGGCTCTGCTTGTCGGTCGAGAACTCGTAGTAGTTGTTGTAGGTGGTGATATCTTCGTAGCTGTTGACCGGATTACCAAGCTCGTCGGTAAGACCGTCGGCCGGCATGATGTCGGCCGGAGTTGTGGCTGCTTGCCCACCGCCGGGAGCGCAGGCAGCCAGTAATGCCGCGCCGGAGAGGGCGGCGGCGCCTTTCAGAAACGTGCGACGACTATTGAAAAGGTGTTCGGGAGTAATTTCCGAAGAGGGGATCTTGATCATAGGTATCCTCTGAACCAAGAACCGAAAATGCAGAACCGTTCGAATAGCGAAAGGTTGTTGCGAGTTCTCGGTTCTTGACAATATGAGCCGGCGTAATGAGCGACTACTACTTCTACGAGGATACCTTAGCGAATGGATGTTACAGAGTGCTTACGTCGAGCTAAAGAATGTGCATGGCTTACAACACCCCAACGGAACTGTTGTCGCCGAGCATCAGGCGATATGCCTTCGGCTTGAGCGGGCTGCGCGAAACCTCAACATTACGCCCGATCAAACTATCTTCCAGGCGATGCGGCAACCCGCGCACCGTGCTATTCTCCAGCACAATACTATGTTCGATCTCGCTCTCTTCAATCAAGCAGTGGTGATAGATCGAGGTGAACGGCCCGACATAGGAATTAAGAATCCGGGTCTGCTCACCAATGATCGCCGGGCCACGGATCGTGCTGTTGATAATCTCGGCGCCGGGTTCCACAATCACCTTGCCGATCAACTGCGAGTCGCGATCGACATACCCACGCACCTGCGGCTCCAACTCTTCGAGCACAAGCCGGTTCGCCTCCAGCAGATCATCCTTCTTCCCGGTGTCGATCCACCAACCCTCGTGGATATAGGGAAAGACCTGATATTTATTGCTGACAAGCCACTGGATCGCGTCGGTGATCTCAAGTTCGCCGCGGGCCGAAGGTTGAATCGCGTGTACCGCCTCGAAAATATGTCGGTCGAACAGATAAATCCCAACCAGGGCCAGATCACTCTGTGGTTCGCGCGGTTTCTCGACCAGCCGTTCAATCCGTCCTTCTTCGTCGAGGATAGCGACACCGAACTGGCGTGGATCGGCGACACGTTTCAACACAATCTGGGCATTGTGATCGCTGCGGCCGAACTGCTCGATCAGGGTGCTGATCCCGCCCTGAATACAATTGTCGCCAAGAAACATCACGAAACGCTCGTCGCCCAAAAAATCCCGGCTGATCTTCACAGCATGGGCCAACCCGAGCGGCGCATCCTGTTGGATGTAGGTGATCCGGACGCCCCAACGCTTGCCGTTACCGACGGCGGAACGAATTTCGGTGCCGGTATCGCCGATCACGATTCCAATCTCATCGATCCCGGCATCGCGGATTGCTTCAATAACCCGAAACAGTACCGGCTTATTTCCCACCGGCACCAGTTGTTTCGCACTTGTATAGGTAATCGGCCGCAGGCGCGTGCCTTTACCGCCGCTCAACACCAGGCCTTTCATGGGCTGTGTCGTCCTTTCGTGTGTACATTGTCTTGCGCCTGCGATTGTACACCAGATCTGTAACCCACAACAAAGCAAGCGTTACGAGTGCTTCCATTGAACGGGTCCGCCCCTCCCATTCAATATCTACATCCGTAACGCTTGCTTTGTTGGCCGGTCGATGGTGTTACCACTAGCCGCCCGGCCATCTATTACAGTGTACCGCCTGGGTTTTGCGGCGTCACTTCGTAGAACTACGCAATATTCGCTGTCCTTCCTACGTACTTCGCCTGAGGCGCCGGCTGTGGCGGCTCAGGTTATTGCGGCAAAGCCGCAACAGCGAGCCGCCATGGTGTTTACCTGAAGAGCAGCGGTAGCATAATCCGGTACGTTTGCTGCGTTGTTGCGCCTGCTTCAAGTTCGTATTCCGTCCGCAGACCGCCGCGTTCGACCTCAACCAGCCAGTAACGATATGCTACTCCCGGCTGGGCCGTCTTGTCGAGCCAACTGTATGATGCGCCGCTGCCGGCACTGCCGCGCGCCACTATCATTTGCGACGTGATCCGTTCAGCGCCTGCGCGGGTGCCGTCGGCGCTGCGATAGATCTCGAAACCGAGGGAGTTCAGTTCCATACCGGTGATCCAGCGCAGGTGCATTCCGCCCTCAGCCATCTCGCCCGTGAAGCTGAGCAGCGTGATCGCCGTCGGCGGGCGGCTCAGCCCAAGCCACCAGGTCAGGTCGATATCGCCGACATTCAGGCTGAAGATCGCCGTCCGTCCGGTATTCGGATCGGCATCACTGTCGGTGCTGTCGTTGCCGCCTTGATCTTGCGGGCTGACGACATAGCCATCGGGCACGCTGAACTCGATGTAGTAATCGCCCGGATTGATGTCGCTGAAGACGAACGAGCCATTGCCGTCGGTAACAGCGGTTGCGATCAACACCCCGGCACTGTTATACAGGCGGACTGTTACGTTGGGGACGCCGATTTCGCCGCTGTCGAAGATGCCGTTGTTGTTCTCGTCGAACCAGACCGTATTACCGACGGTAGCGAGTTGATACAGGCCGGCATCGATCGTTGGGTTATCCTCACCGTAACCCAGGCTGATCATCGCAGTCTCGCCGTTGAGCGGATCAATGTCACTGTCGGCACTATCATCGCCGAATGCGTCTCGGCTGCTGATCCGCCAACTTCGCGGCGGGATGATCCGCACCTGATAGTCGCCTTGCGGCAGATCTTCGAAGCGATACTCCCCATTGAAATTGCTGAATGTCGAGGTGATTACAACGCCGCCTTGCATCAAATCGATGATTGCGCCCGGTACGCCCGGTTCGCCCGGTTCTTGCACACCATTGCGGTTCGCATCGCTCCAGACGAGATCGCCCAGACTGGAGGGCAGATAGATGCCGGCGTCGCGGCTCATGTCGTCGGCGCCGCTGACGAGATCGAAGATAATGGTTGCGCCATTGCTGCGATCGGCATCGCTGTCGAGCATGTCATCGGCGCCGCGATCATCCCGCGTGAAGCTGTAGCCGGCCGGGATGTCGCTGAAGATGACGGCGTACGTGCCGGGCCACAGATTATCGAAGCGGTACGAACCGCCGCCGGCTGTGGTTTGGGTGCCGATTGTGAGATCATCGGCAGTGCCGATCTGGCCGTCGGCACCGGGTTGAATGAGTGTCACAGTGATGCCGTCAACCCCCGGTTCGCCGCCATCCTGGATGCCGTTGCCGTTGAGATCCTCCCAGACAATATCGCCGACGGAAACGCGGCGCACCAAGCCGCTATCCCAGGTTGGATCATCCTGGTTGCTGATCATGCTGATCGTGATGGTACGGCCGGTTGCCGGATCGGTGTCGCTGTCAAGATTGTTGTCGCCGCCCTGATCCTGAGGGGTGAATTCGTAGCCCGCCGGCAGATTGCTGAACACCAGGTAGTAATCGCCGGGCGGCAGGTTCACGAATTGGTAGAAGCCGTCGATAGCGGTGATCTGGGTTTCGATCACAGTATCGGTAACGGCATCGTAGAGCGTCACAGTGACATTCTCGACACCCGGTTCGCCGGAATCCTGCGTGCCGTTGCCGTTCAAGTCCTCCCAGACGAAATCGCCGAGACCGACCAGTTTATTGATACCGGCATCCCAGGTCGGGTCATCTTCACCGCTCTGCAAGTCGGTGTTGAACGTCCGGCCGGTGGCGCGATCGGGATCGCTGTCCAGTGCCGGGTCGCCGGTCAGGCGCCGGGTGAAGCGGTAATCCGTCGGCAAGTTGCTGAACACCAGGTAGTAGCTGCCGGGCGCCAGTTCGTCGAAGTAGTACTCGCCGTTCGCATCAGTATTCTGGCTGTCGATCACGGTATCGGTGGCGGCATCGTGGAGCGTCACAGCGACATTCTCGACGCCTGGTTCGCCGCCGTCTTGCACGCCGTTGCCGTTCAGATCTTCCCAGACATAGTTACCGAGCGACGCAGGAAGGAAGAAGCCGAAGTCCACTGTCTGGTTCCCGTTGCCGTCGTCGCCGTCGGTTGCGCTGTCGGGTTCATCGTTGCTTACCAGCGTGATCGGCGCTGCGACCACCCAGTTGTTGTTGTCGGAAGTGCCGTTGTCGTCATTATCGACGTTGCTGTCGGGATCGGGGGTTGCCGCGCCTTCGAACGGCCCGCTTGCCCCGTCGGTCGAGCCGCTGCTGCTACGGTAGCCGGTCAAGACACCGCCGTCGAAGTTACCGACCGGCAAGGCCACCAGGTAGTCGCCGGGGGCGAGATCGACGAAGCTATAGAGTCCATCGGCGTCGGTTGTATCCGTGTCGATCAACATGTCGCCGGCGCTCAGATCACCGCTGCCGTCGCCGTCGCGATAGAGCCGAACCTCAACCCCTTCAATCCCAAGTTCGCCGTCGGCAGGCTCGAATATGCCGTCATTGTCGAGATCTTCCCAGACAAGATTGCCCAATCGGAGCGGTTGGTACAGGCCGGCATCCCAACTAAGATCGGTCTGGCCCGGCGTGAGGGTGAAGCTCGCGCCGAAGCCGTTACTCGGGTCGGCATCGCTGTCCGAGGTGTCGTCAGCGCCTTGATCCTGAATAGTCAGGCGATAACCAGCCGGCTCGGTGAAACGTACCCGGTAATCACCCGGTGCAAGGTTGCCGAACAGGTAATTGCCGCTGCCGTCGGTTGTCGTACTCGTCAGCAGAGTTGTGCCGCTTGCGTCGTAAAGCTCGACGGTTACACCACTGATGCCAGTTTCACCGGCATCCTGCACGCCATTGCCGTCGGCATCAAACCAGACCCGATCGCCCACGGCGGCTGGGTGCAAGAAGCCGAAGTCGATCGTCTGGTTGCCGGAGACGCCATCATTATCGACGGCGCTATCGGGTTCCCCGCCGACGCTGAGAGTAATCGCGGCTGAAGCGACTTCACCGCCGGCCAGGGTGCTGCCGTTGTCGTCATTATCGACATCGGCATCGGGATCGGGTGCCGGTTCAAACCCACCGGCGCTGATCACCGGGCCGCTGCCGGTGCTGCTGACGAAGCTGTAGAGCGGTCGGCCGACGTTGAACTCGGTGGTTGGGATCACAACCAGATACTCGGCCGGCAACAGGTCGCTGAACCCGTAGGTGCCGTCGGCGATGGTGGTTGTGGTGCCGACGAAGGCATCACCGGCGCTGAAATCACCGCTGCTGTCGCTGTCACGGTAGAGGTTGACGATCACGCCGCTAATGCCGAGTTCGCCGCCGTCGCGCACGCCGTTGTTGTTCAAATCCTCCCAGATCTGGTTACCCAGGCTGAGTAGTTGGTAGAGCCCGGCATCCCAGGTGCGGTCGTCATCGCCACTGGCCAGAGTAATGGTGATCGTGGTGCCGGTGGCGCTCACGCCGGCCGGAACGTCGCTATCAGCGGCGTCGCCGGTCGCATCGGCCGTAGTGAAGGCGTAACCGGCCGGTCGGGTAAAGATCACCCGGTAATCGCCGGGGGCGAGATTGGTGAACAGGTAGCCGCCGCCTCCGCCGGTGCCGGTGGTGGCGCTGGTGTCGTCGGCGGTGCCGAAGCTGCCGTCCAATCCGGCACCGGTCAGGCTGACGGTGATGCCGTCTACGCCGGGCTCGCCGCCGTCTTGCACGCCGTCGCCGTTCAGGTCTTCCCAGACGAAGTTGCCGAGTGTGGCCGGGCGGAACAGGCCGGCGTCCCAGGTATTGTCGGTCTCGCCGCTTGCGAGGGTCGTGGTGACCGTCGCGCCCGTGCTCGGGTCGGCATCGCTGTCGATCGTGTCATCGCCGCCCTGGTCGCGTGCGGTGAGCTCGTACCCGGCGGGCGGGGTAAAGGCGACGCGATAGTCGCCGGGGATGAGCCCGGTGAAGCTGTAGGCGCCGCCGCCGCTGGTGGTAGTGGTAAGCGGTTGAACACCCGGCGTGCCGAGGTCGCCGTCGATCGGGTTGCCGCTGCCGTCGAGCAAGCTGACAGTGACGCCGTCTACAGCGGGTTCGCCGCCATCCTGCACGCCGTCGCCGTCCTGGTCTTCCCAGACGAAGTTGCCGATAGCGGCGAGGCGATAGACACCCATGTCCCAGTTCGGGTCGTTCTGGCCTGGGGTAAGGGTGATTCCGGCCGTGCGCAGGGTGGCCGGGTCGGCATCACTGTCGGCGGTACCATCACCACCCTGGTTTTGCGGGCTGACGGCATCATAGCCAGCGGGCAGGCTGAATTCGACCCGGTAAGTGCCGACGCCAAGGTTGGCGAAGCCGTAACTGCCGTCGGCGGCGGTGATAGTGGTAAGGGCTTGAACACCCGGCGTGCCGAGGTCGCCGTCGATCGGATTGCCGCTGCCGTCGAGCAGGCTGACGGTGACACCGCCGATGCCGGGTTCGCCGGCGTCCTGGACCCCGTTGGCGTTTTGATCATGCCAGACCCGGTCGCCGAGTGAGGCCGGGCGGTAGAGGCCGAAGTCCACAGTAAGGTTGCTGTTCTCGTCGCGGGCGGGGTCACTGATGGCGCCGGGGAGCGGGTCAGTTTCGGCCGCGCCGATCGGCTCGGTATTCGGCGCCAGGGTAACGAGCGGGCTGCGAATAACAGTTGCGCTCTGGGTGGTGCCGTTATCGTCGCTGTCGGCGACGGTGGTATCGGGGTCGGGAGCCGGTTCGACCGGGCCGGTGAGGGCCGGCGCACCGGTGCTGCTGACATACCCGGCGGGCAGCGTGGTGATCTCGACCTGGTAGGTGCCCTGGACGAGGCCGCTGAACAGGTAGTAGCCACCGCTGCTGGTAGTGGTGCTGAGCGGTTGCACCCCGGCGGTGACAGGATTGCCGTCAACGGGATTGCCGGCGCTGTCGAGAAGATTGACCGTGACGCCATCGATGCCGGGTTCGCCGCCGTCGCGCACGCCGTTGTTATTCAAATCCTCCCAGACCCGGTTGCCCAGGCTGAGCAGTTGGTAGAGTCCGGCATCGCGGGTGCGGTCGTCGGCGTTGCTGTTCAAGGTGAAAGTGTTCGTACGTCCGTTGGCCGGATCGACATCACTGTCGGCGGCATCACCGGCTGCTACGACATCCCGCACAGTGTACACGTAACCGGTTGGGGCGCTGGTGCCGAACTCAACCCGGTAGATACCAGGGATAAGATTGGTAAACAGGTAGTTGCCATCGCCGGCGGTAACGGTGGTGAAGGTTTGATTGTCAGCGGTGCTGTTGATATTCCGATCCGGCCCGGCCCAGCGCAGTGTTACCGTCACGCCGTTGAAGCCAGGTTCGCCGGCATCCTGCACACCGTCGCCGTTCAGGTCTTCCCAGAGCCGATCGCCGACGGTTGCCCGCCGGAATATGCCGGCATCCCAACTGGTGTCATTCTCACCACTGGTGAGGGTGGTTGTTACAGTTTCGCCGCTGACCTGGTCGGCGTCGCTATCGTTTGCGTCGTTGCCGCCGCGATCACGGAAGGTGAGCTCGTACCCGGCGGGCGAGGTGAAGGCGACGCGATAATCGCCGGGGGATGAGGCCGGTGAAGCTGTAGACGCCGCCGCCGCCGGTGGTAGTGGTAAGCGGTTGAACACCCGGCGTGCCGAGGTCGCCGTCGATCGGATTGCCGCTGCCGTCGAGCAGGCTGACGGTGACGCCATCTACATTGGGTTCGCCGCCATCCTGCACGCCATCGCCGTCCTGATCTTCCCAGACGCGGTTACCGATGGCGGCGAGGCGATAGACACCCATGTCCCAGTTTGGGTCGTTCTGGCCGCTAATCAACGTCGTTGCCGCTGTGCGACGGCTGACCGGATCTGCATCACTGTCGGCGGTATCGTCGCCGCCCTGATCCTGCGGGCTGATTCGATCATAGCCGGCCGGGAATGCAAATTCGACCCGGTAGGTGCCGGGGGTAAGGTTGGTAAATGTGTAGATCCCACTGCCATCAGTGATTGTCGTAACGGCTTGAACACCCGGTGTTCCGCCGTCGCCGTCGATCGGGTTGCCGCTGCCGTCGAGCAGGCTGACGGTCACGCCGCTGATGCCGGGTTCGCCGGTATCCTGAACTCCATTGGCGTTTTGATCGTGCCAGACGCGATCACCGAGTGAGGCCGGCTGATAAAGGCCCTGGTCGTAACGGCGATCGTCGGCGCCAACGCCGATGCTGAACGAAGCAGTGCTGAACGTAGCATCGCCGTCGGAGTCGGTCGCATCATCGCCGCCTTGATTTTCAGGGCTGCGCAGCCAACCGCTCGGGATCTGGCTGAACTGAATTGTGTATGTGCCGGGCAGTAGATCAGTGAAGAGATACAACCCGTCGGCGTCGGTGTAGGTGCTGTCGATAATGGTTGCGCCCGCCAGCAGATCGACGCGCACACTCGACACGCCAACTGTTTCGCCGGCATCTTGAATGCCATCGGCGTTCGCATCAACCCAGACCCGGTCGCCCACCGTTGCGGTCTCGAAGATACCGGCGTCCCAGGTTATATCATTGTCGCCGGAGCGCAATGTGATAAAGGTCGTCTGTCGGCTGATCCGGTCGGGATCGGAGTCGAGCGCGTTATCGGCGCCCTGATCTTGTTGCGTGAGCGCGTAACCCGCCGGCAAATTGTTAAAGACGACGTAGTAACTGCCGGGCGTCAGGTTGCTGAAGCCGTACAAGCCGCCGGCGTCGGTTGTGGTTGTGCCTACCGGCGTACCGTCGGCGCGATACAGTTCAACCGTCAGGCCGGCCAGAATGCCGCCGGGGTTGTTTGTTTCGCCGGGGTCCTGAATGCCGTCGGCGTTATCGTCGATCCAGATTCGGTCGCCAAGGGCGGCCCGATTGAACACGCCCATGTCCCAATTCATGTCGATCTGGCTGGAAACGAGCGTGATCACGCCGGTGCGGCGGGTGGTCGGATCGGCATCGCTGTCCACACTGTCAACGGCGCCCTGATTTTGTGGGCTGACATCGGTGTAGCCCGCTGTTGCACCGAACTGAACATAGTAGTCGCCGGGCGGCAGATTATCGAAGCGGTAGAAACCGCCGGCTGCCGTCACGGTAATGCCCTCGGTGGTATCATCGCCATCGCCGATGGTGCCGTTCGGGCCGGGGGTGCGCAGCGTCACCGTAACACCATCGATGCCCGGCTCGCCGACATCCTGCACGCCGTCGCCGTCCTGGTCGTGCCAGACGCGATCACCGAGTGCAGCCGGTTGGTAGATGCCGAAGTCCCAGCTATTGTCGGTCTCGCCGGCGATTAAGGTTGTTACCGCCGTATCGAGATTTACACCGGCTGGGTCGGAATCCACGTTGTCGTTCGCGCCCTGATTATTCGGGCTGGTAAGGTAACTCGGCGGCAGCACAAAGCGCAGGTAGTAATCGCCGGGGGCGAGTCCGCTGAAGCTATAGTTGCCGCTCGCATCGCTGACGATGGTATCTAATGCGGCGCCGCCGCTGTCGAAGAGCACAATCTGCACGCCGGCGACGCCGGGTTCACCGCTGTCTTGAATGCCGTCGGTATCGAGATCGAGCCAGACGAAATTGCCGATCGCGGCTGTCCGATAGATGCCGAAGTCCCAATCGGTATCGTTCTCACCGGATGTGAGCGTCGTAACAATGGTTTGCAGGGTGCCCGGATCGACATCGGAGTCGATCGCATCGTTGCCGCCCTGATCTTGCGGGCTGGGTGCGTACCCGCTTAGGAGCACAAACTCCAGGTAGTAGTCGGCAGGCGGCAGGTTGGTGAAGCTGTAATTGCCGCTTGCGTTGGTACTGGTGGTTGCATACGGCACACCTTCGCCGGGACGGAATAGGCGCACAGTAACACCGGAGACACCGGTTTCGCCGCCGTCCTGAATGCCGTTGTTATTCACATCATTCCACACTCTATCCCCAATTGAGGCATAGGTGTAGATACCGAGATCCCAGGTCGGATCGTTCTCACCGGGGCTCAACGTAGTAGTTGCAGTGCGCCGCGTGACCAGATCGGCATCGGAGTCGGCAGCCTCGTCGGCGCCCTGATTCTGAGGGCTAACCGCGTAGCCTGCCGGCGGCGCAGCGAAGATGACATAGTAATCGCCGGGCGGCAGATTGTTGAAGCTGTAATTGCCGCTTGCGTCGGTAGTGGTGTCGGCGTACAACGTGTTGTCGGCGCGATACAACTCGACGCTCAAACCGCTTAGCACACCGCCGGGATTGCTGGTCTCGCCGGCTTCCTGAATGCCGTTACGGTTGTCGTCGATCCAGATCCGATCGCCGATACTTGCCGCTGCGACGGCGAGGCCCATGTCCCATGTCAGGTCAACGGCGCCCGTCGGAAGCGTGATCAGGATCGTCTCGCCGGTGGCCGGATTGACATCGCTATCGAGCGCATCGTCGCCACCGACATCGCGGGTCGTGATCGTGTAGCCTGCGGGCAGATTCGAGAAGCGCAGCCGGTAATCGCCGCCGGCCAGGCCGGTGAAGCCGTAGGCGCCGTAGAAATCGGTGCTGTCGGTCGCTAGCACCGTGTTGGCGGCATCGAGCAGTTCGACGGTAACCCCGGAAACACCGGTTTCATTCGCATCTTGTAAACCGTCGCTATTCAGATCGACCCAGACGTAGTTTCCAAGTGCGCCCAGCATGTGGAAGCCGAAATCGACCGTCAGATTGCCGTTGCGATTGTCGCCGTCGATCGCAGTATCCGGTTCGGCGTTGTTGCTGAGCGTCACCGGCAGTGTTGCGACATCTGCGCCGCTAACGCGGCCGTTGTCGTCATGATCAACTCCGCCGACATTACCGGGGCTGAGATCGGGATCGGGCGCCGGATCATTGCCGCTGCTCGAACGCATGCCGTTCAGCGTACCGCCGGCGGCGAAGTTGCTTGCCGGAACGACGACAATAAAGTTGCCGGCCGGCAGATTCTCAAAGCTGTAGAAGCCCGGTTGGGCCGAGATCGTGCGGCTGCTGGTTGTGCCGTAATACTCATTCGGATCGGCAACGTTATTGCCGTTCAAATCGCGGTACAGATCCAGCCGCACATCATCGATCCCGATCTCGCCGTCACCCGGCTCGTAGCGGCCGTCGTTGTCGCGGTCGTTCCAAACCCGGTTGCCCAGGCGCAAGCTGCCGGTCGGCAGAATGATACCGGCGTCGTAGCGCAGATCGAGCTGGCCGGCGCTCAGGGTGAAGCTGCCGGTGCGACCATCGGCGGGGTTCGGATCAGAGTCGAGGGCATCATCACCGCCGAGATTCGGGCCGCTGAACGTCGCGCCTGAAGGTAATACAAACTCAACGAAGTAGCTGGCGGGCGTCAGGCCGGTAAACAGGTAGTAACCGGGCTGGCCGTCGGGATCATTAGCGGTCACGGCGGTATCGACCAGATTGTTGCTCCCGTCGTAGAGCCGCACCGTCACGCCGTTAATCCCGTCACTCGGCGCTTCATTCTGAATGCCGTCGTTATTGCGGTCGAACCAGACATAATTGCCGACACCGGCCACCGTATTCAGGCCGACATCCCAGGTACCGTCGATCTCGCCGGGATCGAGGGTTGTCACGGCGCTACGGCGTGTCGCCGGATCGATATCGGAATCCAGCGTGTCATCAGCGCCCTGATCCGGGTTTGTGAAGCCATAACCTGCCGGCGGCGTTACGACAATATAGTAGTCGCCGGGAATCATCTCCGCCGGATCGGAGAAGAAGTAGTAACCGGGGTTGCCGCTGTTATCGGGGCCGCTGAGGGTGTAATTGATCAGTTGATCGTCACCGTTGTAAGGCGTACCGTCAGGGCCGGGTGTGTACAGTTCGATGCGGGCGCCGCTGATGCCCGGCTCAGCGACATCCTGCACACCGTCGAGATTGTTGTCCAGCCAGACATAATTGCCGTAGGCCGGCGGCAGCAACGGGCCACGTTCGATCCCGACCTTGAGTGGCTCAGAGGGCAGCAGATAGTCGCCGTTGTCGGTGCGGCGAGCGATAAAACCGAACGAGTTCCAGGCGATTTCGCCGGGTGTACCGCCGACCGGAGCGCGCATCGCCCAGTTCAGGCGCACCGAGTCGTTTGGTTGCAGCACCAGCGATCCGAAATTAACCTTCACCGCCTGCACGGTCGTGATGTCGGCCGGCGGCACCGTTGACCAGACCGGCGGCGTACAACCGGGCGAGTCGCTAGCTACTTGAAGATCGGGCGCGCGGCAGGGATTACTCTGCGTGCTGTAATAGACCACGGCGCCGGCAGGTGCGTCGATTGGGCCGATCAAGTACGGGCGCCACTCGGTCAGGCGGTTGTTGTAATCGATCACACCGGTGTCGCCGATCCAGGGTAAAACATCGACCAACACCAGTTCGGTCATGGGGATGGTGCTGGTATTCGTGATCACCAGTTGGTAATCGGCCTGACCGCCGGGCGTGGTCAGACCGCTATTCGGAAAGCGCGAATAGGCTGTATCAAGCTGGCCGATCACCAGTTTGAGTGCGTCCATTGCCGCAGCGCTGCTGAGGGCCACATTTGAAACGCTGGAGCTACAGATTTGCTCGCTGGTGTTTCCGTCGCCATCGAGATCCTGCGTATCGGAGGGCCGGCTCTGACAATTATCGAGCGCCAGTTGAGCGGGCGTATTCGCGGCAGAGGCAAGGCTGGCGGTATTACTGATCTGACCGGCTGGAGCGGTGGGCAGAATCCGGGCCTGGAAGCTCAAGACAAACTGATTATTGGCCGCTAGATTGTATGTCGAAGCGCCGTCCCAACGCCAGCGCAGCAACACACGGCCGCTGTTGTTGTAATTCGCGATCTGTTCAAAAATCGGGTCGGGCGCGCCGGCAGGCCGATCGGTAATGGTCCAACTACCGGGAACATACTCAAGGGTCGTATCGAGCAGATCGGCCAGCACCGGATTATTCAGGGTTGGGGTCGCACTACCAAGGGCGTTATTCGCCAGCGTAACCGTGTAGGTGACAATTTCGCCGAAATAGGCCACACCGGGGCTGACATTCTTAACGACACTCGGCCGGGCCGCCGATGGCACGATCCGGGTATCGACGGTGCCGGGGCGAACGGCAGTGTAGCCGTTATAGGTGAAATTGGCGATCGCCGTATTGTCGATGATCGAGTTGATCGGCGTGCCGACAACTTCGGCGTCGAAGCCGCTGCGCGGGGCGGCAGTAGCAGTGAAACCGAACGGTAAGTCGGCAGTATAGCGATAGCGCAGCGCGGTAATATACTCGCCGCCTGCGAGGGTGATGCTACTACAACCGCCGCCGGTGTTCGGAGCGATATTCACACAGGCGCTGCCGGCGAAGGGGCTGCCGGTCAGTACCGTATAGGATGCGTTCAGATTGGTGGTGTACTCAATCTGCAACGGAACAGCCGGCGAACCGGCGCCGGCATAGATCCGTTGCACGCGCAACTCAGCCGGAAGGACATCCTCGAACTGCACATTGCTCAACGGCGCGGTACCGGTATTGGCCAGCGTAAAATTGTAGCCGACGATATCGCCGAGCAAGGCCTGTGAAGGGCCATTCTTGCCGAAACTCATATTCGGCGATGGTGGCTGGATCAGCCGCTCGTCGGTTGTGTTGACGGTAATTGTGCCGCCGCCGACCAGCGTAGCGGTGGCTTCGGCGCTGTTGATCACACTATCGCCGACATCGAAATCGGCATCCAGGAAGCGCACCGTCACATCGCGGTTCACGCAGCGCACGCCGCTCCCGACAGTCAGGGTTGTTGCCGGCCAGGTAACCTGGTTCGTGCCGGCGTTATATGTGCCGCCGTTGGTTGCGCTGACAAATACGGCATTCGTCGGCAGCGTATCGACAATAACAAGATTGCTGAGGTTCAAACCGCCGGAGCTGTTGCCGGCGGGCATACAAACCTGCACGCGGTAGCTGCTTTCGACATCGAGTGCGCCGCCGGTGCGCAGGGTTTTCACCATATAGACATTTGCCTCGGCGCGGGCGGTGATCTGAGCGATATTGGAGAGCACCGTAGCTGCATTGGAAGCCGTCATCTCGGCGCGGTTGCTGCCCACGGTGCCGTTGGGTGTGGTTCCGGCCGGAAGCGCACCCGTAATTCGAGGGTACCGGTGCTGCCTGCGGGCAGCGGATCAACGAACGTCCAGGTAGCAGTACGAGTCGCCTGATCGTAGCTTTCGTTCTGAGTGTGAATTGTTCCGATCAACTGGACATTGCCGCTCGCGCCGGAAAACTCAGACGCGATCAGATCGGAGACGACAACATTGCGACAGTCTTCGGTAATACTGGCGCAGCGGTAATCGAGGGCGAAAACCGCGACATCACCGCTGTTGACAGTTGGCGTCAAGGCACGTTTGGTAAGTTCCAGGGTTGCGCCGGCGGCGGCGACAGGTTGAGCGGGAATGAGCGCGGAGAACAACAAGAGCGTAAGGATTGCCAGGCTAACGATGTGGGTAGGACGGCGCATGAGGTGCCCCTTGAATCAGGTTGAAAATGTCGGCAAGGATCGGTACAAGGGCGGAAGCTGATATTTAGCTAACAGAAGAGTATCCTACCCGCGTTACTATTCTGAGTCGGGGATGCTCCAACGCACATAAAAAAGCCGGGCATCCTGGAAAGGATGCCCGGCTTGAAAAACGTGTCAGAAGGCGTACTAGTACGCTCAAGCGTACGTACGTCTACGGCGCACATCGCACTGTGACGGCCTAAAGGCCGTTACAAACCCGCGACGGACGTAGGCCGACCGGTACTAGCGGTAGGGTCTGATCCCACCAACCCAATGGTTCTGCCAGTAGCTACTCCAGATACTGGAGACCTGCACACCATAAGCAGGGGTCATCGCGTGAATCATCCGTCCGCCGCCGATATAGATTGCAACGTGCGAGATGCCGCGCCGGCCGCCGGTATTAGCGAAGAACATCAGATCACCGGGTGCCAGGTTACCCATGCCGCCGATCATCGCACCATAGCGGGTGCTAAACTGCGCGGCTGCACTATGGGGCAGGCCAACACCATACTGGCGATAGACATAACTCACCAGGCCAGAGCAATCGAAGCCGCTGCTTGGGCTTGAGCCACCCCAACGGTAGCGGTAGCCGGCGAACTGCACGGCGAAACTGGCAACATCACCACTGGCTGCGATACTAACCGGCGCGCCGCCGCCGCCGCTGCTGCGGGTTGTTGCAGCGCGAACCGGCAGGGCCGGAATATCGTTCGTCACCGGCACACGCCGCGCGGCCATCGGTGCAACCTTCAGCAGGTCGGAGAAGATCCAGGCCTTCGTGCCGTCGGCAAGGGCAACGCGATACCAGTCCTTGTGGCGGGCCAGCAGATCGACGGCGATCCCGGCATTCACCGATGTGACGCGCGCATAGGCCGAACCAGGACCCTTGCGGACATTGACGGAATTCTCCAGAACCGCGCCGACCAGCGGCGGATTCGGGTCCGGGATTGCCTGCGCAACCGGCACCCGCTCGATCACACCAGGCACAATATTCAAGAAATCAGCCGTTACCCAACCGTACTGTGTACCATACTCAACCAGGAACCAACTGTCGAACTGCTCGATCAAAGTCAGTTCCTGACCGGTGCCCATACGGGCCATGCTGACATAGTTGGTGCCGGGGCCATCACGCAGATTCAGCCCTTCTTCGCGCACCACACCGATCTTTGGCGGCGGTGGCGGCGGGATCGCGGCGTCGGGGACAACTTCAAGGTTGAAGATCACCGTATCAGGCAGATCGACCAGTTCCGCAGCTACCCAGTATATCGCCGGATCATCGCTCTGGCGGACTTGCAACCATTCGCCGTGGCGGGCCAGGACTTCTACATTGGTGCCGCCGCTAATCCGGCTGACATCATCGTAGGCCAATCCGGGGCCATTGCGCAGCTTCACAACATCACCGGCGATCGTCGCCGAAACCGTCAGCGGCGCCAGCAGTTCACTTCGCGAACTGAGCGACAGCGGCACCGGCAGCGCATCATCCGACAGCGGTGGATCACCGACCTGGGTTAGATCGACGTTGTTGACGAGTGGAATCGGCCCAATACCGATCAAACCCGAATCTTCGATAACTGTGGTTTCAGGGGTTGTGAAAATCGGTGTCGAGGGGAGTTGGCTGAGCAGAAGTGCGAGTGGAACAACCAGCGCAACAACCGTGTGAAGAAAGAACCGTGTAGGCAACCGTTGAACCAATGAGCGTACCGAATAGCGTTCACCAGCGGACGGACTGGGCGGGTGACCTACTTTGCGAAGACGGTTGCTGCGGTGAGAGGCCCGCTCTTGGAGGCGCTGTAAATCTGTCTGCGCCTGAACTGAGGGCCGATTACGGTTGAGCTCAATCATGGAGCGTGTGACCTCACAATGTTTCCCGCACTGATCATCTGCGGGCGTCCCGCCCACACACATACGCGGTGTTTTGACCAATTACGGCTAGCCAGGTAAGGGTATTCGGAGTGTAACATAGGTATGAATGTTATGCAAGCAACAGCGATTGTTCAGCCGCTTCTCAGATGCTAATCATTTGTGTTGCCTCTAACCCCGACGTCGAATAGTGCCGCTCAATACTACTTCATCCGCGTACGATCACGAGATCGTAAAAGTAAAAGCATCTTAATAGAACTCTTCTCTCTTGTCAATAGCCCGAGGTTTATATTGCATCATAACGCGGAAAATCGTCTTTTTTCGTGTGGAATTTGTAATGTGGAAATCTGAGATTGTGTAAATTGTTTCGGATCGAGCCCAACCTGGAGTTACTGGTTTGATCGTGATTTCACAGCTTCATGAGGCATTTGCGGTGATGAAAACGAACATATTTGCGTCAGAAAAAACCTGATAACCACTTTCAGCATTCCATCAGGGGAAGAATTGCGTTTTCCTGACTATTCGTTAACAAGCTGTACCTTCAAATCCCGTGGTAGCGCACTATACTGTAGTTGTCGAGCGTGGGCCTGCGCGTCGATTGCTGCGGCGGTGTCCCTCCACCAAAGCGGTCCTATCCATTGCGCAAAGCGGTTTTGCCGCTAACCCTCTTGTACACCTACAGCCTTCCTCATACGCAGGGCTGATCCCCTGCGGCTCACATGCCGGCCTCGCCCGATGGCAAAAATGGCCCACGCACTATGTGCGTGGGTCCCTCTTTTTG
>JAAUQO010000043.1 GCA_012032775.1 Oscillochloris sp. | reverse complement strand
GCTGCTCTGGGGCGGCCGATGCTGCAGCGACAGGCGTGATCGGGGCGGCCGGGGCTGCGTTCATCGGTGCGGCGGCGCGCCGATCAACTGCCCCCAGGCGTAATCGGTCGGCTCCTGGCGGCCCTTGAGCGCCTCGCTGATCGCGAAGTCGGCCATCGTATGAACGATCCAATCGAAGTAGTGCGGGGTGAGCGAATTGACATCGAAGTCGGGCGCAGGGTTGGTAAAGTCGATCGCGTAGGGAACACCATCTTTAAGCGCAAACTCGACCGTATTCATATCGTAGCCAAGGGCTTCGTTCAGCCGCAATGCACCCTCGACAACCAACTTGCCCTCTTCGGACGTCAGGTAATTATCGTCGCGGAAATAGCGATGGGGCCAGGGCGCATTGGCGTCGAACTTAATCGTCATGATCGCGCTGCGGCCGATCACCACACAGCGCACATACTTCTCCCAGGCGATATACTCCTGGAGCATCATGCACTCGACGCCGGTTTCGTTATAGGCTCGCCAGAGTTCCTCGTAGGAATTGACCTTGTAGACCTTCTTGAAACCGCCGCCCCAGACCGGCTTGAGGATCGCCGGGAAGCCGCCGACATACTCGACGTGATCCTTCCAGGGGATCGGGTAGCGCAGATTGCGCAGCGACTCCTCAACCACACCTTCGACATAGGAATGGGAAGGCAGGGCGATCGTGCGCGGGTGGGCGATCCCGAGCTTGGTAGCGATACTGGCGCCGAAGAACTTGTCGTCGGCACTCCACCAGAATGGATTGTTGATGATCCGGGTGCCGGAAAGCGCCGCCGATTTGAGGAAGGTGCGGTAGTACGGGATCTCGTGACTGATGCGGTCGATGATCACATCGTACTCGCAGAGCTCGGCCATCTTGGTGCCGCCGAGTTTGACGAATTCGGCGCTAACGCCGGCATTGCGCCGATTCACCTCTTCGATGAAGGCCGGCGGCCACGACCACTCACGTCCGACAATCAGGCCAATCTTCTTGTCGCTCACAGTCGCTCCGTATGTCATAAGTAGCTGGCGATCGCAACGCATACCATCGGCATCTGCACGCCACCGATGCGGGGCGATTGTACCATAAATGGCGTTTGTTCGGCTCAGGAAGCGGCTAAACGAACGATAGAGCGGTGATGTTATACTGGATCGTGTGGTTTCTCGCGTTAGGAAGTAGCAAACACCCCGATGAGTCAGCATATTGCCTCCCCGTCCACGGCTTCTGTTCGCCCGATCCCCGGCCCGAAAGGGTATCCGTTCGTCGGTGTTGCGCCACAATTTCTGCGTGATCCGCTGGCGTTTACGGTGCGTGCGATGCATACATACGGCGGGATTATGCGCCTGCCGATCGGCCCGCGCAATCTGGTGATGGTGGTGCATCCCGATCTGTTGCGGCGGGTGTTGCAAGAAAACGTGCGCAACTATGCCAAAAATTATGCCGTGATCCAAGAGTTGCTCGGCAACGGCCTGGCAACAAGTAACGGCGAGATCTGGTTGCGCCAGCGTCGCCTGATGCAGCCGGCCTTTCATCATCGCCAGATCACGATGATGGTTGAACTAATGGCGGCGGAGATCGCCCGCCTGCGTGAGCGCTGGAGGGCTGTGGCGGCATCAGGCGTTACCTTGAACCTGGCCGAAGAGATGTTGGCATTGGCGCAGGCGATTATCATGCGCACCATGTTCAGCGCCGAGCCGAGTGAAGATTCGGCGCAGATCGGTACGGCGTTTGCTGTGGCGATGCGGGTGGCTGAACGGAAAAACTATCGGCCGAGTTGGATGCCGCGCCGGGTGTATGCGCAGGAGGATGGGCGCTACAATCAGGCGGTGGCATTTTTGGAACAGCGCGTCTTTGCTATGATCGCCGAGCGGCGGCGCGCAGGTTCGGATCGCGGTGATCTGCTGGATATGTTGCTGACGGCACAGGATGCCGAGAGCGGCGAATACATGTCGGATCAGCAGATCCGTGATGAGGTGATGACGATCTACTTCGCCGGCCATGAGACGACGGCGAATGTGTTGACCTGGACTTTTGTGCTGTTGGCCCGGCACCCCGACGTTGCGCAGCGCTTGCGAGCCGAGTATGCCGAGAAGCTCGCCGGTGGTGATCCCGGCGCGGCGGATCTGGGGCAGTTAACCTATGGACGCCAGGTGCTCGACGAGGTGATGCGGTTGTTGCCGCCGGCCTGGATGGTGACGCGGGTGGCGGTGCAGGATGATCAGTTGGGCGGCTACCATATTCCGGCCGGCAGCCGGATCGCGCTCAGCCCGTATCTCACCCATCGCATGGCCGAGTTCTGGCCCGATCCGGAGCGCTTTGATCCCAATCGCCACAGCCCGGAACTTGCGGCGGGCCGGCACAAGTTCGCCTATGTGCCGTTCATCCTGGGGCCGCGTAAATGCATCGGCGATGCGTTTGCGCTCACGGAGATGCAACTGGCCTTGCCGATGTTGTTGCAGCACTTCATCCTTACGGAAGCGCCGGGAGAGCCGGTGCAGCCCATGCCGCAGGGCACATTGCGACCGAGCGGCCCCGTGATGATGGAGATCAGGCAGGCGTAAGATGTGAGACGCGGGGAAAGACGCACGATTTTGCGTCTCGCCCCGCGTTTTTCTGTGTCTTCGTTGCGTTAGCGCACGATGAACGGCAAGAACAGGCGGCGTTCGGCAGTGTCGCCCAGGCGGATCTCCTGCGGGCGCTCGCCCTCCCAGAAGGCCGCGCCGAAGGCTTGCCCATTTACCCGTACCTCCACCACCGCATCGCGTACCCCGCAGCCGGCCCGCTCGGCGTTCGCCGGCACATCCAGCACGAACACCACCTGACCATCAGCGCTGCGCGTCGTCGTCGTTGCACAAAGGGTGTTGCCGATCCGCGCTTCTACCGGCTGCCCGGCGTTGCCGTTCGGCACAATCGCGTAGAAGGTGGTCGGGCGCTCCGGTGAGACGGCCTGATCCAACCCGGCCGATTGCTTCAGGCCGGCGGTGACTGCGTCGGCTGTCGCGCGTACCCAGTAGCCGCGCCCATAGCGGAAGGCGCTGAGATCGTTCACAAAGTTCGGCACCTCGGTGTCGTACACCTTCCATGGGTCGGCGCTATCGCTCGGGTCGTAGCCATAGATCGTGCTGTAGGCACCATCACCGCCCAGCAACGCCAACCCATCGGACAGGGCAACCGTCGGCTCCGGCCAGGGATAGCTGAGCAAGTTCCAGCCCAGCCGCAGGTCGGTGCTGCTCATCAGCAGGTAGGTTCCCGGCCCCAGGGCCGCCGCCGAGATCTCGTTCACCCGTGGATCAAGCCGGGTAACCAGCCGTTGCCATTGCGTGCCGCCTTCGGCCAGGTAGTACATGCCGATCCCGCCCTCGGTGCCGGGGACCACATCGCTCTCCAGATAACTCATGTTGAGCGAAGTCCCGATCAAACTGGGCGCATTGGCCGAGGCCAGCAGGCGGTAGCCGAAGCCCACCGGCACGCTCCAGGCCGGCGCGGGGATCGGCAGGCTGGTCAGGCTCTGGATGGCGAAATAGCTGCCGGGGTTGAAGTTCAAGTTGTCGCTAAACAGCACCACCTGGCCGTCGGGCGAAAGCGCCGGCGCATTACGGCTCTTGCGCTTCTTGGGTTTGCGTGGCGGAGCCGGATTTCCGCCCAGGGCGTAATCGGTAACTACCTCGCGCCGCGTGCCGCTCTCCTCGACCCAGACCTGCAACGCGCCGGAGAGGATCGGCTCGGCGAGATTGACACTGGCGGTGTAGGCTTCGCCGCTGCGGGCCAGCGTGATTTCCGGCGACGGATTGCCCTCGCTGGCGTAGAGTTTCGCTTTGAGGTTCAGCCCCGCCGGCAGGTTATCGACCCGCAGTTGGTAGGTGCTGGAAGTGATCGGGGTTACCAGCAGTTCCGGTTGCCAGCCGGTTTTCGCCACCATGGTTAGTTGCAGATCGCCGGCACTGATGGTTTCGCAGCCGAGGACTTGTTCATCCAGGTCGAAGACACACAGCCGGTCGCCGATGCTGGCGCCGCGGGCCACAACTTCGCCCCGCTCGGGCAGGCCCAGGTCGGTGATACGATTGCCGTCGGCCGAGAAGAGGATCGCCTTGGCCCCGCCACTGGCCAGGTAACGGGTTCCGCCGGCGGTTTGCAGGCTCAAGATCGGCACCGCCAGGAGTGCATCGGTGGAGGTGGCCGGCAGCACCTCGCGGATCGTCGTCACCTCGAACGGCAGGAACGACGGGCCGCTGTTGGGGGCGAAACTGGCCGGCGCATTCAGCGTCCAGCCGGCAGTGTCGTAGAAGGCCTTGATCGTGGCCCAGTTGCTGCGCCCGCTGACCTGCTGGTTCAGGGTGGGTTGGCAGGCGGCGGGGGTATCGGCGCGGAACTGGCCATAATCGTTGCGATACGGGTCGGCCATGGGGCCGGGGCAGCCCTCGACGGTGATCAGGCTATTGTCTTCGCCGAAGCCGAGATAGTCCTCGTCGAGGAAGAGCGCCCAGTGGCCGAGTTCGTGGGCGAAGGCCCGCGGCCAATCCTCGCCTTCCTGGCCCGAGGCATCGCCGAAGCGCGTCCAGACCGCGCCCATGCGGATCTGGCCGGTCTCATAGGTCAGTCCGGCAATCGTGGGGTCGGGTGTATCGACGCGCACGATGCCGCCCTGGTTGGCGTTGGGGCGCAGGGCGTTGCCGGCATGGATCTGCACATCGGCCGTGGCCCAGTTCACTTTGTCGTGGTAAATCGTCACCTCGCCAAGCACAATCTGCCCATCGGACCAGGTGTAGAGCAATTCGGAGCTACGGCGCAGATCGGACTTCAGTTGGTCGAGGTAGGCCGTGTCCTTGCGCGCATCCCACTCCAGCGAAACCGCAAGGTTGATCGCCAGGAGCGGGTTGCCCTGGCCGATCGTCAGGGTTTGCACGCCGGGTTGGCTGACGCTGAAGGGGTTCGGGCCGGTTGCGCCGACGGCGGCACTGGTGCGGTAGCGGGTGAACTTCGGCGTCGTCTCAACCGGCAGCAGCGCGATTAGTTCATCGCCGACGTTGAGCGTACCGCGCCCCGGCAAGAATCCCTGGGCGTCGGTGGTATAGGCTGTGCCGTTGCTCGCAGCGATCGCACTCCCAACCGTTTGCCCGGCGGGGATGCGGTAAACGATTGCATTTGCTCCGGCGCTGTTATTGGCCTGCACCACCCGCACCTGCGAACCGCGCACCCGGAAGGGGAAGGTCGTGGCGGAGGCATAGGCCTGGCGCGGCGCACCGCCAACCTGATTGACGCCGGGAAGCGTACTTGGCAAGGCCCGCATGCGCAGCACCACATTATCGGACTGGCCAAAGACCCCGCTGGCGAACGTATCCCAGCGGAAGACATACGCGCTGCCGGTGGGTGCTGCCGCGAGATCGCTGGTATCGGTGCCGGCGGCGGGAACGGCCGGTTGCCAGTTGCTGCCGCCGTCGAGCGAAAATTCGACCAGAACCTGTTTGATCGCGTCGCCTTCAGGATCAGTCAGGGCGTAATTGACATCGATCACCGGGCCGCTGAGCACCTGCGGGCTGGAAAAAGCGGGGGCATTGGCGGTGCTGCCCGGCCGCTCGATCGAAACAGTCGGCGGGTTGTTGATGTGCTCCGGCAGTGAGCCTGGACGGTTGAAGCTGATATTGTTGGCGTCGATAATATCAAACCTGCCGTCGCCGTCCATATCGCCCACCGCCGACTGGGCTGATCCGAGAGTCCGGCTGCGGGTGAGTTTGCCGCTGCCGTCGTTCAGGAACACGCCGTCAAAGGGGAAGCCATCGAGGCCGAGCACCATATCCAGGTCGCCGTCGCCGTCGATATCAACCGCCGACATATAGGCGGCAGGGCCGTAGAGTGCGTCAAACGTCAGCGGCGGATCAGGGCGCACAAAGCTGCCGTCGCCGTTGTTCAGCAGCACTTCGTTGATCTGGACAGAACGACCGGTGACGATATCCAGGTCGCCGTCGCCGTCCAGATCGCCCAATACCGAGCGCCCCACACCCTCGAACTCTGCCGGCAGCGCCTGTGATGTCATCACACCGGCGCCGTTGTTGAAGAACACAAACGCATCGGAAACAATATCCAGATCGCCGTCGCCATCCAGATCGCCGACACGATTGGCGTTGTAGTTGATAAATTCGGGCGGCACGGCATCGGGCGGGCGAATCGTCGTGCTGCGGGTAAAACTGGGGCCGGCATCATTGAAGAAGATCAGCGTTTCGTTGTTGAAGCGCGCGGCGATCACATCCAGTCGGCCATTATTGTCGAGATCGGCGGTGCTGATCCGCTCAAAGCCGCCGGAGCCGATGTTGATCGGCGAAGTGAACGCGGTGTTATTGTTCAGGTAGAGCTTGATCGCGCCGGGGTTGTTGGCGGCGAGAATATCCAGATCGCCGTCGCCGTCCATATCGGCAACTGTGCCGTCGCGGTTCGCATCAGCCGGATCGCCGAAGGTAATGCCGGCCAACATGGTGCCGCTGCCGTCGTTCAGCCGAACCCGGTCGGCAACAGCCTCCAGGAAGAAGACCAGATCAAGGTCGCCGTCGCCGTCCATATCGCCGGGGGCGAAGGATTTGACAGAGCCGCCATGTGGGAATAGAGCGTTCCGGCGCTCAAACGGCCGCTGCCCGAGTTGCGATAGACGGTGCTTGGTTGTTCAGGACTCAGGGCAACAAAATCCAGATCATAATCGCCGTCGAGATCAGCCAGGCCGGCCTTGACCAATTCCAGGTAGCGCGGCGCAAAACCTGCCGGCGTGATCGTGTTGAAGTCGCCGCTGCCGTCGTTAAAGTAGACCCGCGCAATCTCGCCCGATGGCCCGTGGATCACCACCAGATCGAGATCGCCGTCGTCGTCAATGTCACCCAAACTTGGCAGCGTCGGCGCAGTTGAGAGAAACGTAACTGGGCCGAGGACACAGGCGGCATTGCTTGGCGGGTTGGCACAATCCAGGCTGCCATCGAAGAATGTGTCGCTGCCGTCATTCTGAAACACAAGCACCGGGTGGCCGGCAATACTGCCCGAAACACCGGTCTGGTCGCTACGCCCGACCACAATATCGAGCGTACCGTTGCCGTCTGTATCGCCCAGGCTTACGCCGTTGAGCGGGATATTTCCGCCGAAGGTCGCGACGGCGGCGGCGGCAAATCCGCCATTATTTTCATACACCCGGCCGGTAGTGCCGGAGACCGTCACCAGATCGACATCGCCGTCGGAATCCATGTCGCCGAGGGCAATCGCGGTTGCGCCGCTGAGCGCCGGGCTAACGCTGCTTGTGGCGGTAAATGTTCCGCTTGCCTGAGCGAGGTAGCTATTGGTAGCGCTGGCAGTTGCAACAACCAGATCGAGGCGGGCATCGCCGTTCAGATCGGCTAATGCCACAATCCCAATTGGAATCGTGCCGGAAGCGGCGGCATTCCTGATCGTGAACTGCCCGTTGCCGTTGTTGCCGTGAATCTGAACCTGGCCGGCGGTCTGATTGGCCGTCACCAGATCCAGATCACCGTCGCGATCCACATCCCCGATCGCAAGGTGCTGGTGGCAGGCGCTACCAAGCGAACGCCGGCTACCGGGCGCTGAGAAACTGCCGCTGCCGTCATTCATGTACACAGCCGAATTGCTACATGCCGCAACCACCGCATCCATGTCGCCGTCGCTATCAAAATCGCCGAACTGAATATCGGTTGCGTCGGAGTTTGAAACGCCGAATGTGCCGATTGAGGCGAATGTCGGCGTGGCGGCCTGCGCCGCCGGAATCAGGGTTGCAAGGGGGCCGATCGGGAACAGGCCGACAAGGAGTATCAAGACGAGCAGGCCGACAGATACGAGGTGCAAACGCGAATGGCTGACGGGCATGCGAGTTCCTTTCGGTTGGTTGGATTGTCTGGCCGTATGTGCCGTGGGTGCCGTGGGTGCCGTGGGTGCCGTGGGGCCGTACGCGCCGGGTGACCGTGGGTGCCGTGGGTAAGGGCGAAGCATTCGCACCGGATGCATGCCGAACTCGCCATTTCGTATGAGCGAATGCTTCGCCCTTACTGCTGCGCCGCACTGCGCAGGTTCTCCAGCAACAACTCGTGGATGTACACAACGCCGTCGGCGCCCACACTGGCCAACTGGTTGTTCGGCAGCACGGCAAATGCGTATACCGCCGCAGGTACCGGGATAATCTGCGCGGTATCGCCCTGCCAGTAGCGAATGCGCGCATCGACGCCGGAACTGAACAAGACGCCTTCAGCCGAGAAATGCAGCGCGCTCACCTGAGCGCCATGAACCAGCGCTGCCAACGGCGCACCCTGATTGTCGTAGCGGTAGATCGTGCCGTCGTCGGCGGCGACCGCCAGGATCGCGCCGTCGGGGCTGTAGGCCAACCCATTCACCGGCGAACCGACCTCGATCTGCGTCACTGCGTTGCCGTCGCTGTCCCAGATGATCAGCAGGCCGGCTTGATCTCCCGCAGCGATCCGGCTGCCGTCGGGGCTAAAGGCCAGGCCGTAGACCCAATCGCCGAATCCTTCCAGTACCAGCAACTCCTCGCCGCTGGCCGCATCCCAGACCCGCACGGTGGTATCGTCGGAGGCGCCGGCAATCCGGCTGCCGTCGGGGCTGAAGCGCAGGCGCGCAATCGCATCTTCGTGGCCGGCCAGTTCAAGTTCCGGCGCGGATGTGGGGTCGGCGCGCAGTGCATCAACTGCGTACAGGCCGATCAATCCGGCGTTATCGCCAACCGCCAGGATTGCGCCGTCGGGGCTGAAGGCCAGGGCCGAGAAGCCGTCGTCGGAACCGGGAACTACCGCCGGGGTTGCGCCGTTCAGTGCATTCCAGAGCCGCAAATCGCTATTGCCGATCGTCGCCAGCAGATCGCCGGCCGGATTGGCGGCAACTGTCAGGGTGCCGTCCGGTGGCGCAAAGGCCAGGCGCCAGATCCGCCCGCTGCCGTCGAGGCTTGCCGTCGCCAGGTGTTGTTCATCGGGGCTGAAGGCGACGCCATAGACAAAATCGCTGTGGCCGGCCAGCGTCAGCAGTGGTTGGCCGGTGTCGAGCCGCCAGATCTTGGCCGTGCCGTCGGAACTGCCGCTTGCCAACAATGTCCCTGCGGCATTGAAATCCAGGCTATAGACCGAGCCGGCGTGGCCTTGTAGTGTGTTGAGCAGCGTGCCTTCGGCAGTGTCCCAGAGGAACACGCGTAAATCGAGGCTTGCTGCGGCGAGCGTCGTGCCGTCGGGGCTGAAGGCGAGATCGGTGATTGTGTCGATCGGGCCGTCGAGTGTCAGCAGCGGCTCGGCTGCGGCGGGATCGGCAAGCAACTCGGCGAGATCCCAGATCCGGGCCAGGTAATCGCCGCCGCCGGTCGCGATCTGCGCGCCGTCGGGGCTGAAGGCGACGGCATCCAGGCTGTAGTCGGGATCGACGGCGACGTTGGCCAGGGCACTTCCATCATTCGCATCCCAGATCGAGAGCGTACCGTCATCATCTGTGGCAACCGCCAGCAGGCTGCCGTCGGGGCTGAAGGCCAGATCGTTGATCGTCACTTCGCCGATCGCAATGCGCAACTGCTCGGCCTGAGTTGTCATATCCCAAAGGATCACCTCGCCCTCGAAGCCGGCTGAAGCCAGTTGCGCACCGTCGGGGCTAAAGGCTAGAGCATACACCTCGTCGGCGTGACCTTCAAGCAGCGCATTCTCGCTGCCGTCGGCCGCATTCCAGAGCCGCAGCGTACCATGGCGCCGGTTGTCGCGATGGTTGTGCCGTCGGGGCTATAGGCAACGGCGCGCAATCCGGCTGTATGGCCGCGCAGTTCACGCTCCAGCCGGTTAAGCTGGACGGCCTGATAGAGCGCCTGCTGCGCTTCGGGCGTCACCGGTTCGCCGGCGGCCTGCGTTGTGTCGATCGCAGCGAGGCTGAGCAACAGGCTATGTTGCGGGTCGGTCGGCAGGCTATTTACGGCGGCGGCGGCAAGCTCGCGTGAGCGCGAAAGTCGCGCATTTTGTTCGGCCAGCCGGCGCTGCTCCTCGGCGCGGTTGAAAAACCAGAGTGCGGTCACAAAGGCCAGGCTGGCGGCAATTGCCAGGATTGTTGCGCCGATCGCGAGATTGCGGATCCGTTCGGCCTGTCGTTTCGCCTGCCGGCACAGTTCGAGAAAATCTTGCTCAACAGGCGTAAGCATGGCGCTATTGGCTGCTGCCCAGCGTTCGGCTTCCTGAAGGGTATCGCCGCGCAGCAGCAAGCCATTCGGCCGGCCCTGGCGATCCCACAGGTCGGCCTGACGTTGCAAGGTGCTCAGATTGGCTGCGAACCAGGCGCTGTTGCCGGCGCGCACCGGCGTGATCAAGCGGTCGTGGGCCAACTCGAACCAGGTTGCGCCGCGGCGCGGCTCGGCACGTACCAGGTAAGCATCGACCAGTGCGCGGATCGCCGTGTTTTCCAGCCCGGCACTTGTTCCCTGGCCCTGCAACACCTGGCCGCGCACACCCTGGGGCGTGATCAACTCGCGGTCGAACCAGGTTCGCACCGTCCGTTCGCTCACTCCGTTCACCGCCACGGCTTTGACGCAATCGGCATAGTAATCGCCAAGAGCCTGGTTCACATCACCGGCGGCCGCCACATCCGCATTGCTAATTGTGGTTGCGTCGGGGGCCAGTCCACTCCAGATCCGCAGGCCGAGCACCTGAAGTTGCACCGGTTCGACGTGGGGGCCGAGCTGTTCTTCAATCGTGCCGTCGGGGCGCTGCACATTCACCCGCCGCAGATCGTCGATCAGCCGGTTTACGGCGTTCGCTTCAAACGTCACGCCAACTTCGCGCGGCGGCTCGTGCAGCGCCTGGCGGGCGCCTTCCACCGAGAGCAGGTCGAGCCGGAAGCGTACATCGAGCCGGTTGGGCATGTGGCGCAGATACGGCTCCAATGCCGCAACATAATCTTCGCGCATCGAAAAGAGCGCCCAATAGCGGCGCTCGCGTAAGGTGCGGCCAATCGCCTCGAAGAAGGCGTGTTTGGCCGTAATATCCGTCGGATCGAGGGTGAGTATTTCCTCAAACTGGTCGAAGATCAGCAGCGCGTCCTCATCGGGCGGGATGCGCCGGCTGAGATATGCCGTCAGATCAAGCGATTCGAGATCCTCTACCGGCAACTGCTCCGCGGCGGGAAAGCCTTCTTCCAGGGCGAGGATCGCCGAGCGCAGATAACGATTAGCGCCGGAGCCGGCGGCACCGGCATTGACTCGGATCACCGGCAACACGGCAAACTCACGATCTTCCAGCAGCGGAATCAACGCGGCCTGCACCAGCGATGTCTTCCCGGCGCCGAGGGTGAGTGCAGCAACACAATCCGTTCGGCAATTAACGTGCTGAGCAGATCACGGGTTTCGCGGTCGCGGCCGTACAGCCTGTCGCCGATCTGAAACGAACGCGGGCCGCGAAATGGCGTGGTGCGTGAACGTGTGTCTGTCATCGTAGACCCTAGACGAATACAGAATGCAAAACACGACAAGGTGAACCGATGCACGGGCAACCGGGTGATGATTCCGCCGATGCCACAGAATATGACGGCAACCGTAATTGCGGCGGAATCTCACCCTGTCGGCGTGTTACGCGGTCAGCGGCGGCGTAAACTGGCGCGCTCTGGTTTTTTCTCGGGTGTAACTTCGACGGCGCTGAGTTGCACCTGCAACTCATGCGCAAAATCATCGACACTGCCCCAGAACAGACTGATATCCGTTTGCTGGAAGTAGCTTTCCAGATAGCGCTGCGCTCGTTCCGGCAGCGTGAAGTTCTGCTCGTCCGGCATCACCTGGCCGGCGATGTGGCTGTACTTGCGGCGCCGTCCGCGGCCCTCTTGCTGCATCAGGCTGCGATACAGCACCCGAAAGGTCTGATCTTCGAGCCGGAAGCCGAGAAAAAGCAGCGCCGTATCGGTAAGGGCGGCCCGCACGGGGAGCGGGATCAGATCGGGGTTGCGTGAAACGCGAATGAGGTAGTCGAAGTAATCATCTTCGGCCAGCACCAGCGAGTCGGGTTCGGACAAGATACCGAACAGGTGAAACACCAGCGGGCGTTCGACCGACGGCACATAATCGGGTTCCTCCTCGAAGACCGATGGAACGTCTTCAAGGTCTTCGTGCCAACGACAAAACTCGACCAGCGGGTCTTTGCCGGCGCCGCGCAGCGCTTCGCTGAGCAAGCTGTGTTGGCCGGCGGTTACGTAGATCGTAAACGGCAACTCGGCCAACAACTTATGGGGATCGGCGGGATTACGTTCGCGCTGGATCTCACTGGCCACCGCAAGCAGATCGTAAATATCGGCATCGGCGGCGTCTTCCGCCAGATCGGCGCCGTAGCGTTGCACCAATGTCTGGCGCAAATACTCGCTCAGTTCGTCGCGGGGAAATTGTGGATCCTGGTTGATCGCCAGATACTGCGCCACCTGCGAAATTTCGTCGTGGGCGTGGAGGCCAAGCGGGAAGTTGTAGCGTTCGGCCCAGTTCAGGGCGATCGATTCAACCGAGCCGAGGATGCTTTCGGCGAGTTCGGCCCAAGGATAGGCGTACACTGGCCGCGCTTCAGACTGCGCACCAACGACGGCCATTTCTCGAAGGTTTGCTTTTCGTCGCCGAAACCGGGCACATACCAGATCCGCCCGCTGCGTAAACGCATAAACAGGGCCGGCATCCAGCTATCGCCGTTGTTGCGAATGGCGCCGCGCGCCACTGCCAGCGCCCGGTCGATCTGGCCGTCGCGCAGCAACTCCTTAAACAGCACCGGCGTAAACCCGGCCACACTCTCCATCGAGATATTGCCCTGCATTGCGATCACCGCCGGCACACCCGCTTCGGCCAGGCGCGGGCCGAGCGCCGAGAGGAATCCACCGTCGGCGCCGTTGGTCAGATCGCTGCCGGCGCTCTGACACGAGGCCAGCACCACCAGGCGCGGGCGTTGTTCCAACTCGCGAATGCGCTGCGCAAACTCGCTGCCCTGGGTGCGCTCAACCGTGCCTGCCTCGTTCTCCAGCCAGATCCAGGGTTCGCCGTTGACTATTGCGCCGTGAGCGGCCAGATACAGAATGTCGTAGCCGTCGCGCAACGTAGCCATGATCTTGTTCAATGTCGCGCTGCCCTGTTCGGCCAATTCACTGATTGCGATCCCACCGAGGCCGGCGCGGGCGCGTTCCAACTCGCCGGGCACATCAACCGGCGCAAAGCGATATTTCGCCAGATCGGAGGGATTGGCGATCACAATCAGGGCGCGCAGATCGGCTTTCGGCCGTAAGCGCACCGGTCGCCAATCGCCGGCGGCAAGGTAACGCGAAAACAGCAGGCGCTCGTCGGTAAGCAGCAAGCGATCCTCATCGGGGTCGCGCAGCGTTTCCCAGCGTACGCTATGTAATTCAGACGCACTCGGGGCGATAAAGAACCGAACCCGCAGTGGAACATCGAGGGTTGCGGCCGATGCCCGCGACTGCGCGAAGGCACTTCGCAGATCGGCGGAAGCGAACAGGTGCTCGCTCAGGGTTTTGCCGTAGGCGATCGGATCGGCCTGATGTTCCAACAACTGCGCATGATTAATGGCGACCGAAATTGCATCGCCGCCCAGGCGGATATCGGCATCGCTGCCCGGTTGCATAAAACGCAACTCGATACCGTAATGACCTTCGCTGCGGCGATGCAGGCCGATCTCAAGGTCGGCGAATTCCATGCACTCCTCCAATTCGGATCGATCAACGACGTACGTGCGTAGGTACGATCGCTGCCTATGCAGCAGATAATATAAATATGTTTTTAAGCCTATGCTTATTGGTTGGGCGGAGCGCAGTGGATTGTCGAGTCCGGCGGGGGTTGAAAGCCGAATTGTAGTAATAACCGAAGACTATCCAATCAATGCGCCGTCATAATACCATTTCTACCGTACAAATGGGTGACAATTTTGTATAAAGAAGTTTCTTACGATCCGGTTACGCGCTGCTTCATACATCGCTGGAACAACGAAATGATACAATAGCGGCTATGCCGTTTCTTGAACCGCCATTGATCGCCCGGCGCAACCTTGATGGGTTGCTTGAGTTGACGTTGGGCAGCCCTGAACTGGCCAATGCCGCCCGGCCGGGCCAGTATGTGCTGGTGCAATCTGCCTTGCCCGGCAGCCACGATCCGTTGTTGCCGCAGCCGATCTTTTTCGTCGCTGCCGATCCGGCTGCCGGCACGGTACGTTTGCTGGTGAGCGCCGACGATCCGGCTGTAGCCTATCTTGCCGAACGCCAACTCGGCGCCCGGATCGCGCTGTTCGGTCCCCTTGGCACGCCATTCGCGATCGAGCCGACCACGCGCCAATTGCTGCTGGCCGGCTATGGCCCGGCCTTGCCCGCGCTGCTCTTTCTGGCGGCACAATCCGTCGCCCGCCGGATCGCCGTTGTGTTGCTGGTTGCCGGCCCGGCGGCGCAACTTCCGCCGCCGGTGCTGCTTCCGCCCGATGTCGAATATCAGCGCAGCGCCGGGCCAACCGAGGGCCTGCTGGATTTGCTCGGCGCACCTGTGCGGCCCGGCGGCATCCCCTTCGATGCGCCGCTGGTCTGGGCCGATCAGTGTTGTGTCGCAGTTGCCGAACCGCTGCTGGCGCCGCTGATCGCCGCCGTGCGTGCCGCCCGTCTGCGCTGGACCCGTGGCTTCGCTCAGGTGATACTGGCCGGCGCGATGCCCTGTGGCGTCGGGGCATGCCAATGTTGCCTGATCGCGACCCGCGCCGGATTGCGCACCCGCTGTAAAGATGGGCCGGTGTTCGATCTGCGTGATCTGCAAGGGTGAGCCGCACTTGCGGGAGTGGTTTGGCGGCGAAGCCGTCACCCCGATCCATACGGATGATCGCTGTAACGTCCGGCCGCCAACGGTGACTATTTTTGCGGTTTGAGCATTATAGGTGCGCCGCCGGCACTCAGCATTCAGCACGCATACGTAAAGGAATTATCCATGGCACACGACGAATCCCAGCCGAAGATTATTGTCTATGGCGCGAACTGGTGCAGCGATTGCCGGCGCTCGAAGAAATTTCTCGGCGAGCAGCGCATCCATTACAGTTGGGTCGATGTCGATCAGGATGCCGAGGGCCTGGCGCTGGTTGAGCAGTACAACAAAGGCAAGCGGATCATCCCGACGATTGTGTTCGACGACGACAGTTTCCTGGTGGAGCCGTCGAATGCCGAACTGGCGGCGAAACTCGGCTTGCAGACGCGGGCGAAATGCGAATACTACGATCTGATTGTGATCGGCAGCGGGCCGACCGGCCTGACGGCGGCGCTTTATGCCGCCCGCGAAGGGCTGGAAGTGCTGGTGATCGAGCGCAGCGGCCTTGGCGGCCAGGCCGGAATCACCGAGCGGCTCGATAATTTTCCCGGCTTCCCCGAAGGTGTAAGCGGCGCCGAGTTTGCTGATCGCCTGGTGCGCCAGGCGCGCCGGTTTGAGGTCGAGATTTTGCAGGCCCAGGATGTGATTGGCCTGCGGGCCGAGGCCGAGTCGCGCTATGTGAAGACCGCCGACGGGAATGAGTATGGCGCGCGGGCCGTGTTGATCGCCACCGGTTCAACCTATCGCCGGCTGAATGTGCCGGGCGAAGAGGAGTTGATCGGCGCCGGGGTGCATTTCTGCGCTACCTGCGACGGGCCGTTCTATCGCGGCAAGCATGTGGCCGTGGTGGGCGGCGGCAATAGCGCCGCCGAGGAGAGTGTGTTTCTGACCCGCTTTGCCGAGAAAGTTACGATTCTGGTGCGCGGCGATGCCCTGACGGCCAGCAAAGTGGCCGCCGACAAAATTGCCGAGTTGCCGCAGATCGATGTGCGCTACCATACTGTGATCGACGAGTTGCGCGGCGAGGGGAAGTTGGGCGCGATTGCGCTGCGCGACACGCAAAGTGGCGCAACCAGCACCCTTGATCCGGCCGGGCTGTTCGTGTTTATCGGCCTGATGCCGAATGTCGGCTGGCTGCCCAACACAATCGAGCGTGATGAGTATGGCTTTATTGTCACCTCAGTCACCCTGGAGACGAACGTGCCCGGTGTATTCGCCGCCGGCGATGTTCGCCAGGGCAGTACCAAACAGGCCGCCAGCGCGGCCGGTGAAGGTGCGACGGCGGCCTTGATGATCCGTGAATACTTAAAGGGTGTGTGACGGCGCCGTTACGGCGTAAACCGGTCGATCACCGTTACGCCCAGGCCGCTGAAACGATCCATCTGCGGCAGTGCTGCGGTTGCTTCGTGCAAGCTGATGGTACGACCGACAAGTTGCTCGGGGCGCAGCCTTCCGGCTGCGATCATCGCCAGCATTGCGTCGTAGCGGAAAGCTTGCATGCCGTGACTGCCGCGGATCTCCAACTCGTGGCCGATCACGCGATCCATCGGGATCGCCGGATGCCGCTGATCGGCCAGCATGAGCCCGACCTGCACATGCCGGCCGCGCCGACGCAAACATGCGATCGAATGGAAGCATGTGTCGGGGCTGCCAAGGGCGTCAAGCGATAGGTGCGCGCCGCCGGCCGTTAGTTCGCGGATCGCATCGGCCACGGCGGGGGTTTCGCGCGCGTTGAGTGTATGGACGGCGCCGAGTGAACCGGCGAGTGCAAGTTTCTCGGCGCCGATATCAACCGCGACCACATTCGCACCCAGGGCGGCGGCGATCATCACCGCCGATAATCCCACCCCGCCGCAGCCATGCACCGCCACCCATTCCCCGGCGGACACTCGCCCCTGATCAACCACGGCCCGAAACGAGGTTGCGAAACGACATCCCAGGCTCGCCGCCGTTGCATCGGCGATTGTGTCGGGCAGCGCCACCAGATTCAGATCGGCGTGATCGATCGCCACATACTCGGCGAACGAACCCCAATCGGTAAAACCGGGCTGAGTCTGGCGTTCGCAAACCTGCTGGTTGCCGGAGACACATTCGGCGCATGTGCCGCAACCGCAGACAAACGGCACGGTTACGCGCTGGCCGGTGCGCCAACGCTGCACCTGCTTGCCGGCGGCCACAACCACGCCGGCAAATTCGTGTCCCGGTACATGCGGCAGCATGATATCGGGATCGTGGCCCATCCAACCGTGCCAATCGCTCCGGCACAGGCCGGTTGCTTTGACCGCGATCACCACACCATGATCGGCCGGTGTCGGATCGGGAACCTCCCGCACGTCGATCGTCCCTGCAAACGATTCATAGAGTGCCGCACGCATGCTGAACTCCGTATTGTGGTTGCGACACCGCCAGCGCCGCACAATTTCGCCGCGCTACGAGCCGCCGAGAATCCGATGGATCTCGCGGCGGGTTTGATCCAGGGTCGCCATCACCGCTTTGGCCTGTTCCGGTGTGCCGTGGCGGGCGGCCTGCATGACAACTTCTGTGAGTGCCACGGCGCTGCGCCGCAACTCGTCGAGGTGTGCGCCCGGCGCGCCATGCATATGATGGCCGCCTTCGGCCCGCTGCTGCTCCAACTCGGCCTGCCCACTTGCCGTGATAGTGTACACCCGTTTGCCCTCGACCTGCTCACTCGTCAGGTGGCCCTCGTCTTCGAGCAGTTGCAAGGTTGGATAGACCGAACCGGGGCTGGGGCGATAGAACCCGGCATAGCGCTGCTCAAGCGCCTTGATCAACTCGTAGCCGTGGCGCGGTTGTTCGGCCAGCAATTCCAGCAAGGCGATCCTGATGTCGCCGCGCCGATGCCGCCGCCGCGGGCCTTCATCGCCGCCGAAGGGATCGTCGCCGAAGGGATTGCCGCCGAACGGCCCGCCCCGACGCCCGCCAAACGGCCCGCCGCGCCGGCCAAACCAGAAACGACGCATTGTGCGCCGCTCCATCCACCGCTCGTGGCGCCGGCCATGTCCGTGATGTTTGTGATGCTGATGCATATTGATTATTCTCCGTGATATGTTTTCGATATATCGTTACATCGACCGTCGCACTATAGCACGGTAACGATATATCGTCAAGAGGTCGTTTTGAATCACTGCTCAGGCGATGGTATAATCTGGCGAACACCGTACGACATCGTACGGGCCGCTAGCTCAATGGCAGAGCAATCGGCTCATAACCGACGGGTTCTGGGTTCGAGTCCCGGGCGGCCCACCAGCCAATACACCATGCCCAATCTGAAATGCCGACCTCAGTGGTGACGTTTTGCATTGGGCATGGTGTTTTTGCATTTCAGATCATCGAAACAGATCAGGTGATTGTAATCGGCGGCGGTCTGGCCGGGCTGAGCGCCGCATTGCGCCTGGCCGATGCGGGGTTGGCGCCGTTGTTGTTGGAGGCGGCGCCGCAACTTGGCGGCCGGGTGGCCGCAGCCGCGAGCGAGCGACTTGTGTTCAGCGACCGTCCGTGGGCATTTGTCGCTGAGCATGGCATTCATGGTGTCTGGGGGCAGTATCGCAATCTACGGGCCTTACTGGCCGAGTTGAAGCTTGATCTTAGCCTGAAGCCGGCTCTGCGTGAAGATTTGGTTGCATGCCGAGGGTCCAAAGGTGCGGCGAGCCGAGCCCGGCAGTGTTGTGCGCCGAAGCTGGTTTCCTGCGCCGCTGCACTACCTGGCGCTCTTGGTGCGCCCGCGCTTTCTGGCCATGCTTACCTGGCCCAACCTGAGTTGCGCCGGCGATTGGATCGCCTACCCCCATCCGGCGCTGTTTCTGGAGCGCGCCTGTGTAACCGGAATCGCGGCTGCGACGCGGGCGGCTGCCGCACTTGGCAAAGATCTTCTCCCGCCGGTGCCGCCCGCTCGCCCCGAACCCCTTGCCCGCGCTTTTGAAACGGTATTGCGTAGCGTGCGTGATATGCTGCGCAGGTAGTATGTATTTCAAACCACGCACACATTTCAGCCCTTGACAAGCGAACATATGTTTTGATAAAATACACGTTATCGAAACCTTTATCGGATATCGCTGCTTCCGGCCGAGGCAGCCAATCTGCACGTATAATACATGGTACGCAGTGACGATCGAGCAGCCGGCAGCAGATTTCGACGGGGCCTGGAAGTACACGTTGGAGCAGCAGTTCGCGGCAATAACGACAGGATGCGGGAATGATAGCGCCGAAACTCCGTTCACGTCGTCGATGGTTGGCTGTTGGCCTGCTGGTGCTATTGCTGGTGCCAATCCTGGCATATGTGGCGATCTGCGCATATGCCGCCGACGCACTCACCACTGCGCCACGCAACCTCGATCGTACCCGCACTCCCGATCGGCTTGGCGCAACCTACGAACCGGTGCGCTTTCCCTCGCGCACGGCGGGCCTCGAATTGGCCGGTTGGTACCTGCCCAGCCCCGACGCCGATCGGGCACTGGTGATGGTACATGGTCATACCAGCAGTCGTACCACCGAGTTCGACGGTCGCTTTGTCGATCTGGTTGTCGCCTTGCATCAGCGCGGATTTGCCGTACTGGCCTTTGATTTGCGCGGCCATGGTGAGAGCAGTGATGCTCATATCGGCTTCGGCTCACTGGAACACGACGATGTCGGCGGGGCGATCGATTGGTTGCGCAGCCGGGGATTCGCCGCCGGGCGGATCGGCACATTCGGGGTCTCGATGGGCGGCGCCGCCACCATTCGCGCCGTTGCCGACAACCCCGACGTGGCCGCACTCGCGGTCGATAGCGCCCCGGCCAGGGTGTTGGACGTGATTCGCCAGGAGTGGCCGACGGCCAGTGGCTTGCCCGATCTGTTCTTGCCGACGACATTGTTCTTCGCACGCATACGGCACAACGTCGATCTTGCCGCCGCTCCGGCAATTGCCGTCATCCCGCAGGTCGCACCTCGCCCGACGCTTTTTATCCACGGCGATGCCGACGAACTGGTTGATCCGGTCACTGCCGCACAACTCGCGGCAACTCTTCCCGGCAGCGAACTGTGGATGGTGGCAGGGGCCGAACACGCCCGGGCCTATCTGATCGATCCGCAGGCCTACAACCTGCGCGTCGGAGATTTTTTTGAGCGTGCCATCCCGTAGTTTTAGCGCATATTGAGAATGCAGTATCTTTCAATGCCCCGGTCGCCTGTTGCTAGGTTCGCCGCCAACATGCGCCAAAACATCGTATGCGTCCAGCTATCTCTGCCGTAATCCCCACCTACAACGCGCTGCGGTTCTTGCCGGCCTGCCTCAGTGCCTTGCGTACGCAACTCAGCCCCGCCGATGAGATTATTCTGGTCGATAATCGCTCGCGCGATGGCGCCGGAGCCTGGGCGCGTCGGTATGCGCCCGATGTGCGGGTGCTGGATCTGCCTGAGAATCGGGGCTTTGCCGGCGGCACTAATGCCGGTATCGCCGCTGCACGAGGCGAGTTGTTGTTGTTGATCAATGATGATGCGCTGGCCGAACCGGGTTGTGTCGATGCACTCTGGGCCGCCTTACGTGATCGGCCTGCGGCCGGCGCCGCCGCCGGCGTGCTGGTCTTCAGCCGGCGCCCACAGTTGATCGCTTCGGCGGGCATTCAGGTGCGCCGCGATGCTGTAGCCCGCGATCGTGAGATTGGTACGCCGCTTGCGCAATTGCCCGCTGTGCCGCTGCCGATCTTCGGCGTCAGTGGCGGCCTGGCGTTGCTGCGCCGCGAAACAATCGCCGACATCGGAAGCTTTGCGGCACACTTTTTTAGTTACCTCGAAGATGTTGATCTGGCCTGGCGTATGCAACTGCGCGGTTGGGAAAGTGTGCTGGCGCCCGGCGCGGTGGCGCGCCATGTCTATTCCGCAACCGGCGGTGAGGGTAGTCGGTTTAAACAGCGCTTACTTGGACGCAACCGGCTATGGGTGCTGGTACGCTGCCTGCCGGCGCCGTTATTGCGCGAATGCCTGCCGGCGATTCTACGCTACGAACTTCAGGCGATAACGTATGCCGCGCTCGCGCGCCAGGTCGCAATGATCACGGGGCGGGTCGAGGCGTTGCGCGAGTTGCCGCGGCTCCTCGCCGAGCGCCGCGCGATCCAATCGCGCCGGACTGCGCCGGTCGCGGCGTTGGCTGCATGGTTGGAGCCCGCACCCGGCCCGATCGCCGAACTGCGGCGCGCCGGCAGCTTCGTGCGTTGCTGAACGCTTCTTGACCGACAAAGAAGAAAGCCGACGATAGTGCGTCGGCTTCCTGTAAACATACGTAATCTATCGCGCTGAGCAAAACGCTTGAGCCTGATCGCGGAGCGTATACCGGACTGGCGAGCCGCGCGGCAGCGTGTTCAGGCATCAGGCATCGTGCGATAGGTGTTAGCGTGTGCCTTTGGGTTGATGATCTTGGGTGGGTTGTATCGTCCGCCGTGTAAACAGATTCCGGAGCCATAGCCAGAGGCGGGGCGGATTGCCGGCCACATGCGCTTCACGCAGCAAGTGTTCCTGGTGTGCTTCCGCTACCAGATCGTGCATATGCTCTTCGGCTGCCATCACGTCGGCGTCGCTCCATTGGGTCATCATATTCAGCCTCTTGTTCTCCCGGCAATGGGTACCTGATCGACGCAGCAGTGCGTCCAACACGTTAAGCATAGCAGCAACTCAAACTCAGTGGCATAGAAAATGCACAACCAATAGTTCTAACTTCATCACTGTGGTCTAAACGATACATCCGCCTCTAGTCGCTTGAAGTGGCTTTTCGCCGGTGCTACAATACATAAATCCACGATGTTTGCGGTTCGGCTACGCCGAACACGAAATTGTCGCACATGCCGCGAGACAGTGTACGAACGAACAATTTGCAAGTCGAAGGAGACGACCATAGAAGAGATTCGCACCCAAGACGGGAAACGGATGCACGCGACTGCGGCCCCTCGTACCAGGGCGTTGCTCGTCGGTGCGGAAGTGGAAAGTTTTAACAGCCCCTGGCGCGCCGCAGACTCGCTCTCCGAATTGGCATTGCTTGCCGATACCGCCGGGCTTGAGGTGGTCGGCAGGATCTACCAGCGCATCAGTCAACCATATCCAAAGTTTTTTATCGGCCCCGGTAAGGTCAAAGAGGTCGCCGCATTGCGCGATCAGTTTCAGGCCGGGTTGATCATCTTCGATGATGAATTAACCCCCGCCCAGACCCGCAACCTTGAGGCCGAGTTGCAGGTCGGTGTGCTCGATCGTACTGCCCTGATCCTCGATATTTTCGCCCAACATGCCCGCACCCATGAGGGCCGGTTGCAGGTCGAGTTGGCGCAGTACAACTATATGTTACCGCGCCTGCGCCGCCAGTGGACCCACCTGGAACGGCAGGCAGGCAGTGGTGGCGGTACTTCCGCCGGTGGTGTCGTCGGTCTGCGTGGCCCTGGTGAAACGCAGCTTGAGATCGACCGCCGCTTGATCGATCGGCGGATCGCATGGCTGAAAGAGCAACTTGCCGATGTGCATCGCCACCGCGAGTTGTATCGCAATCGGCGTCGGCGCAGCGGATTACCGGTTGTGGCGCTTGTCGGGTATACCAACGCCGGCAAAAGCACGTTGCTCAACGCCCTCTCGGGCGCCGATGTTTACGCCGCGAACCAGTTGTTCGCCACGCTCGATCCGACCACACGCCAGGTGCCGATGCCGGGCAATGTCGAGATCTTGCTCACCGATACCGTCGGGTTTATCCAGAAGCTGCCGACCCAACTTGTGGCGGCCTTCCGTGCAACTTTGGAGGAGATCGAAGAGGCCGATCTGCTGTTGCACGTCGTGGATTTGACCCATCCAAACGCCCAGGAGCACGCTCAAACAGTTGAGCAGACGTTGGCCGAACTTGGGGTGGATAGGAAGAAGATGCTGACGGTGCTGAATAAAGCCGATCAGGTGCCCGGTGTCGATCCGGCCACTATTGCTGATCTGCCGGCGGAGATGGGTTTGCCCAGCGATGTGATCGCGGTTTCCGCCCAGCAGAGCTGGGGGCTGGAACCCCTGGCCGAACGCATTGTCACCGCACTTGCCAGCACGATGGTGGCGCTCGATGTGCTTATTCCCTATCGGCGTAACGATCTGGTGTCACTCTGGCATCGGCGGGGCGTGATCGATCAGGAAGAGTATGTTGGCGACGGCACCCATATCGTTGGCCGAGTGCCGCGCGAGCTCGCGGCGCAGTTCGAATCGTTCGTCCAGATTCCCAGCTAAATACGCAGCGGCGGTTGCGATCGTTCGCAATCGCCGCTGAACACGCCACGTATGCGTCGTTATCTTTCACTCTTCGCGCTGTTCGCCCGCAATAGCTTCCAGGTTGCCCTGGAGTATCGCGGGAATTTTGTTGTCTCGCTGTTCCAAAGCACCTTCTGGCTGATCTGGGGCATCGCCGGAACCCTGGTCTTCTTCCGTTTCACCGGCACCCTTGGTGGATGGACGCTGCCTCAGGCGCTGCTGGTGGTTGGGATGTTTCGGATCTTTGAGGGTGTGATCGACGGCGTGATGCGGCCGAACATCACGCGCATTGTCGAGTATATTCAAAAAGGCACGCTCGATTTCATTCTGCTGAAGCCGGTCGATAGCCAATTCATGGCGTCGTTGCGCCAGATCAACCTGATGACCGTGCCGGATTTTCTGGTCGGCGCACTGTTGATCGGCTATGGACTCTGGGCCGAGCGCTATATGCCGAGCCTGTTTGACGTGCTTGCGTTCGCCGGACTGCTGATCTGCGGGACGATTATCGCCTACGGACTGTGGATGTTGCTCACCACCACCGCATTCTGGTTGGTACGGATCGAGAATATCGCCGAGGTATTAACCGCGATCTACGAAACCGGGCGCTTTCCGGTTAGCGCCTTTTCCACCGGTCTGCGGATCACGCTCACCTTTATTGTTCCGATCGCCTTCCTCACGACCTTCCCGGCCGCGGCGCTGCTTGGGATCATCGAGCCGCTCTACCTGATGTTGGCGCCCCTGATCGCCGCGATCCTGTTTTTCGCTTCGCGGATCTATTGGCGTTTCGCCCTGCGCTCATACACTTCGGCAAGTTCGTAGGGGTGAAGCATGTGCCGAAGGTGCAGGTTTCACTTCTACGGCATGTACGCCCTGATACTCGCCTCGAAACCGGGCTGGCTCATGTCGCCGTAGATGCGTAGGCGCGGCAGGCGGAAGAGATCGTTTTGCGGGCCTTCTTGCATGGTGGTGGTAGCGCTCAGAAAGCCGGATTCCTGGGTGACGGCGGCGACGGTATCGTTGAATTTGCCGCCGGGGTAGCAGAAACTCACGATTGGAATGCCGAGATTCGCCGCCAATACATCGCGCGAGCGCCCGACCTGATCGCGCAGCCCGTTGAGATCGAGCGTGGTTAAATCCGGATGCGAGACACTGTGGGCGCCGATCTCCATCCCGGCGTCACGCAGGGCAGCCAACTCATTCCAGCCCATATATCCCGGCCTACCGACAAAATCACTGACAATGTAGAACGTGGCTGTAAAGCCGTAGCGCTGTAACAACGGCAGCGCCGTGGTATAAGCGTCCATATACCCGTCGTCAAACGTCAACGCGACTGCACGCGCCGGGCATGGCCCCGCGCCGCCAATACATGCCCCCACCACATCCATCCGCACGGTCTCATAGCCGTTGCGTTGCAACCAATCCAATTGTGCCGTGAGTTGCTCCGGCGTTACCGACAAACTGAAACCGAGCGGATCACTGCCTTTATCGACATAACGTACGTAGTGGTACATTAAGATCGGCACATACGGCCGGTTGCCTTCGGCAATGGTAAACGTCGGTGCCGCGGCTGTCGGCTGCAACTCGGCAACCCCACTCAGGTTACTGGCCGGCTCCGCAGCAGTATCGGCGGCAGCGCCTGCGGCTATCGCCCACACCGGCGCCAGCCGGGTTTCCGGTTGCGACATCAGCAACACCAGTCCGGCCAACACCACCAGGACAATTGTCAGCGGCAACAGTGGTATACGCATCAGGTATTCAATCCGAAACAGCCAGGCCAAGTACTGCACGGGCCGCACCGGCCATAAAGAGTGAACCTGTGATCACAATCACGTCTTCGGGGCCGGCCAATGCCCGTGCGGATTCAATCGCCGCTGCGACATTCGGGTTGATGGTCAGGCTGCTCCGCAAATACGGCGCAACCGCTGAAGCAACCCGGTCGATGTCCATGGCGCGCGGATGGCCTGAGCGCGTCAGCACCACGCTATCGGCAAGCGACAGCAGCGCTTCGGCCATGCCGCGAATATCTTTATCGCGCGATGTGCCGAGCACCAGGATCAAGCGGTGATAGCGGAGTTCCTGCTGGATTGCGGCGGCCAGTTTGCCGGCCGAGTCGGCGTTGTGGGCGCCGTCGATCAGGATCTGCGGCGCGCCGGAAATTAGTTCAAACCGGCCGGGCCACTCGGCCTGGGCCAATCCCCGGCCGATCGCAGTCTCATTGATCGCCATGCCTTGATCGCGCAGCAACAGCGTTGTGCCGATCGCCAGTCGGGCGTTTTCCTGCTGGAATGCGCCGCGCAACCTGGCTCGCTGCGGCGCAACCGGATATGGCCGCAGCGCTGCGGCGAACCACTGCTCCAGCGCTTCTTCCTGGGCGAACCAGAGCGCTGTGTTCAGCGTCGTAGCCTCGTGAATCAGCATCTCGCCGGCCTCCGGCTGTTGCGGCGCACTGACACATGGCACGCCGGGCTTCATAATTCCGGCTTTATTCCACGCGATGTCGCGCAATGTATGCCCGAGGATCGCCATATGATCGTAGCTGATCGAGCTGATCACCGAAACCAGCGGCGTCAGCACATTTGCCGCATCATAACGACCGCCCAATCCAACCTCGATCACCGCCAGATCCACCCGGTGCGCCGCGAAATAGCGCAGCGCCAGGCTGAAACCGATATCAAAGGTGCTTGGTGAACCATAGCGCTCGCTGTCGAAAGCCTCGATCTGCGGGCGTGCCGCCTCGGTAAGTGCCACAAGATCGGCCTGACTGATCGGAATGCGGTTGATCTGGATGCGTTCGCGGTACGAATTGAGGTGCGGCGATGTCCACAGGCCAACCCGCAGCCCGGCGGCCTGCGCAATCGCCGCGATCATCGCAGCAGTGCTGCCCTTGCCCTTGGTACCTGCGATCACCACCGTTCGCATCCCGGCCTGCGGTGTTCCGAGTGCGTCGAGCAGCGCCGCCACACGAATCGGGTTACGCTCCGCCTCCTCGGCGGTTGCCGCAGCCCGCCGCTGAGGGTCGATAAAGCTGTACAGAAAATCGAGCGCATCCTGATACGAGCGGATCATGCATTCTCCTCATGAAAATTCCGAATGCGGAATTTCTGCGGCGCATTCCGATGCGACACAGCTACTCGCAAATACGGCCCTAGTACCGGTCGGCCTCCGTCCGTCGCGGGTTTGTAACGGCCTTGAGGCCGTCACCGTGCGATGTGCGTTGTAGACGTACGTACGCTTGAGCGTACTAGCTCGGCAACTTGTCCTTGTACCCCGGCTTCAGGCAGATGATCGATCATACCATACTCAGATGCCATCCGCCGTCACACGCCGCGCCTGGATGCGATTGATCACCGGCGAACATGCAACCTGCTTTGGCCCGTTGTGATGCCTGCGCTGCGAGGTAGCGCCGCGCGTGCGGCCCAATGTGCGATATTGCGAACAGATGATCGTAACCGGCAACAACAATCCGTAGTGGTTCAGGGTGTGGTGCCGGTTTGTCTACGCTTGCACACAGGGCAGGCATCTGCTATAGTGCCGCGCTGTATCTACCGCGCAAGGTGTTGCCGGCTGTGGCAGATAACCTGTGGCGTTGAATTTTGCGTTTGCATTCCCACTATGGAGCGTAGCGAATACGAAGTGATGGCCGCCGTGGAGTTGCGGCATTGGTGGTACGGCGGCATGCGTGCCGTCAGCGCCGCCCTGCTCGACCGTGTTTACGCCGGTCGGCGCGATTTGCGCATGCTCGACGCCGGCTGCGGCACCGGCGGCGATGCGCTCTTTTTGCAGCGCTATGGTACGGTGATTGGGCTCGATTATGCGCCCGAGGCCACCGATCTCGGCGCCGACCGCATCCCCGGCAGGATCGGGCGTGGCTCGGTGCTCGATCTGCCCTTCGCCGACCGGAGCTTCGATCTTGTTACCTCGTTTGATGTCTTGTACCATCGCGGCGTTCCGCATGAGCATGCGGCATTGCGCGAGGTGCGCCGGGTGCTGCGGCCCGGCGGGCGCCTGCTGATCCGCTTGCCGGCCTATGAATGGTTGCGCTCGCGCCACGACCGCCAGGTGCATACGCGCCGCCGCTACACCGCCGGCCAGGTTCGTGCGATCCTTGGCGCCGCCGGATTCCAGGTGGAGCAACTGAGCTATGTGCTCAGCCTGCTTTTTCCGCTTTCGGCCGGATTGCGCCTGTTGGAGCGCATTACACCCGACCGCAGCGCCGATTCGGCGATGGAGTTGCCGGCGCCGTTCCTGAACAGCGCGCTGCGGCTGCCGATGGCGCTTGAAGCGGCCTGGCTCAGCCTCGGCGGCGGTTTTCCTTTCGGCCTCTCGGTGATGGCGCTTGCGCAATTGGATGCGGTCGGCGGCAATATCGCGCCGCCGCGCCCGGCCATTCACACGGTTACCAGCGGATAAACCATGGCTTCAGCTACTCCGGCTCACACTGAATCGAATCTACTTGACCGCATCAGCACAACGCCGCGGCTCTGGAATGTCTTACGCTGGATTGTCGAAGCCGGCTTCAACGGCGAGCGGGCCGAGATCGCCCGTGAGTTGCGTCCGTGGGCCGGCGATACCCGGCGCTTTCTCGATCTCGGCTGCGGCACCGGCGAATTTGCCGGCGAGTTTCCGGCCAATCGCTACGTCGGTCTGGATCTGTCGCGGACGTATTTGCGCTTTGCCGCCCAGAATCGCCCCGGCAGTTATCTGGCCGGCTCCGGTGATGCGCTGCCGTTCGCCGGCGGCAGTTTCGATGCCGCTTTAGTGTTGGGCGTCATCCATCATCTGCCGACGATATTGCCGCTGCGGCCTTTGGCGAACTCGCCCGCGTGCTGCGCCCCGGCGGAACCGCCCTGGTGATGGAGGATATTCCGCCGCCCGCCGGTGAGAATCCCGCCGGCACGTTGATGCATGCCCTCGATCGCGGCGGCCACATCCGCGACCATGCCGCCTATCGCCGGCTTTTCGGCCCGGCGTTCAGTGTGGCCCGTATCAGCACCATGCGCAGCGGTATCTGCGACTACGCCGTGTATACGCTGCGCCGTAACCAATGACTGATCGATCCGTTTCAACACGCGGCTGGGGACGAATCCGCTCCGCGCTCAATCCGGCTATGCTGCTTGTCTACGCTCTGCTGCTGACTGCCAGCACCCTCACGGTGATCGGTGAGGTGTTGCTGAAACTTGGAATCAACCAGGTGACTGCGCGCGTCGGCGCGTTCTCACTCTCGCCGAATGTGCTGATCGCGACATTCAGCGATTGGCGGGTCTTGCTCGGCTTTGTGCTGGTCTTCGGCGGCGCACTCTTCTGGCTCGGAGTGATCTCACGGGTCAATCTGTCGCTCGCCTACCCGCTCCTGGCCCTGAACTATGTGATCATCTTGATCCCTTCGCGTTGGCTGCTGCACGAGCCGATCACGCCGGCCAAAGTGATCGGCGCCATGATTGTGGTGATCGGCGTGATTGTGATTACGGTGGGTAGTGCGAAGGGATGAGCGAGAATACGAGGTGCAGTGTTTTGTAGCCGGAGCTGATGCAATATTTTCTGTGTCTGGCCGATGTTGCTCCAACCGGTGCTTTGCGCCCGCTCAGGCAACATCGCCAGGCATCAGGTATCAGGCATCAAGTAGCAAAGGCCGATCTGTATGAATGTGCAGTCACCTCCGTTGCTCCGGCGACGGCTTGCACCTTTTGCGCTGCTGCTGCTGATCGCCGCCGGCCTGTTTGTGCTTGCATATCAGGTGCCGCTTCGCCAGACAATCGCTGTCGGCGGTGATCTTGCTGAACGACGGCGCTTTGATGATGCGCCGTTTTTGTGGGATGTGAACGGCTCCGAACCCGCCGATATTCTGCCCGATCCCGCAAGCCCGGCTGGCTCGTTGCTCTGGTACGAGTTTCTGGAGCGCAACGGCGGCGAGCCATACCGCTGGACTGAGTCGCTCAGTACGTTCGTGGTTCCCGGCGCCGGCGGCGGGCGCTATGTCGTGAGCCTGCGTGCCGCCGGTGGTCGCCCCGACGGCAGCGCAACGCCGATCGAGTGGCAATTCAACTCCGGCCCGCTCCTTAGCTTTGATCTACCGGCCGGGCCACGTCGTTACCATATGCTCATTCCCGCCGATAATTCCGGCGATATTCGCCTGACCATGCGCAGCACACCCCTGGATGCGCCCGGCGATCCGCGTGAACTCGGCTTTGTGCTCTACCAGGCCCAGGTTGCTCCGCTTGCCGCCGGTTGGCGTGCTCCGGCCTGGCCACAGATCGCCGGGTTGACCCTGGTGCTGGCCTCCCTGGCGGGATCGATGCACCTGCTTGCCATACCGCCCCGGCTCAATCTGCTACTCAGCGCCGGGACTGCGATCGGCGCCGCACTCAGCCTGGCCCTCGCCCGATCGGCGTTGACCCTTTTCACGCCGGTGCTGCTGGGGCTATCGTTGTTTGCCCTGGCGGCGGCCGCAAGTGTGTACCTGCTCACGCGGGTTTTTGGGCGGGCCGATCCGAATACCCGGATCTTCAGCCGCCATATTGGCGCGTTGATTCTGCTCGCCTTTGTGTTGCGAATGGGCGGAATGCTGCATCCCCACGCGATCTACTCCGACAGCGGGTTTCACGCCAACAAGCTTTTTACCCTGGAGTTAGGCCAGGTCTTCCAGAGTGCCACATTACCCGACGAGGCCGGCGGCGGCGAGACACCCTACCCGACCGGGGCGTACCTGTTGCTTGCGCCCGGCGCACTCCTCATCCCCGACGGCCATCGGGCGCGGGTGTTGCTGGTGCAATCCGGCACGGCGTTGCTCGACAGCCTGACGGTCGGCATGATCGCGCTGGTGGTGTTGCGGGCCGGCATAGGCCGGGCGGCGGCATTGTTCGCTGCGCTCTGCTACCTGTTGCCGATCACAGCGCTGGAAAGCTTCGCTGTAGGCGAACTGGCCAACCTGGGTGGACAAGCCCTGGCCATGCCCTGGATCATGCTGCTGGCTTTAGGCTATGCCGGATCGGCGTACCGCGGTCGGTTGCTGATAACGGTGGGTTTGATCGGCGCACTCTGCGCCGGGCTGTTGGGCCACTCGGGGGTGACGCTCTCGGTCGGTGCGTTCACGGCAGCCGCCTGGGGAATTGCATGGTTCAGTCCGTGGCGCCGTAATCAGGCTGCAATCGACCCGCGCCGGCTGACGTTTGTGGCAGCCCTGGCACTGGTTCTGGTGATACTCGGCTACTACAGTGCGCCGCGTTACCTGGCGGGATTCTTGAGCGGCGGCGCAGTTTCCGCTGCCGAAACCACCGGCACAGCGCCGATCGCCCTGTTCAGCGAGACCATCCGTGGTGTGTTGGGATTGGCACCGCCGCGAGCGCGTTTCTGGCCGCTGCCGATCTTCCTCGGGCTAGCGGCGATCGGCGGATCACTGCTGCTTTGGCGCGAACGACGCAGCGAAGCCGCCGGACTACGAATCGTCCTGGCGGCCGGCTGGATCGGAATGTTCCTGACGCAGGGTTTATTGCTGGTGGCCGACCAGGGTGTGCGCTGGTCGATCTTTCTCTACCCGCTGTTGTGTCTGAGCGCCGGCGTACTGCTTGGCGTGCTCTGGGATCGCGGGCGGTTGGAGCGGATCGGTGCGGTGCTGATCACAAGCGGCATTCTGGGCTACGGACTACTTATGTGGATAATCCAGATCCGCGACTACTTCCACAGCTAAACGAAGCCATGGTTATCGGTATCGACAGGAGAGTTGTCGATACCGATAACGAAATTACTCGCTGGCGATATCGCGGACAATGTCGGTTACCGAAAGGACGCCGATCGGCTTCACGCCCTTTTCGCCCTCTTCAACAACCACAACCCGATGAATACGGCGCTCCATCATCAGCTTGCCGGCCTGCTCCAGCGTATCGGCGGCGTTCACCGAAACCACGTCGGTGATCATAATGTGGCCGGCGGTCAACCCGCGCCAATGCTTCCAGTACTGTTCATAGAGCCGGGCATTCACCAGATCGGTGCGCGAGATCAGGCCAATTAACAGGCCTTCTTCATTCACAACTACCAGGGCGCTGATATCCTGTTCTGACATTCGTCGAGCCACGTCTTGAATTGGCGTATCGCGCAGACAGGTCAACACCCCTGTGTGCATCACTTCACCAACAGTTCGTTCCATGAGCCAGATCCTTTCCATACAAGGGTTTCGGCAGTCGGCATGGCCTGGGCGAGCGGAGCGCCGGCGTCACAATCCGGCTGTTTCCGAACAGAAGGTGATGGATATATCACCACATACACCGGAAACAGGATCAGTAATCCCGCCGGAGTGAAACGCACGTGACAGATCACGTCTTTTGCCCTGCAACAACACCCCTGAATGTTTCAGAAAGTGCGTAGCAGGCACGCTATCTACATTGCAAGTCCGTCTAGCTAACAAGTGTAGCGATTCTGACACAACGCGTCAACTCCCAATTCACCGGAGTAGACAGTAATTGCGGAATAGAGTAGGATATGAGCAGACATGTTGGATATATGAATAAGAGCGCTCGAATCTTGGTTTGGGCGATCGACTATTGCAGTTGATCCAACGGGACGCCTATGGGTCACAAAGAACATCATATCCGTGCAGCGAAAGAGTCGCCGCAGCGCATCCCCTGCGCGGTCATCACGATCAGCGATACCCGCACTCCCAGCGACGATACGAGCGGTGGGCTTATTCGGTCAACCCTGTCACAAGCCGGCCATGATGTGGTAAGATATGAGATAGTTCGTGACGAACCGGCACAGATTGTTGCGCTCGTACGCGATATGGCCGCCTCAGGGTGTAAGCTGATTATCACCAATGGCGGTACCGGGATAGCCCGCCGCGACAATACTTTTGAAGCGATCGACAGCCTGCTCGAGCGGCGCCTGCCCGGATTTGGCGAGTTATTTCGGATGCTGTCGTACGCAGAGATTGGCGCGGCAGCCATGCTTTCGCGGGCAACTGCCGGTTTGATCGGTGGGACGTTCATATTCTGTCTTCCAGGATCGACTGCTGCGGTACGGCTGGCGCTGGAACGCCTGATTATGCCGGAACTCGCCCATCTAATCTGGGAGACGCTGCGTCAGTAATGCAGGATTATGACGTATCTGCTATAGTATCTGCGGCGCAGCGTCTGTACCTGCCGTTTCCTTCATAGCTGTGTAAGGAGCCAGAGATCCCATGACGAGCGTTGAAGCCTTCCGCGGACTGCACTATCCAAATAAGATCGGACGGCTCACTTTCCTATCGCTCGAAGAAGTGATGGGACAGAACGGCGTGAAGGCTCTGCTCCGCCTGGCTGATCTGCCCCAGTTCCTCGATGCGTACCCGCCCAACGATCTGAAGCGCGAGTTCCCATTCGAGGCCATTTCGGCAACCTCGGTGGCGCTCGGCACGATGTATGGCCCGCGCGGTGCTCGTGGTCTGGAGTTACGCGCCGGGCGTGTAGCTTTCACCCTCGGTTTGAAAGAGTTCGGTCCGCTGTTGGGAATGGCCGACCTGGCCTTGAAGTTGATGCCGATTACGATGAAGCTGAAGATCGCATTGAATGCGACGGCGCAGACCTTTGATCGCTTCAGCGATCAGTCGAGCCATGTGGAGGAAGAGCGGGGGCAATTCGTCTATCATATTACGAAGTGCTCGAACTGCATCGTTCGCCCCGATCCGGGCCCGGTGTTTTACATCGCCCGGGGTATCATCGAAGAGGCGACGGCCTGGGTGTCGGGCGGCCGGCGTTTCGCCGTCGAGCAATGCACCTGTATGGGGCAAGGCTCACCTTCGTGTAGTTTTACGATCGGGAAAGAACCGCTGGAATAACCATAAAAGGTCGCAGGTAAAAGGTAAAAGGTACATCGCCGGTACCTTTTACCTTTCTCTTTTTCTTTGCTATGTTACGCTGGATTGCGCTCAAGCTGATTCGATTTTATCAGGTGGCGATCTCTCCCTGGACGCCGCCGAGTTGTATTTATACCCCGAGTTGTTCCCAATACGGCCTTGAGGCGATCACGCGCTATGGCGCATTGCGGGGCGGCTGGATGACGATTAAGCGGATTTTGCGCTGCCATCCTTTTGCCAAAGGCGGCTATGATCCGGTTCCCGAGATCGATCATCACCAGAAGCCGCAGTAGATTCCTCAGCAATTTTCTCCCGTTTCGTTGAAACACTGCAACACTTTATTCTCGCTGATCGTCATACGGCTAGAATGCACCCGGTCAAGTGGCCGGTGCCGGAATCAGTCAGTTGTGTGAGGCAACGCCACGGGAATTGTGGCAAGCTAGCTACAGTTCGACTGGTTATCCGTAGATGATGGCGCAGCAGCGCCGGGAGAATAGAGACGGTGGCTGAACCTTCTCGTGAAGTTATCCTCCACGCTCAGCAGGGCGATCCGCAAGCACTAAGCCAACTGGTGTTGAGCCAGCAGCATTATGTGTACAGTATTGCGATGAGCGTGCTGAAGCAGCCCGAAGATGCCGCTGACTTGACGCAGGAAGCGTTTATCCGGCTGTTTCGGGCGTTGCCGCAGTATAACGGCGAGAGCCGCTTTACGACCTGGTTGTATCGGCTCGTGGTGAATATGTGCCGCGATGAGTTGCGTCGCCGTGGTCGTCAGGTTCCGGTGATGCCGGCCATGGCTAACGACGAAGAAGAGACCGACCAGGTTGCCGGGGTGGCCGATACCGATCGCTGGTCCGACCCGGAGCAGGCGCTCGATTCGCAGGAGTTGCGTACGCAGGTGCGGCAGGCGCTCGACCAACTTGAAGAGCACTATCGGCTTGTGCTGACACTCTACTATTTTCAGGATATGAAGTACAATGATATTGCCGATGTGCTTGATATCCCGTTGAATACCGTGAAAAGTCATATTCGGCGCGGGAAAGAGCGCCTGGCGATGATCCTCGAAACGCAGGAACAGCCGCCGGCGGCCCGTGCAATTGTCCAGCCGACGAGTCGCCGCGATGAGGAACGACCTCCACGTATGGCTCCGATGAGTCTTCGCTTCGGTCTGGCTGGGAGGTGAGTTGATGAGCGACAAGCATAATCTGCAACTACAAGAATCGGGAGATCGGCTGGATCAGGTGCTTCGCCAGGAGTTGCGCTGGGAAGCGCCGCCGGATCTGAGCTTACGTCTTCTTGGTCTGGTGCCGGGGCTGAATCCGATGGTGGTGATCCCCCGGCCGAAGCCATGGTATAGTACGGTGGTGCTGGTGCTGACGGCGATAGCCGTGGGGCTCTCGCTGGCGGTTGCCTGGCAGTTTTACGGAATGCTCGGGGCTGAGATGGGCCTGAGCGCGATCTGGGATCAGTTGCGAGCAGCGCCCGGCCTGGGTTTGTTGCGGCTCTATGAAGCCCTGCCGGCCTCGCGCAATGTGGTGGCGGTGCTCGTGGCGGTGCGCGATCAGTTGCACTGGTTGTTGCTGGCGATTGTGCTCTGGCTGGCGCTTGATGGGTGGCAGCCGCGCCTGAGCCGCCGTACGGTAAGTCAGTAGCGAATACCGGGTACTGGATCAGGGTATAGTCGAACAAAAAAGCCCCGCGACGAATGCTCGTCGCGGGGCTTTGCTGTGCTGAACCGGAGTGATACATTCCACTGCATGCGCTGCGGGCGAAGCCTGCCCCGGCGTGCGCTGCGGGCGAAGCATTTCACTACGCGAAATGCTTCGCCCTTACGGCGGGAGGCGGTATCTCCTGGCCTGGCTAGATCCGCTCGCGGGCGCGGTGTAGGCGGACCGTACGGGTGAGCAGCGTCAGACCGAGCAGGAGCACGCCGGCCAATGGTACGCCGCTGCTAGTTTCAGGAAGCGGCGCAGATGCTTCCGGGGCCGTTGCGGTCGGTTGCGGGGTTGCGCCGCCGCTGGCGATCGTGGTTGGTTGCATTGTTGTGGTTGCGACAGTGCTTGCGGTAACCGTTGCAGGCACGATGGTTGTGCCGGCAGTGCCGGTGGGGGGCGGGTAGGCGCCGCCGCCCAGAACGCCGCCCGGCACACTGGTGGTTTGGGCCGGCGCTGTCTGGCCCACTACCTGTACGGTGACGATATTCGAGAAGTTCGGCCGGTTCAGGCTGTCGTATTGCAACTGGCCCTGAGTTACCAGTAATGTGCCGACGGCGACCGATTGCTTGATCCGGGTGGCAATCTCAATTTCAATGCTTTCGCCGGGAGCAAGGCTGTTGAGCGAGTATGACACATCCTGGCCGTCGATCTGTGGATCGCTACCACGATCGGCCCGTGCGCCAAGGGGCTCCAAATTGTTCGGCAAGGTGCTACTCAATTGCAGGTCGGTCAATGCCGTGCTGCCGGTATTTCGCACCACAAAGGTGTATGTCACCTCCTGGCCTGGGTAGGCGCTGCCCCAATCGCTGGCGAGGCGGAAGAAGACATCCTGATCGGTGCCGGTTGGAACCGTGGTCGCCGTGGCCGCCGTCGTTGTGCCGGTGCCGGCAGTTGCACTTGTTGCAGCCGTGGTTGCAGTTGCTGTCGCAGCAGGCAACTGCGGGCGCACCGCTGTTGCGCGGCCGGCGGGCGCTGTGCGACCGGCGGCG